>DASWRQ010000057.1:0-60009 GCA_036403095.1 Kutzneria sp. | reverse complement strand
AGTGGTGGCTTTTGTCGATCACGCACATACGTGGCGAGGGAGAAGCATGAGGGGCATCAAGGGGGCAGTGACCACGGTGCTGGCCGTGGCGCTGTTGTTCACCGGACTGGGGACGGCGGCCGCGTCGCCGGCGCCGGTCGCGAGCGGCGGATCCGTGGCAATGATCGGGGGCGTGGAGTTCAAGGCGTTCAACATGTGGTTCGACGTGGGCGAGCTGTCCAACACCAACGCCTGCATCCCGGCCTGGGTCACCGCGCGCTGGCGCAACCCGGTGTCCGGCGCCGACACCTGGAGCCGGCTGGTCCGCACCAACAACAACGGCTGCGAGGCCGACCAGACGCATCTGCAGGCGTGGGGCGACTTCCAGAACACCCACACCAGCGTCAACCTGCTGGGCGGTCCGGCGCCGGGTCAGCCGCTGTGGTGGAACGACCTCACCAGCCTGACGCTGACGATCACCACGCCGAACACCCCGCCGGGGCGGCAGAAGTGCGTCGCCCTGACGCACGAGGGCATCTGGGGCCTCGACACCAACAACTACTGGCACGAACTGGTCAACATCCCGGTGCAGCGAACCTTCTGCGACGGGCACAACGACTTCGAGATGTTCGTCGAGCACTGAGAGACGAACCGGGCGCCGGCGGAAAACCGCCGGCGCTCGCTCGTGTCCAGAGATCAGGAGCCGGGGTTCAACAGCCCGGATCCAGGAGCCCGGGTTCAGGAGAACGTCGTCCAGGTGTCGACGGCGCGGAAGTGCAGGGCGTCGAGCACGGGCTGCACGGTGGGGTCGCCGGGCGCGACGGCGAGGTTGGCGCCGTGGACGAAGGAGTCGCGCAGGGCGGCCGAGGCGGCGAGCACGGTGTAGCCCTGGTTGGGCCGCGACGGAGTCGGACGACACGTCACCGCGCACCCGAACAACCCACGGCATGTGGTAGGACGGCAGTTCGTCGGCGAATGCCGCCAGCTGACCGGGATCGGGGTCGACCGAGATGCCGAACACGCCGTTGGCCGGGCCTGGGGAAAGCCGCTGACGATCAGGGCGCTGCCGCCGGCGGTCTCGACCACGGCGTGCGGCTGCGCGGAAATCAACTGGGCGGTGGCCGCGAACCAGCCGGCATTGGCCCGATCGGCGAGGTCGGAATTCGGTGCGGCCACGGCGGTATTGGCGGTCAGCAGGAGGGCGAAACCGGCGGCGAGGCCGGTTTTGACCGCGACTCCGCGCTTCATTGCGGACTCCTTCGGGAGGGCGATTCCGGGTTCGACGCTAGCCACGAACCACAACTCCCACCACGCAATGGAGTCCCCTGAGTTTGTCTCGAGTACCCTTTCGACCGCATTGGTGACTCGCATTACCGCAACTCCGGACGTGACCGGCCGGATCATCGCGGCGAGTCGGTCGCGGACGGTCCCGACCCCGGGCGTATGCTCCCGCCGCAATGGACCCGATGGATCCCGAGCCCCCGGGCGGTGACGTCCGCCGGCACGATCGGCTGCTGGTGTGGGCCGCGACCGCCGGCTCCCTGGTGTGCTCGGTGCTGATCTTCCTGGCCACCAACACCTTCGACTCGGATCCCGAACCGGGGGTGGCGGAGCCGGTGCCCTCGCCGACCCCGAACACGGCCACCCCGCTGGCCGAGTCGTCGTCGATCACCACCACGGAGTCGACCACGACCACCCCGGCCCCGACGACGACAACGACCACCACCGCGACCGAGCGGCGCACCACGACCACCCGCGCGACGACCACCACGCACGTCACGACAACAACGACCACACACAAGCCGACGACCACGACGCACCGGTGTGTCGTGGCCCAGTGGCAGCAGAACACCGCGTACGACCAGGGCTCGGTCGTCTCCTACCAGGGCCATCTCTGGCTGGCCAAGTGGTGGAACTACAACGCGGTTCCGGGCGCCAACGCCGAAGGCGTGTGGCAGTTCGCCCGCGACTGCTAGCGACGGACGCGTTCCAGGCGATCGCCCGTGGCGATCCGGCCGGTGAGCAGCAGGAGCAGCGCCTCGATCGGCCCCCGGATCTCCTCCGGGCCGTCGCCGACCCGCCACTCCACATCGGTCGCGACCAGACGGGAACCCGCCAGCCGCCGCTTGGCGTGGAACGGCCAGCCCATCCGCCACACCCGGTCCGCGCCGTAGACGGCCGCGTCGACGGGCATGGCATGCTGACGCCCCAACGGGATCGCGACATCCTGCACGTGCACAAGCGTGTCGAACAGGATGTTGTCCAGGTTCGTGACCACCGGCAGCCGGCGCGAGCCGGCATGGGCGCGCAGCTCGGCGACCAGGTCAGTGCCGGGGTGCGACGCGTGGCGCACGGCGATGTCGTGGTTGAGCTTGTTGAACCGGCCGAGCGCCCGCACCGCCTCGATCAGCATCGCCCCGGTGCCCGGGTGCTGCGGCGCGAGCGCCACGTGCGCGGCGACGTCGCGAACGCGCCAGCCGGCGCACAGCGACGGACGGTCCCAGTCCTGGTCGTCGAGTGATTCCAGCAGGTCGGCCAGATACCGCCGCTCCTGCTCGACAACCAACCAGCTCCGCTCGGGGTCCACCGCGCGCCTCCCCTATATTGGTACGAGACTCTGACCAAACTAGTCAGAGACTCTGACCATGTCAAGGAGGTGTCGTGGCCGACGACGGGCTCAACACCGGTCTGTTGCTGTACATCCCGTACCGCTGGCTGGAGAACCGGGTGATCGACGCGCTCGCCAAGGCCGGCTACGGCGACATCACCGCCGCGCAGATGAAGATCGTGCAGCGGATCGGGCCCGACGGCACCCGCCTGACCGACCTGGCCGAGCAGGCCCAGGTCACCAAGCAGACCGCCGGTTTCCTGGTCGACCAGCTGGAGAAGGCCGGCTGGGTGGAGCGCGCGCCCGACCCGACCGACAAGCGCGCCCGCCTGGTCCGCATCGCCGCCCGCGGCCGGAAGGCGCTGCCGATCGCGGCGGCCGCGGTGGCCGAGGTCGAGGCGGAATGGGAGGCCCACCTGGGCAAGCGGCCCATGGCGCAGCTGCGGCAGCTGCTCGGCCGGCTGCGTGACGTCACCGATCCCTATGCCTGAGTGGCCGTTCGGGTGACGAACGTCCGCTGAAGGTCTCTGCCGGGTGCTGGGGACGGTGTCCGGCTGGTTGTCTGGGCCCATGTCACAGGTGCAGACGGCGCGCGGTGCCGTGGACAGCGCGCAACTCGGCCCCACTCTCATGCACGAGCACATCTTCGTGCTCACGACCGAAGTGCAGGCCAACTTCCCGGGCGACTGGGGCGACGAGGAGCAGCGCGTCGCCGATGCCGTGGCCAAGCTGCAGGCGTTGTACGACACCGGCATCCGGACCATCGTCGACCTCACGGTGATCGGCCTGGGCCGCTACGTGCCACGGATCAAGCGGATCGCCGAGCAGGTGCCGCTGAACATCCTGGTCGCCACCGGGGTCTACACCTACGGCGACACCCCGCCCTACTTCTGGCACCGCGGCCCGGCACTTGATCCCCGCCTGCCCGATCCGATGGTCGACATGTTCGTCGGCGACCTCCGCGACGGCATCGCGGACACCGGCGTGCAGGCCGCGATGCTCAAGTGCGCCATCGACCAGCCCGGCCTGACCACCGGCGTGGAGCGGGTGTTCCGGGCCATCGCCAAGGCGCACCTGGAGACCGGCGCGCCGATCACCGTGCACACCCATCCCGGCAGCGAGACCGGCTGGCAGGTGAAGCGGATCATGTGCGACGAGGAGGGCGTGGACCCGGGCCGGATCGTGTTGGGGCACAGCGGCGACAGCACCGACGTCGACCACCTGAGCAAGCTGGCCGACGCCGGTTTCGTGCTGGGCATGGACCGCTTCGGCCTCTATCTCGACACCACCTTCGAGGCCCGGGCCGGGACGCTGGCCGAGCTGGTCCGACGCGGCTACGCCGAGCGGATGGTGTTGTCGCAGGACACTTCCTGCTACATCGACTGGGCCGGTCCGGAGCTGCGGGCGGCCATGCCGCAGTGGAACTACACGCACCTGAGCGATGTGGTTCTCCCGTGGCTGCTGGACAACGGCGTCTCCCAGGAGCAGATCGACACCATGCTGGTCGACCTGCCGCGGCGGATCTTCGAGGCCTGAGGTCAGGCCAGCGCGGCGTCGAACAGCAGCGCCGCCGCGGCCTTGGCGACCGCGGTGCTGGCCGGGCCGCGGTCGTTGCGGGTGGCCATGCCGTTGCCGTCGAAGACCATGTGCAACTGGGTCGCCAGCAGCGCCGGGTCGGGCGCGCCGGCCTGCTCGGCCAGGTCGGTGAACAGGCCGCGGACCCAGGCCCGGTAGTCCCGGGTGGCCAGGTCGATCCGGTCGCCGGGCCGGGATTCGGCGCTGGCCCGGTGGAAGGCGCAGCCCTGGTAGCCGGTCTCGGCATACATGGCGTTCTGGCCCTCGAACGTGGCCAGCACCTTCTCCCGAGGCATGTCGGCCGCGTCGACGGCCGCCATGATGTGGGCGGCGACGCGGTCCTGCCGGGCCTTGAGGTACGCGTGGATCAGCTCGTCCTTGCTGCCGAACGTGTTGTACAGCGAGGCCTTGGCCACGCCGGCGTGCTCGATGACCCGGTCGATGCCGACCGTGTGCACACCCTCGTTGTAGAACAGCTCGTCCGCGGCGGCCAAGAGACGCTCACGGGCGCTCAGTCGGCCGGTGGTCGTCTGGCCCGAGTTGGTCGGCATTGACATCACTCCCACATACCAGACAGATCTGTTCAGATTACGCCACGCTGGTCCGGCGCGCCCGCACCAGGGCGGCCAACGCCAGCAGGGCGAGCAGCATCACCGCGACGCCGTAGATGGTCGCCGCGCCGAACAGGCCCGGGCCGTCCACGGTCAGCACGCCGGCGATCACCGCCGGCACACCGAAGCCGAGGTAGGACACGACGTACAGCAGCGACAGTGTGCCGGCCCGCTCGTGCGGCGCGACCTGGGGCACCACGATGCGGATGCCGCCCTGGAAGCCGGCCCCGAAGCCCGCGCCGGCGATCACGGTGCCGACGAAGAACAGCACCACCGAGCCCAGACCGAGCGCAAGCAGCGTGACCGCGACGCCGACGAACAGCGCGATCGCGCCGATCTGCATCACCGCTGTCGCGCTCACGGCCCGCAGCACCAGCACCATCGAGCTGGCGACCCCGGCGAACCCGAACACCAGCACACCGGCCAGAATGGTGTTGTTGCCGCCGAGCAGCTTGCCCAGCAGGGCCGGGCCGAGCGCGCCATACAGACCGGCCAGCGCCCACGCGGCGAACAGCACCGGAGTCGCGGCGACCAGGTGCGCCCGAACCGCCTTCGGCACGGTGATCTCCGGCTTCAGGCTGGACAGCGCGCCGGGCGTGCGAGTCACCGTTTCACGGATGACGGCCACGCCCAGCACCTGGAGCACGAAGACGCCTAACAGGACGTAGTAGACGAGGTGCGTGGGTGCCGGCAGGAAGCTCACCAGCACGGCCGACAGCAGCGCGCCGGTGCCGGTGCCGATGCCCGGGGTGAAGGCGTTGGCCAGCTGGCCGCGCTTGGCGTCGACGTCGAGCATCATCGCCCCGATCGCGCCCACCGCGGCACCGGTGGCCAGACCCTGCACGACGCGGGCGACCAGCAGCGCCGGCACGCCGCCGGCGGTGGCCAGGACGATCATCGCGACCGCCTGGACCAGCAGCGTCACCAGCAGCACTGGCTTGCGGCCGACGTGGTCGGACAGTTTTCCCAGGGTGAGCAGCGAGACCAGCACCGACACCGCGTAGACGCCGAAGACGATCGTCGTGGTGATCGGCGAGAAGCCCCATTCGGCCTGATAGACGGCGTAGAGCGGGGTCGGCGCGCTGGACGCGGCCAGCAGCGAGATGACCACCGAGGCGAGTAACACCAGCGTCCCGGTGCCCCGAGTCCCCGATCTCGGCGCGTTCGATCCCGCTGTGGTCGATCCCCGATGAGCGCCGACCGACCGGGAGGCGCGGGTCCGCGTGACGGCCTGGGTCATGGCACACACTCCGTGAATGAGTAGACAGGTCTGTTCAATCCCTCGGCCGAGAGTAGACAGACCTGTTCACCCACGTCAAGTGACCTGCGCCTCAGCCCGCCAGCGGCCGGCAGTGCAGCAGCGCGAACCCCTCCCCCGACTCCACCTCGAGCCGGCAATGCGGCCGCAGCATCGCCACGATGTAGCCCAGGTCGCCGGCCACCGGGGCGTCCACCGCGGAAGACCAGACCAGCGTCACGTCGGCGGCCAGCCGGAAGCCCTCCAGCGGCAGCGCGGACAGGTCGGCGGCGTTGAGCATCCGCCACAGGTCCGATGTTGATCACCCGGTGGAACGCCCAGTCCGGGAACGGCGTCGAGACGCCGATGAGGTGCAGGTTGTCCTCGTCGACCGACGCCGCGTGATCGCAGCGAGGCCCGCTCCGCCCCACCCCGAAGCCGAACCACAGTTCCCGTCCCGCGGACGGCAACGACGGCACGACGGAGCCGGCGGTGCGCAACGCCTCCAGGCACCGCTCGTAGTACGGCACCATCCGCGCCAGGACCTGCGGTGGGGCACCGAGGAATTCGACGTCGAAGTGCCGGTACCGCTCCTTCATGTACGGCACGTACCCCTGCGCGCCGGCCCAGTCCACCCTCCAGTTGCGCCAGTGCGGCAGGTGATACATCAGGGCGTCGGCGTCGTACTGGAAGTAGCCGGACGCGCGGCCGTGGTGCTGGAGATCCGGTACGCCAGCTCGTTGTCCTCGTAACCCCAGCGACGGAAGTCCTCGTTGAAGCCGCCGACCGTGTCGAGCAGCTTGCGCGACACGGACATGTTGTTGCAGAAGGCGAAAAGCCACGGCGTGCGGCTGTCGAGGAACGTCTCCGGCTCGAAGCCCAGGTGGTAGCGCGGATCCTGCTCCAGCATGCTGTGCGCGGCCGGGAAGTCGCCGCCCGCCAACGAGGACAGCGAGCCTCACTCCGGTTCGAGCCGGCGGCAGAGCAGGATGTGCCCGGCCGGCCGGTCGGCGAACCGGTGATAGCGCTCCAGCAGGCCGCCGCGATCCCCCGGTTGCGGGTGCGGGCCCGACCGAGGTTGACCTCGTTGCGCAGGTGCCGGATGTCCAGCACAGCAGCGAACTTGTCGACCACCAAGCCGAGATCCTCGGTCGAGCAGTCGTCGACGATGACGATCTCGAACTCCTCGCGCGGCAGGGTCTGCCGCGCGAGGGAGCCCAGGGCCAGTTCCAGGCTGTACGCCTGGTTGTGGGCCGGGACGACAACGGACAGCGGCATGGCGGTCCCCATCAGGAGTGGGCTCGGGTCCAGCGGAACGCGTCGGTCAGCACGTTCTCCTGCCGCAGCAGGTGCAGCCACGAGCTGCGCTCGCCGCGGCCCCACGGGTTGCCGATGCGCGGGAACGGCTCGGCGTGCTCGATGTACTCGGCCACCTCGCGGATGCCGTATTCGACGTCGTACCGCGGCTGCCGCGCCGTGACCGTGGAGGTGAAGCGGTCGAAGCAGAGGGTGTAGCTGCGGTGGTCGGGCGTGCCGGCGAAGGTGATCTCCGCTGCCGGGAACCGGTCGGTCAACAGCTCGGCCACCAAACGGATGCTGTAGTTCGCGCCCGGCACGCCGACGTTGAACACCTGTCCGCGGACGTCGTCGGCGGCGGCTTCCAGCGTGCTGACGATCGCCGTCGCGGACGTGCAGCAGCGGGCGCGTCGCCGCGCCGTCGCCGGTCACGGTGATCTTGCCGAAGCGGGCGGCCGTGCCGACCATCCGGTTCACCATCAAGTCGTTGCGCAGCGCCGGAGAAGCGCCGCACAGCGTCGCGAAGCGCAGCGCGGTCGCGCACAGGTCGTCGAAGGCGACGATCGCCCGCTCGGCCACGAGCTTGCTGCGCGCGTACGCGGTCAGCGGCCGGACCTCGCCGTCCTCGGTCAGCTCCGGCTGGTGCGCGTCGCCGTAGACGCTGCACGAGGAGGCGAACACGAACCGGGCGACGCCGGCCTCGCGGGCCAACTCGGCCAGCTGGATGGAGCCGCGCTGGTTGATCTCCAGCGTCACCTCCTCGGACAGCTCCGCCGGTTGGGCGTGATCACCGTCGCCACCGGGAACAGCGTCTCGGCCACCAGGGGCCCGGGTGCGGCCCAGGTCCGACAGCCACGAGCCCGCGGTCGTCACCATCACCGGGTCGACCACGACCGGCACGCCGTCCAGCGCGAGCTCTCGCAGTGGGCCGGCCACCGCGAGCAGCAGCTCCCTCGCTCCAGGTCGTGCCGATCTTGGCCGCCCGCACCGGAAACCCGGTGCGCACGGCGTCGAGCTGGTCACGAAGGTGCCACGGCCGTTGAGCAGGCGCGCGTCCTCGATACGACGCGAGTCCTCCGGCGTCGCCCCGGAGAGCACGCCGGCCGCCGCACGGGCCAGGCCCGTGTACCCGGTGCACCGGCAGATCACGTCGCTGAGGGCCGACCGCGCGTCCTCGGGGCAGCGGCGCAGCGGGCCGTCGGGGCCCATGGCCAGCACGAACGCCGGACTGCAATGCCCGCACTGCAACGCCGAGCTCGGGCCATCCAGTCGCGCACCGGCGCCAGGCCCGGGTCCGCGCTGCGGGCGGTCTCGACCTTGCTGCCCGAGCGCTGCGCGGCCAGCACCAGGCAGGAGCGCACCAGCTCGCCGTCCAGCCGGACGAGGCAGTGGCCGCACTGGCCAGCGTCGCACCCGGTGTTGACGGGGTGGCCGTTGCCGGTCAGAAAAGTATTGAGCGCGGTCGCGGCCGGCACGGTTGCCGACAGTTTCGCGTCATCGACGACGCATTCGACGGTGACGACGTCGGAGAATTGTCCGACGCCCGGATAATTGACTCGCAAAGCATTTCCCCCCGGTCGTGCCGGTTGCTTCCGGTCATGAAGTCGTGATGAGCAGCGCAGCAGGGCCCGTTCCAGCGGGCGGGGTTCACGGACGAACGGGCGGCCGGTCGCGGTACCGCTTCCGACATCCGGATCTTCAGCTCCGACTCCCCGTCCCGCTGGCTCCATCAGAAAACCACACGCCGTCCCGAAACCGGTTTCGGGTATAACGGTTCTCCACCCGATCTCGAGCGCGATTCGAGGTCAACCTATTGAGGTGAATTTGAGGGATTATCGGCCGCCGTGCTATAAAGTCGAAACCGGTTCCACACCTGTTCCGACAACAGCGATCATGGGGGGCACTGCGTGTTCGACGTCATCAAGGGCAAAGGCAGCCGGCCGCTGGTGGCGGCATTGGCTGTCGACATGCTCGGCAGCGGCCTGTTCATGCCCATCTCGCTGCTCTACTTCACGGCCGTGACGCGGCTGCCGCTCACCACGGTCGGCCTGCTGCTCAGCGCCGCGACGATCGCCACCCTGCCGGTGCCGATCTTCATCGGCTACCTCGTCGACAAGTGGAACGCCCGCAACGTGGTGCTGATCGCGCAGGCGGTCCAGGCCGTCGGCTTCGCCGCGTACGGCTGGGTCAGCGGGCCGGTCACCATGCTGGTCGTGGTGGTCGTGGTCGCGGTGGGCCAGCGGATCTTCTGGTCCTCGTTCTTCACCGTGGTCGCCGGGCTGGCCGAGCCCGGCGAGGAGAGCCGGCGCAACGACCAGCGGTTCGCGCTCGTCGGCATGGTGCAGGCGGCCGGCACCGGCCTCGGCGCCCTGATCAGCGGCCTGGCCGTGGTCGACGCCTCGATCGCCACCTACCAGCTGGTGGCCTACGCCAACGCGGTGTCCTTCGCGATCTCCGCGCTGCTCATGTTCCGGGTGCCTCTGGCCCAGAAGTCGCCCGCCGCCAAGGAAAAGGCCGTCGGCGGCTACGGTGTGCTGCTGCGCGACCGGCCGTACCTGCTGCTGATCGGCGCCAACACGATCTTCGCCCTGTGCAGCGTGATGGTCGGCCTCGCGGTGCCGGTGTTCCTGGTCAAGGGCCTGCCCGGGATGGGCTGGCTGGTCGGCCCGCTGCTGGCCGTCAACACCCTGCTGCTGGCCACCGGCCAGGGCGTGGTGGTCAAGCTGGCCCGTCCGTTGACGCGGGTGCGGGCCATGGCGGTGGCCGGTGCGCTGTGGGTGGTGTGGTCGGTTGCCTTCGCCCTCGCGCTGAACGTTCCGCAGCTCGTGCTCGTGCCGTATCTGTTGGTGAGCATGGCTTTCTACGCGGCGGCCGAGTTGCTGCACGCGCCCGTGTCCAACGCGCTGGCTGCCGCGGCCGCGCCGGAGCACGTGCGCGGTCGCTACCTGGCCATGTTCCAGTACTGCTTCACCGTCGCGAACATCGTCGCGCCGACCTTCTTCACCGCGCTGTACGCCCAGGGCCCGGCGTTGCCGTGGATCGTGCTCGGAGCGCTGGCGGCGTTCGCGACCGTCGCGATGCGGCTGCTGGAGAAGCGCCTGCCGGCCGACGAGCCGACCGAGGCGCTCGCCACTTCCTGATTTTCCGTACTGCCTAACCCGGGGGGTGGGCGCGGTGCACGCGTCCTCGTTCTGCTTTCACGCGCCCGAAAACGTGCCGGATGCCGTCGCGGCGCTGGCCCAGGCCGCCGATCCGGCCGTGCTGGCCGGCGGCCAGTCCTTGGTGCCGCTGCTGCGGACCCGCCGCCGGCAGCCCGATCTGGTCGTGGAAATCGGCCGGATCGGCCCGCTCGGCGGCGTCCGCGCCGGTGCCCGCGGTCTCGTTGCAGGTGCAGCGGCCCGGCAGTCCGACGTGCTGGCCGCGGCAACGCGAGGGGGCCACGGTTTACTGGCCGCCGCGCTCGGCACCGTCGGCACGGTGCTCACGCGGCGGCGCGGCACCGTCGGCGGCATTGTCGCCCACGGGGATCCGGGGCTCCAGCTCGCCGCCGTGTCCGCGGTCGCCGACATCGACGTGACAGTGACCGGGCCAGACGGCTCGAGAATCCTTCCCACGGCAACGTTTTTCACCGACCCGCTGCTGCGCCACGGCGAACTCGTCACCTCGATCACCTTCGCCCGTGAACCCGAGGACGCGGGCTGGGGCTTCGCGCGCATCGCGCACCGGCACACCGGCCCCCGACTCGCCGGCGTCGCCGTGCGGGTGGCGCTGGACGCCGATGGCCGCTGCCGCTCGGCCCGGCTCGCCGCCTACGCCCTCGGCCACCCGGCGGCGAACTCCTTGACACCGCCGACCTTCTCCGCGGCACCCGCCCGAATGAGTCCACAGTAGACTCTGTCGGCGCGCACCGACGAGGCCGGGCGGGAGCACATGTACCTCTGTTACCTGCGGAGTCTGCAACACCAGGTGGACGTCTTCGACGCCGCCTGGGAGCTGGACGTCGCCTGGCCGGGAGAGCGCCAATGAGTGAGCGGATGCGAGTGGCCGCGCTGACCGCGCCGAACAGTCCGCTGGAGATCCAGACCCGGCCGGTGCCGACGCCCGACCCCGGCCAGGCGTTGATCCGGGTGCGCGCGGCCGGCGTGTGCCACACCGACCTGCACCTGTCCGCCGGCGTGCCCACCAGCCCGGCGTTTCCGTTGGTGCTGGGCCATGAGATCGCCGGCGAGGTCGTGTCGTCGGCGGCTTTTGCCGTCGGCGCCAGGGTTCTCGTGTACTACTACGACGGGTGCGGCGACTGCGGCTGGTGTGCGCAGGGGCTGGAGAACCTGTGCCGGCAGGCCAATGCCAAGTGGGGCTTCGACACCGACGGCGGCTTCGCCGAGTACCTCGTCGTGCCGAACCGGTGTCTGGTGGCGGTGCCGGCGTCGGTGCCGCTGGACGAGGCGGCCGTGCTGGGCTGCTCCGGCACGACCGGTGTGCACGTGGTCGACACCGTGGCCCAGGTGCAGCCGGGCGAGACCGTGACGGTGATCGGCGTGGGCCTGGCGTGTGTGCAGGTGGCGGCCGCGCGCGGCGCTCGGGTGATCGCCGTCGACCCGCACGAGGACAGCCGAGCGGTCGCGGAGTCGTCGGGGGCCCACGACACGGTCGATCCGTTCGCCGTCGACGCGGTCGAAGCCGTTCGGGCGCTGGTCGGCGGCGACGGTGTCGACGTCGTGGTGGACACGGTCGGCAACGATCGGACGCCGGCGCAGGCCATCGACATGGTTCGGATGCAGGGCCGGGTGGTGCTCGTGGGCTACACGGACGCGCCCGCCCGGATCGACGTGGCCACCGCGGTGACCCGGGAGGTGCGGCTCTTCGGTTCCGTCGGCGCGACCCTGGCCGACACCGCCGAGGTGCTCCGGCTGGCCGAGGCCGGCCTGCTGCGGATTCCGATCGCCGACCGGTACTCGCTGTCGCAGGTGAACGAGGCCCTGGACCGGGTGCACTCGGGCAAGGTGGCCGGGCGCCTGGTGCTGCGCCCCTGAGCGGTCCCCGGCGCCGCCGCGCACTCGGCGGCGCTGGGGAACCTCACCTCCGGACGCCCAGCTGGTCGAGCAGCTCGGCCAGCGGCCGCGCGTCCAGCCGGTCGAGCACCAGATCGGCGATCGTCTGGTCGAAATTCTCCGTCACGGCATTGGGAATCGCGACACAGCGAATTCCCGCCGCCTTGGCCGCCCGGATTCCGATCGGGCTGTCCTCGAATGCGATCGCTTCCTCGGCCGTCGCGCCGAGCTTTCCCAGCGCCACCAGATAGGCGTCCGGAGCCGGCTTCTTGGCCAGTCCGGCCGATTTGGTGATGACGACGTCGAATCGGCTTTCCTCGAGGCCCACTGCGGCCAGCCGTTGGCTGATCCACCAGTCCGGCGCATTGGACACGATGCCGATCAGCGCCCCAAGCTCCTGCGCCGCGGCCAGCTGCGCATCCGCCCCCGGCCGGAGAACCAGCAGCTCATCGCGCCTTTTCAGGCGGGCGGCCTCGACCGCGTCCCAGTCGGTCGGCTCGGTCACGAGCGCGGCCAGCTGCTCCTTCGGCATGCACGGCCCGCGCCCCGCGAGCGTCTCGGCCAACCAGTGGTCACGGTCGATCGGATGCCCGAACGACTCGTACACCTCGGTCCACGACGTGAGCCCCGCCGTTTCGCTGTCAATGAGAAGGCCATCGAAGTCATATAATACGGCAACCATTCCACAATGGTACTGATCGCACGCTCGAGGTTTACTCGAGAGCCGTGCCGGGGAATGCCGTGCGCGACCGGTGGTGGAGGCGGGAGTCGAACCCGCAGTGCCCGGAGGGCGTCCGGTTTACCGCCGAATGAGGCGCCACCGCCTCGTCTCCACCGTGGTCGGGTCCGGCCCGCCCCACATCAGGGGCGGCCGGACCCACGGCTCGCGTCGACCGCGGCATCGCGCGGCGGAGACGAGCGTCGGAAAGTGGTCTCGGAACAACGATCCGGGTCAGGGCCGATAGGCGCGCGACGCGGCCGCGGCGGACTGCGCCCCGTGCTGTCGCGTGCTGCTCATGGCCTGCTCCCTGGAGTTCGTGGTGTGCCGAGATCCTTTCCGACGCCCGGCCGGCCCGTCAACGTGGTTTTCAGACGTCGACCGGCAGCTGCTGCACATCCTGGCGCGGCGGCTGCACCTGGAGCGTCTGCTGCACGTCGTGGAGCGTCGGCGGCACGTCCTCGAGCGTCGGCTGCGCATCCTGGTGCGCCTGCTGACCGTCCTGACGCGACTGCTGACTGTCCTGACGCGACTGCGGCACGTCCTGGCGTTGCGCCGGCACCGCCGGCACGCCCTCGAACGACGAGTAGGTCGCGTCGAACGCCGCCTGCCGCTCCTGGATCTCCCTGAGCAGCAGCTGGGACTGCTCGACCGCCTGCTGCACGATGTGGCTGGCCTGCTCGGCCGCCTTGGCCAGGCAGCGCTGGGTCTCCTGCTCGGTCTGCTCGACCAGCTCGACCCGCTGCCGCAGCAGCTCCTCGGCCCGGTCCCGCAGCTGCTCGGACTGCTCGATGGCCGCCTTGCGGATGAGGTTGGCCTCCTGCTCGGCGTTCTCGATCATCACCTGCATGTGCTGCGCGGCCGGCGTCTGGGCCAGCCGCTTGTCCGGGTCCGGGCGCAGCCGGTCCAGCTCGGACTGCATCTGCTCGGCCCGCCGGGCCAGCTCCTGGTACTGCCGCAGCACGGCGTCCCGGTCGGCCCTGGTCTGCTCCAGCGTCTCGTTCAGGTGCTCGCAGCGGCGGGTGGTCGCCTCCATGTCGGCCCGCACGGTGCGCAACTCGTCGTCGACCGCGGTCATCTCCTCGTCGACCTGGTTGCGGGCGTAACCCCGGAACCGGACCCGGAAGACGCGCGGCTGTCGCTTCGATACCTCGTCGATCAGCATCTTGTGCTCCTTCGTCCACCAGGTGGTTTCCCCGTCAAACGCCTGCGCATGCCACCCGACCGGGTGGTCAACGGGGAACGTCGTGGCCGGCGCTGACGATCAGCTCGATCGCGGTGTCGGTGGGGAAGGCGCCGGCGTGCGACTGGCTGAGCACCGTCCCCTTGGGACGGTCCGATGCATGCGGCGTCACGTCCACCCGCGCGTAGCCGGCCTGCCGCAAGGTGTCCTGCGCGTGCTGCACGCTGCTGTCGACGACCCAGGGCACGGTCGGCCCGTGCGGCTTCGCGTCGAGGTAGCCGGGGTCGGCGGCCGGCAGCCCGGGGTCGGGCGAGGCGCCGAGCAGCTTGGTGAAGGCGTCGAAGAACGGCGGCGAGGCCAGCGAGCCGCCGAAGGCGCCGGCGCAGCCGCTGTCGTTGGAGTCCAGACGCGGCGGCTTCGACGCGCAGATCGGCTTCGGGGCGGAGCCGTCGGCGAACACCAGCGAGGACACCGCGTAGCCGCGCAGGCCCGCGACGAAGCCGACGGACTCGTTGTACTCGGTGGTCCCGGTCTTGCCGGCCAACTGGCGCTGCCAGTGGGCCCGCAGCGCCGAGGTCGCCGAGGTGCCGGAGACGGTGTCCTTGGCCAGCCCCCTGATCATCGTGTCGGCCAGGGCCGGCGCGACGACCTGCTCGCACGCCTGGTTCGCCAGCACGAGCGGCCGGCCGTCGTGATCGAGCAGCTGCCGCACCGGCGTCGGCGGGCACCACTTGCCGCTGTCGTCCAGGGTGGCCATCACGTTGGCCAGCTCCAGCGGGCTCACCGCACTCACGCCCAGCGTGAAGGACGGGTTGTTGTGGAAGTACTCCCGCTGAGGTGAGTTGTACTCGGCTTTGCTGGACAGCTCGTCGGTCGGGTCGGTGGTCGGCGGGCTGCCCGCCTCGGAGGCGTCCAGCGTGCGGCGCAGCCCCAGCCGGTAGGCCATGGTCAGCACCGGCGGCAGCCCCGCGCGCAGCTCCAGGTCGGTGAACGCCACGTTGGGCGAGGTGGCCAGCGCCTCCTCCAGCGTGATCGGGTTCGGGTAGCCGACGTAGTCGTTCTGCACGGTGTGGCACACCGTGTCGTCGAAGACGATCGGCGGCATGAAGCACTGGCTGTCCGGATTGGACAGTTTGGTGTTCAGCCCGACCTTGCCCTGCTCCATCGCCGCGGCGGTGGTGAACAGCTTGAAGATGGAGCCCGCGCCGAACGGATCGCTGACCTCCACCGGCAGATTGGTCATCGACTGGCCGGCGGCCGCGTCGACCCCGTACTCCCGGTTGGCCACCATGGCCGCGACCTCGTGGGAGTCGCCGGGCCGGATGACGACCATGGTGTTGGCGATGCCCGGGGTCCGCGGCGGCACGTTGGCGTCGACGGCCTGCTTGGTCAGTCCGGTGAGCCTGGCGTCCACCGTGGTCCTGATCCGATAGCCGCCGGTCTGCAGCTGGTCGGTGGTGAACCCGTTGGCCAGCAGGTAGTCCCGCACGTAGGCGCAGAGGAAGCCGTATCCCGGCTTGACCCCGACGCAGTCGCTGCCCGGAATCCTCGGCTCGGCGACGATGCCCAGCGGCAGCTTCTTGGCCCGGTCGGCGTCCGACTGGTCGAGCTTGCCGATCGACACCTCCGCGTCGAGCACGGCGTTGCGGCGCTCGGTCGCCGCCTCCGGATGGTTCCACGGGTTGTAGGCGACCGGGTTGTTCACCACACCGGCGAGCAGCGCCGCCTGCGTGACGGTCAGCTTGTCCGGCGTGGTCTCGAAGAACACCTGCGCCGCCGCGGCGACACCGTCCACGTTGCCCACGAAGGTCACCAGGTTGAGGTAGCGGGTGAGGATCTCGTCCTTGCTCAGCCGGCTCTCCAGCTCGACGGCCACCCGCGCCTCGCGCATCTTGCGCACGGCGGTCACCTCGCGCGCCTGCTCCTGGGCCTTCTTGTTGTGCCGCGCGGTGACCAGGATCTGATAGTTCTTCACGTACTGCTGGGTCAGCGTGGACGCGCCCTGCGAGGTCTCGCCGGAGGCGCCGTTGTTGATCAGCGCCCGCATCGTGCCGGCCGGGTCGATCCCGTGATGGCTGTAGAAGCGCTTGTCCTCGATCGCCACCATGGCGACCTTCATGTTGGGCGAGATCCGGTCGGACGGGGTGTCCAGCCGGTACTGGTCGTAGAGGTAGGCGATCGGCGTGCCGTCGGTGGCCTCCAGCACCGAGGCGAACGGCGGCCGGCCGCGCTCCAGCGCGAGGGCCAGCGAATGCACCGCGTCCCCGGTCGCGTTGGACAGCAGACCGAGCCCGGTGGCCGCCGGAAAGGCCATCCCGGCCAGACAAACGCCACCGAGCACGCAGGACAGGATCAGCTTGCTCAGCAACCACGTCCGTCGCACGGCCGTCCCCTTTCCTCTTCTGTGAAATGCCCGGCGGTTGCGTGCGGAAACAACCGAGCCTTCCTCGATCGGGTGGTTTGCGGTTCGCGCCGAGTAGTCGTCGCCGGCGGGGGCATGCTGCGACATGTCCGTCAGCGAGGCGTACGACGACGCCGTGCCGATGTCAGCGAGCGCCCGGCGGGTCTGGGAGCTGCGCCAACAGGTCCGTGCGCTGGAGACCGAGCGATCCGAGCTCGTCGAGGAGCTGTCGGAGCTGCGCAGCCAGTTGATCGGCGCCTACCAACGTCTGGCCACCGGCGCGGCCGGGCCCGAGGTGCCGAGCCGGCTGCTGCGCCTGGCCTGCGACGAGGCCAACCGGATCCGGCTGGAAGCCCTTCGCTACGCCCAGAAAGTAGAAAGCGAGGCCCGCGCGCAGTCATGGCGCGCGGGCCTCGGCGGCGAGTGATCGACGGCTGGCCAGTGATCAGCCGTTGGCCAGTGCCTTGAGCCGGTCGTACGCGCCGTTGAACCGGTCCTGGTCACCGGGGAACGTGCCCTTGTCGGCGAACTGCCAGATGGTCAGGAAGCCCCAGCCGGCCGGCAGCGCGCCGACCGAGCTGCCGTAGAACGGCACCCACAGTGGATTGTCCGCGCCGAAGCCGCCGTTGTTGCCGGTGCACTGCGACCACCACTTGGTGCTGGTGAAGATGGTCGGGAACCGCTTGGTCCTGGCCAGCACCCGGCTGCTGAAGTCGCGCACCCACGCCACCATCGCGGCCTGGCTGAGCCCGTAACAGGTCGCGCCGTACGGGTTGTACTCGATGTCCAGGGCCGGCGGCAGGGTCATGCCGTCGCGCGACCACGCGCCGCCGTGGTCGACGAAGTAGTCGGCCTGCGCCGTGCCGCCGGACTGGTTGGGCACCGCGAAGTGGTAGGCGCCGTGCATCAGGCCCGCGCCGTAGGACCCGTTGTACTGCTGGGCGAAGAACGGGTTCGTGTAGGTCGTCGCCTCGGTCGCCTTGATGTAGGCGAACTTGCCGCCGTTGCCCGCCACCGCCCGCCAGTCGATGTTGCCCTGGTGGCTGCTGACGTCCATGCCGGGCGTCTGCGCGACCTGCGCGCTCAGCGGTTGGGCCGCCGGCATCGCGCGGCCCTCCACCAGGGCGATCTGCGAGCCCATCTCGTGGTCGTTGTCGAGCGCGGCGGTGGGTGCGGCGTTGGCGGCGGTCGCGCCGGTCGCCGCGAGCACGACTGCCGAGCACAGAACCGCCAGCCGACCAGGGTTGGACATGGTGACCTCCAGGTAGCGAGTGTCGCTGTTGTTCTCCGAGGCCTACCCGGACCCGTCCGAACTGCACATTTCGCCGTCGAGGTTCCGCCTTTCGTGTGCACTGTGGACGCTCAGTGAGCGTTACACGGCAAGCAGGACACGGCCGAACGGCCCGCCCTCGATCAGGTGCCGCTGCGCCCGCGCCGCTTCGGCCAAGGGGAACACGCTGTCGACGATCGGGCTGATCTCCTTCCGCGCGACGAGGTCCAGCAGCCTCAGGTTGGCCGCTCGCACCTGCTCCGGCGTGAACAGGGCGAACCGGAAACCGTGGATGTGGGCGTTCTTCCAGATCAGGTCGGTGACGTCGATCGTGGCGGCCATGCCGGCCGAGTAGCCGATGCTGACCAGCGAACCGTCAACCGCAAGGGCGCCGAGCGCCTCACCCGTGATCGCACCGCCGACCCCGTCGAGCGCAACGTCGACGCCCTTGCCCTCGGTGCTGCGCCGCACGCCGTCGCGCAGCGATTCCCGGGTCAGGTCGATGACCTCGAAGCCGGCCTCGCGGCCCTTGGCGGCCTTGGCGCTGGAAGTGGCCGTGGTGATGGCTTTTGACGCCCCGAGCACGCGGGCGATCTCCACGCCGCCCTGTCCGACCGCACCCCCGACGCCTGGCGCGAGGACCGTCTGGCCGGGGCGGAAGCCGACCACTTCGGTCAGGGCCAACAGCGCGGTCAGGTGGCCCGCGCCGGTGGTCAGTGCCGCGGCCGTCGTGTCGTCGACGGCGTCCGGGATGGGCACGAGGTTGGCCGGGTCGGCTGCCACCAGCTCCGCCCACACTCCGTCGACGCCGAGCCCGTGCCGGCCACCGCCCAGCGCCACTCTGGTCCCGACCGGCAGTGCCGAGGCGCCCGGTTCGACCAGGACGCCCACCCCGCTGACGCCGGGGACCACCGGGAACGGCTTGATCGCGCCCGCCGGGAGTTTGCCCAGGCGGGCCGTGTCGTCGAGCGGGCTGACGCCGGCCAGCGCGACCCGCACGACCGCCCAGCCCTCGGGGGCGGTCGGCGCCGGGACGGTCGCCGGGCCGAGCACGTCGTAGTCGCCGAAGCGGTGGTACTGGATGGCTCGCATCTCGGGCTCCTCGAGGTCGGGTGAAATAACCGTAGCACGTTCACTCATTACACCCGCCCGATCAGGTGCCCGATCGGTCGTTGCCGCCGGCCGGCCGCTGCGGGACCTTGGTCGGTATGACCGACGTGCTCATCGTCGGCGGGGGACCCGTCGGACTCACCGCCCGTGCGCTGCTGGCGCGCTGGGGCGTGCGGACGCTGCTGGTGGAGAAGCATCGGGAGCTGTCGCCGTTCCCGCGCTCGCGGCTGGTCAACGTGCGGTCGATGGAGATCTTCCGTCAGCTCGGCGTCGCCGACACCGTCCGTGCCCGCGCCTTCGCCCCTCGGTTCGGGCGCGTCCGCTTCCGCGACACCCTGTTCGGCCCCGATTTCGGCACCGCCGCCATGACCGGAGTGCATGAGCCGATTCCCGACAGCCCCGAGTTCGGCGTCGTCACCTCTCAGGACCGCCTGGAGCCCACCCTCCTCGCCGCCGCCGACGATCCGGTGCTCTTCGACTCCGAGTTGACCGCTCTGTCCATCACGGACGATGGCGTGACCGCCGTCGTCGACGGCCGGTCGATCCATGCCCGCTACCTGCTGGCCGCCGACGGCGCCAATTCTACCGTCCGCTCGCTCTTGTCGATCCCCACCGACGGTCCCGGCGCCTTGTCCGACATGACCACCGTCGTCTTCGACGCCGACCTGTCCGAGTGGTCCGCCGCCCAGCCCGCCGGCGTCTACATGACCGCCCACGGCATGTTCCTGCCCATCTATCCCGAGGGCAGCTGGGCCTGGGTCGACCGGTCCACTTCGGACACCGACTGGGAGTCCCTTGTCTCCCAGGCCATCGGCTCCCCGATGCCGGTCAAGGTCCTTCGCGTGCAACGCTGGACCGTCACCGCCTTCGTCGCTTCTTCCTTTCGCGCCGGCCCCGTCTTCCTGGCCGGCGACGCCGCCCACACCGTGCCCGGCGCCGGCGGGCTCGGCATGAACACCGGTCTCGCCGGCGTGCACAACCTCTGTTGGAAGCTCGCCGCTTCCCTTCAGGGCTGGGCGTCTCCCGCCCTGCTCGACTCCTACCAGTCCGAGCGGCTTCCGGTCGCCCAGCTCACCCTGCGCCAGGCCGTCGCCAACAGCCGCCTCATGCAGTCCGCGGCCGCCACCCGCCGCTCCCAGCTGCTGTCCGGCGATTCCTCGGCCGACGTCGAGCTTCCTTGGTCCCAGCAGTACTTCGACCAGTTGGGCCTCGTCCTCGGCGTCGCCTACGGCTCCCCCACCGAGCCCGGCACCGCCTACCAGCCCACCCCGCTGCCCGGGCACCGCATGCCCCACCTCTGGCTCCCCGACGGCCGCTCCACCCTCGACGCCGTCGGCGAGTGGTTCACCGTCTTCACTCCCGTTCCCGCCGCCTGGCGGCAGCCCGCCCCCTGGCCCGTGCGCGTGGTCGAGATCGCCCCCGAGCCCTGGGAGCTGGGCCCCCAGGACGCCCTGCTCGTCCGCCCCGACGGCTACATCGCCGCCCGCCTCACCACGCCGGGTTCTTGGTCGTAGCCACCCCCCGCGAATGGGGCACACCGAAATATGGTTTCCGGCAGGGTCGCGGAATTCTCGGCGTCACGGCGCGCCGATGGCGCCGAGCGCGTCGAGGGCGGCGGCCTGGATCTTGTCGTCGGTCTCGATCGTGTCCACACCGAGCAGCGGGGTGAGTCGCTCATCCCGTTCCAGCAACGCCAACACACGAGACCGCAGGACGGCCGCAGGCGGCCCCAGCCTGGCGATCGCGCGCAACGCCGCCAGGACGGCGGTCTCGTACTCTGGGGCGTCCAGCGCCTGGGTCAACACGGTGACGGCGAGCTCGGTGTCGCCGCAGGCCACGACGGTCTCGGCCACGCCGTAACCGCCCCAGTAGGCCGGGTTGTCCCGCACCCAATTCTCGACACGCTTCAGCACGACGGCACGGTCGGGCAGGTCGAGCAGCGGGGCCGTCACCGCGAACGCGTGGGCAAGGCGCCAGTGGTCGGGCGAGCCGAGACCGTCGATCACCTCGCTCAGCACCGTGTTGTCACCGGTGACGAGGCAGTGCACCCGAGCGGCACACAGCTCCAGCAAGGGATCCTCGACGACCCGGACCAGCGCCTCGATCCACGGCGCCAGGTGGACGGCGGCGGAACCGAAGCCCTCGAACACGGCCAGCGCCAGCCCGGGCTCCTTGGACGCCAGCATGAGCAGCAGCGCGTCCTCGGCGCCGTAGCCGGCCGGGCCGCATGCGGAGAGGGCGCGCCACAGCTTCTCCTGCAAGGAAGTCGGCTCGGGGCCGGACTTCTCCAGCGCCGCATGCAGCACGGGGATCATCCGGTCCGGACTGAGCCGCGCGCACATGATGACCATGGCGCCGAGATTGGCCGCGAAAGCCGATCTCTGCCGATGCGCGAGCTTGTCGTTGCTTTCCTTGACGGCACGGAGAACCGTCGACACCGCACGCTCATCGCCCTGCCGCACCAACGCCCAGGCGGCGGCCGCCTCGACGACCGGGTCGCCGTCGGCCAGCAGGGCGGCCAGCCGGTCGGCATACGCCGTGGCCGCGTCGCCCACGGCGGCCAGGAGGCCGGCGGCCCGCGCCCGATTGCCGGCATTGCTGTCGTACAACAGATTTCCGACCAGCGGCAGCAACGACCGGGTGGCAGACCGCGACCTCTTCATGACGTCGTCGGCCGCCTTGAGGGCGCCGGTCAGCACACCGTCCGAGCCATGGATGAGCAGCGGGCGGATGACCTCCATCCGGGCCGGCACATCGTCGTCGAGGCACAGCGCGTCGCACAGGTGACGCCCGTCGCCGGACCACACGTCGTACGCACCGCGCGGCACCTCCGGCGCGAGGGCGGCGGCCACCAACTCGGGCACGGACACCGAGCCACGGTCGAGAATGCGACGGGCCAACCGGTTGGCGAACCGCAGCTCCGGGGTTTCGGCCAGCTGGAGCACCGCGACGCGGCCGGCGTTGGCCCCCTCCAGCCGGGACTTGACCCGGATCCGCAGCTCCTTCTCCCGCGTGTCCTTGGCCAGCAACGCCTTCTCGATCTCCTTGGCCCGCGGCGAAATCGCCGCGTACTGCCACAGCAGGCCGACGACTTCCCGGCGCAGGTTGGCGTTGCGCTCCTTGAGCAGCGCGATCACCTTGTCGTGCAGGGAGATCATGACCTCCCGACCGGCAACGGCGGCCGGCTCCGTCCGCCACCGCGGGTCGTTGAGCCGCGTCACGAGGCGGCCCAGCATTTCCACGATGTCGCCCCGAATGCGGATCTTCGGCGTGCTGACGAGCTCCACGAGGTACGGCAGGGTCGGCGTGGTCGCCGAGCAGATGCCGCCCTCCAACGAGAACAGCGCGCCCTCGATGCCCTCCAGCTGCTCGCGCATGTTCCAGTTGCTGGCCAGCGCGCGCAGCCGACGCGGGATGTCCGACGCCTTGCCGTAGGCGTGTCTCAGCTGTGCCCAGGCAATGTCGTCCAGCCCGTCCAGGGGCGTGTGCTGCTCGCTCGCCACCGTCAGGACACCGGGGCCAGCAGGATCCACAGTGGACCCTCGGCCGCCGGCACCGCGTTGCCGGCGGCGTCGGCGAAGATCGTCGCGGCGGTGCGGGTGGTCCGAGACCACGTGGCCTCGAACAGCTTGCCGTCCCGCAGCACGGTCGCCGCCCCGCTGCCGACCGTCACGCCGACCGGCGACGGATTGCCGGCCACGTCACCGGGAACCGTGCCGGCCCGGGTGGTGATCTTCTGCACGATCACCGTGGCCGCGCCGACTCGACCGCCGTCGGTTGTGGTCAGCGGCGTGCCGTCCATGGAGATCAGCCACTTCTGGTCCGACCACTCGAAGTCGAAACCGACCAGCGCCACCTGCTCGTGCCGCTTGGTGGTCGGCGTGCCGCCGGCCGGCGCGGGTCCGACCGCCTGGAGGTCGACCGGCCCCGTGCCCCTGGGCAGCTTGTCCGGGTGCACGAACAGATCGTGCGGCGCCTGGCGGCTGTTGTCCCGGAAGTACGCGCCGGGAACCGCGCTCTGGCAGCCGGTGCCCAGGCCGGCGCTCTGCAGCAGCGGCACCAGCTGCGGGGCCGAGCCGGAGCAGGCCAGCGTCGGCCTGCCGTACTGGCCGAGCAGGTCGATGTCCGTCTCGCGGGCGCTGCGCACCGGCCCGATCTCGGCCGGGATCTGGTTCAGGTAGACGGCCGCGATGCGGGTCAGGCCGCCCTCGACCGGCTCGACGTAGACCACGCTCGCCGCGGCCAGGCCGGTCTGCGGTCGGGCCGCGGCGACGTTGTCGATCTTCACGACGAGGGCCGACCCCGCCGGCACCGCCGTCGTGGTGGTCGTCGGCGCAGGTGCCGTGGCCTGGCCGGAGCAGGCCGTGATCAGCAGCAGCACCGCCGCGGCGGGCACCAGCCGGAATCGCGCCATGTCCCCATCTAACGCCATCCGAGCCCGCCGCGGCCGGGTTGATCACACGATCAGGTCAGCCGTGGTGGCCGCCACCGCCGCCGTCGCCGAAACCGCCGCCATGGTGGCCGCCCCAGCCGCCGTCGTGGTGGTGGCCACCGTGGCCGCCGAAGACGCCGTGGTGGTGACGGTGGGTGGTGCCGTGCTGCGCACCGGAGTCGAAGTATGCGTCGCTCCCGAAGTGGTTCCGACGGCGTCGGCCGGCCGTGGCCGACTTGACGATGCCGACGATGAGCAGGGCGATTCCGACCAGGATGAGCAGGCTGAACGCCATGACGTCACCTCCTGCGGCCGCGTCGGCGGTGTCCCCCTGACCCCGGGACCGCGGCCTGTGACCTCGCAGTGTTCTCCCTGTCGTGGCCGGAACTCCATGGACTTGAGCAAGGTTTGACCCAGGAAGTTCGCCAGCGGTTTGATTTCGATCGGCACTGAAGTCATAGTGTTGAATCGTGGAGGAACACGTCGGCCTTGGCACCATCCTCGCGCAGTGGGGGCGGATCGGCTGTATCGGCTTCGGCGGCCCGCCCACGCACATTCTGCTGCTGCGGCAGCTGTGCGTGCACCGGCGGGGCTGGCTGACCGCCGAGGAGTTCGAGGACGGCATCGCCGCCACCAATTTGCTGCCCGGGCCCGCGTCGACCCAGCTGGCGATCTTCTGCGCGTGGCGGCTGCGGGGCATTCCGGGCGCGCTGGTCGGGGCGGTCGGCTTCATCTGCCCCGGGCTCGTCGTGATCCTGGCGCTGGCGGCGCTGTTCCTGAGCGGCACGCCGCCACTCTGGGTCACGGGCGCGGCGGCCGGCGCCGGCTCGGCGGTCGCGGCGGTGGCCCTGCACGCGGCGTTCGGCCTGATCCCGGCCAGCTGGCAGCGCGCCCGTCAGCACGGGCGCTGGATCGCGTACCTCCTGGTCGGGGCGGCCGCGACCGTCCTGTTCGGCCCGTGGGTGGTGCTCGCGCTGGTGGGCTGCGGGTTCGTCGAGTTGACGTGGCGTACGCGGACGGCGCGGTCGTTCGCCCTCCCGCTCGTCGGCGGCATCGCGGGCGGCCTGCCCTGGGTGGCACTGAAGGTCGGGGCCCTGTCCTACGGCGGCGGCTTCGTGATCATCCCGCTGATGCAGGCCGACGCGGTCGACCACTACCATTGGATGACCGGCGCGCAGTTCCTCAACGCCGTCGCCCTCGGCCAGATCACGCCCGGCCCGGTCGTGCAGACCGTCGCCGTCGTCGGTTACGCCGCCGGCGGCCTGTCCGGCGGGCTGCTCGCCTCGCTGCTGGCCTTCGCCCCGTCGCTGCTGTTCGTGGTAATCGGCGGGCCGCGGTTCGAGCGGCTGCGGGCCAGCGCGGCCGTGCAGTCCTTTCTGGACGGCGCCGGGCCGGCGGCGATCGGGGCGATCGCCGGCTCCGCCGTGACGCTCGGGTTGACGCTGCACCACCCGTGGCAGGCGATCGTGCTCGTGCTGGCCGCGCTCTGGTTCCTGGTGCTGCGCCGCGGCGTCGTGCCCGCCCTGCTCGGCGCCGCCGTCCTCGGCGTCTGCGCCGCTGTGGCCGGTTTGGCCATCGGCTGAACCGCCGGCCGTCGCACCGCGTATCGGACAGTAGCAGTGCACAACAGTGTGACCATGCAACGGTCCGATGTGGAGCGTGGACGATGAGGACACGGGCTTTCCTGGCCATATTCGGCGCGCTCGCGGCGCTGACCACGGCCTGCGCCAACCAGCAGGCGGCCATGACCGCCGCGCCGCCGCCGAAGCCGGTGGCGTTGACCGACTCGAAGTACGGGCCGCTCAGCCCGGCCGACGTGAAGCTGATGACCCTGGTGCAGGAGACCAGCATCCGCGAGATCACGCTGTCCAACTGGGCCCTGCAGCGCTCGGCCAATCAGCAGGTCAGGGCGGCCGCGCAGATGATCGTCACGCAGCACGTGCAGCTGCAGAAGGAGGACCTGGCCGCCGCCGCCCAGCTCGGTCTCACGCTGCCCGACAAGCCCGCCGAGGACATGCAGATCGGCATCGACCGGATGGCCCAGGAGAACGGCAAGACCTTCGACACCGACTACGCCAACACCCTGCGGCAGGCTCACGGGGAGGCGTTCATCCTGATCGCCCAGGTACGGGCCGACACCCGCAACACCGTGGTGCGGCCGCTGGCCGACTCGGCCAACAACTTCATCAAGATGCACATGCAGGTGCTGGAGACCACCGGCGACGTGGACTACTCGCAGCTGCCCGTGCCCGACGCCTCATAAGGCCGGGACCAGCGTCAACGCGTCGAACGCCGGTCCCGGTGCGGACACGAGGTCCGGGCTCAGCATGACACCTCGGCCGGCTTCGCCGCGCACCGCCCTCTCTTCGTACAGGCGATTCGGCCGGGTTCCTCTTCCCTTTGGGTCATGCCGGGTCGAACCGGAGCCGGAGATCTTCCGCGAGCTGTGGCGCGAGTTCGCTCTCGACCGGGACTCCCCCGCCTTCGCCGAGCCGGTTCCATCGCTCACCCTGGGCGGAGTCGAGGCGTTCCGTCGCCCAGCTGATCAACCACCATGCGCTTCTTCGGCTCGGCGGCCGTCGACGCCGTCACCGGGCTCGACAACTGCGTTCGGACCGAGCTGATCAGTCGGGATCCAGCATCGGGAACAGGCGGGCCACCACCGCGACCGGCGCCGCGTCCGCCGGCCGCGCCGCCGGCTGCGTCTCCCGGTGCCGGAACAGCGTGATCATCGCGCGGATCGCGTCGCCCATCGCCGCCATCTCCGCCGGCGTCAGGTAGACGACCTCGCTGAACGCCTCGTCGACGCGCCACTGCGCCGGGGCGTGGGCCCGATTGTCGCGCCAGCGCTGGTAGCTCTCGTCCTCCAGGCGCCGGTTCAGGTCCCCGAGTTCCCTGGGCTCGCCTCGGGCCAGCCGCCACGGCCGGACCCGGCCCGTCGCGCCCGGCACGTCCTCCACCAGGCCCTGCTCGGCCAGCTTGCGCAGGTGGAACGAGTACAGGCCGGTGTTGCCGCCCAACTCCCTCGCCGCGTCCGTCGACGTCAGCTCGTCCCTGGTGCGCAGCAGCTCGAGCAACGCCTCCCGGACCGGATGCTTCTCCATAGTTTGCAAACTCTACCCTCTTTGCAAACCTCCGGCCACCGTCCTACCCTCGCCCTCATGACCGTGTTGCCCGTCCGCCTGTTCGGCGACCCCGTGCTCACCCAGCCCGCCTCCCCCGTCACCGACTTCGACCGGGAGCTGCACAAGCTGGTCCGGGACCTCCACGACACCCTCTCCGCCCAGCAGGGCGCCGGTCTCGCCGCTCCCCAGCTGGGCATTTCCCGCCGCGTCCTCGTCTTCGACATGGGCGAGCACCGCGGCCACCTCGTCAATCCCACCCTGCGCTTCCCCGACGAGCAGGAGCAGGACGGTCCCGAGGGCTGCCTGTCCATGCCCGGCCTCTACTTCGACACCAAGCGCCGCCTCAACGTCGTCGCCAAGGGCTACACCATGCACGGCGACCCTTTGCAAATAGTCGGTGCCGGTGAGCTTGCCCGCTGCCTCCAGCACGAGACCGACCACCTCGACGGCGTCCTGTTCATCGACCGCATGGACGCCACCCGCCGCCGCGCCGCGCTTCGCGAGATCCTCGCCGCCGACTGGACCACCCCGCCCACCGTCAAGGTCTCCCCGCACCCGGGCGCGTTCTGGTCCCGGCGCTAGAAGAGGCGGCCGAGGTCTTCGGCCGGCGGTTCCTCCAGGGACAACAGGAAACGCTTGCGGGACAACCCACCGGCGTAGCCGGTGAGCCGGCCGGCGGCGCCGACGACCCGGTGGCAGGGCACGATGATGCTGATGGGATTCCACCCGTTGGCATTGCCGACGGCCTGGGCCCAGCCGGGATCGCCGAGCGCGCCGGCGAGCTGGCCGTAGGTCCGCGTCTCGCCGTAAGGGATCTTGACCAGCGCGGCCCAAACGGCGAGTTCGAAGGCGGAACCCCGAGGGGCCAGCTCCAGGGAGAACCTGGTCCGGGTGCCGGCGAAGTACTCGAGCAGCTGGGAGATCACGTCTGAGAAGCCGGAGTCGTCCCGCTCTCCCAACGGAATCCGCGGCGTGCGGCTGTGCCCGTGGAAGTACAGTCCGATCAACGCGGCCCCGTCGGCGACCAGGGTCAGCGGTCCGACGGGCGACTCCGTGATCGTGTGCCGAACGCCCATGGCCCCACACTAGCGACCACCATGGCCCCGGCGACGACGGCGATGGCCACCCAGTCGAGCCACGCCAGCCGCTGCCCGAGCACGACGAAGCCGACCAGCGCGGCCAGCACGGGGTTGACGCTCATGAACAGCCCGAAGAACTGGGTCGGCACCCGCCGCAGCGCGAACAGGTCGACCAGGAAAGGAATGGCGGAGGACAGCACGCCGGCGGCCAGGGCCTCGCCCAGCGAGTACGGGGTCGGCGGATGGAGAACCAGCGAGACGAGTCCAATCGGGACATACACGAGGGCGGAAATCAGGGCGGCTGCGGCAGATCCCTGTGCACCGGGCAGCCGCTGCCCCACGGTCCGGTTCAGCAGGATGTAGCACGCCCAGCAGGTGGCGGCGAGCAGCGCCAGCCCGATGCCGAGATAGTCGGTGCTGGCCTGGGGTCGAGCCAGCACGATGGCGGCGGGAGCCGCGACCAGAGCGCATCCCACGTCGATCAGGCGCCGCGAGCCGGCCAGCGCGACGGCGATAGGTCCGAGGAACTCCAGCGTGACGGCGAGCCCGAGGCCGAGGCTGTCGATCGCGGTGTAGAGGGACAGGTTCATCACCGCGAACACCAGCGACAAGGCCAGCACGGGCCGCCATTCGCGGGCGGTGAACGACCGTAATCGCGGGCGGCCGGCGGCCAGCAGCACCGCGCCGGCCACCCACTGCCGGACGGCGACGACCCCGGCCGGCCCGATCACCGGAAACGCCAGCGCCGCCGTGGCCGCCCCGACCTGGCTGGACAGCGCGCCGCCCAGCATCATCGCCATGCCCCCGACCCGTTCAGACGCCATGCCAGCAGCCTGTGCCAGGCCGACGCATACGCAAAATGCATCCGACACGTCATCTATACGATAAACGCATGGATCTCGAACTGCGTCAGCTCCGCTGCCTGGTCGCGATCGTGGACACCGGCACGTTCACCGACGCCGCGATCGAGCTGGGCGTCTCCCAGGCCGCGGTGTCGCGCACGCTGTCGGCGCTGGAGCGCGTGCTTGGCGTGCGCCTGCTGCACCGCACCAGCCGTTCCGTCACGCCGACGACCGCCGGTGTGCAGGTGCTGGCCCGCGCCCGGCAGTTGCTGGCCGAGGCCGACAACCTGGTCCGCGAGGCCACGACCGGCCACACCCGGCTGCGCATCGGCCACGCCTGGTCGGCGATCGGCCGCCACACGGCCGAGTTCCAGCGCCGCTGGGCCGCCCGCCATCCCGGCGTCGAACTGCTGTTCATCCGCACGAACACGACGACCGGCGGCCTGGCCGAGGGCCTGTGCGACCTGGCCGTCGTCCGCACGCCGATCGACCGCCAACGCTATTCGCACGCCACCGTCGGCAGCGAACCCCGCTACTGCGTGATGGCGGCCGACGACCCGTGGGCCAGGCGGCGGTCGATCACGCTGGCCGAGATCGCCGACCGGGACCTGCTGGTCGACCTGCGCACCGGCACGACGACCGCCGACCTCTGGCCGCCGGAGCACCGCCCGAAACTGGTGCCGACCAACGACGTCGACGACTGGCTGGCCACCATCGCCGCCGGCCACTTCGTCGGCATCACGCCGCAGGCCACGGTCACCCAGTACCGCCGGGACGGCATCGTGTACCGCCGGGTGCGCGACGCGCCGCCGGTCCCGGTGCACCTGATCTGGCGCCGCCACGACCCGCATCCGGCCACGCACGCGGCGATCGCCCTGCTCACGGAGCTGTACTCACCAGGAGCCCGATGACGCCGACCGCGCTCCACGGCGTCAGACAGAACCCCAACATACGTGCCACCGTCCACAGTGGATCTCGCCGCCGAGCGCGGCGAGATCCACCGACGACGTCAGCGGGTGCGCTCGAGCAGCGCGAACAGGTTCTCCCAATGGCGCTTTTCGCCGGCCTCGTTGTACGCGGCCGTGTCGGTCATGGTGAAACCGTGGTCCGCGCCCTCGTACACCTCGGAGGTGTAGGTGACGCCGGCCTCGTCCAGGGCGGTCTCCAGCAGCTTGATCTGGTCGGCGTTCATCGTGTGGTCGTGGTCGGCGTGTCCGAAGTAGACCTCGCCGGTGATGTTGCCCACCAACAGGTGCGGGCTGTCGGGCTGGTCGGTGGCCAACCGGCCGCCGTGGAACGACGCGATGGCCTTGACCCGGTCCGGCAGCGCCTCGATCACGCGCAGCGCGTTGGTGCCGCCCATGCAGTAACCGGTGATCACCACCGGGCCAGGCTCGACACCGTCCTGCGCGGCCAGGAAGTCCAGGTACGCGGTCGCGTCGCGGGTGATCGTCTCGGGCGTGAGGGCAGTCATCAGCGGCATGATCTTTCCGAACAGCGCGCCGCGCTTGTCGGGGTCGCCGAGGTCCGAGAGGTCGATCAGCGGCGCGCGGCCACCGCGGTAGAGCAGGTTCGGGGCCAGCACGGAGTAGCCCCGCGCGGCGATGCGGTCGGCCATCTCCTCGATGCGGGGCCGCAGTCCGAAGGCATCCATGTACAGCAGCACCCCGGGGCCGCCGCCGTCCGGCACCACCAGATACGAGTCGGCGACGCCGTCCGGGGTCGCCACGTCCACCATGCCCTTGCGCATGCGCTGTCACTCCACTCGCGGGTCTGTGCACAAATGTTGTGACTTCAACCTACCGCTGGACGATGAGGACCTTGCCGACCGCGTCCCCGCTCTCCACGCGCCGGTGCGCGGCGGCGATCTCGACCAGCGGGTACCGGTCGGCGATCGGGTGCGTCAGCGCATTGTCGGCCAGCAAACGATTCACGTGCTCGGTGGCGGCCCGCAGCGCCGGCGCCGGCATGGTGAAGACCTGCACCGCGCGAATGGTGATGTTTCGTCGCATCAGCGGATAGAACGGCAGCGCCGGCTCGGTCACGGCGTCGGAGCCGTACGCGACGATCGTCCCGTTCGTCGCGATCACCGCCGACGTCAACGGGAGATTCGCCCCGAACGCGACATCCACCACCCGCTGCACGCCGCCGCCGGACAGGGCCAGGATCTCCGCCGCGGCCTCCGGTGACCGGTAGTCCACGACGTGGTCCGCGCCGGCGGCCAGCGCCGCCTTCTGCTTGTCCGGCGTGCTGGCGGTGGCCACCACCGTCGCCCCGCCGTGCTTGGCCAGTTCGATGGCGTAGTGGCCGACCGCGCCGGCCCCGCCCGTGACCAGCACCGTCTTGCCGGACACCGGGCCGTCGACGAAGACTGCCCGATGAGCCGTCAGGGCCGGCACGCCCAGACACGCACCCACCTCGAACGAGGTGTTGTCCGGCAAGGCGATGGCCCGCTCCGACGGCAGCACCACGTATTCGGCGGACGTCCCGTGGGGCCGGCCCTGGTTGGCGCAGTGCAGCCAGACCCGCTCGCCGAGCCGCGTGTACGGGACACGCGGGCCGATCCGGTCGATCACGCCGGCGCCGTCGTCGCCGGGGATCACCCGCGGCTCGGTCATGGCCCGGCCGCCCGCGCCGGCCCGGCGCTTCACGTCCGCCGGGTTGACGCCGGTGACCGACAGCCGGACCCGCACCTCGCCGATTCCCGGCTCGGGGTCGGGCAATTCGCCCACCACGAGCACGTCCTCGGCCCGGCCGACGCACTCGTACCAGGCGGCCCTCATCTCCAGAACTCCGCCAGCGCCTCGGCGACCAGCCCGGGCTGCTCCAGCGGCTGCATGTGGGGTGTGCCGGCCAGCACCCGGAACTGCGATCCCGGGATCCTCGTCGCGATCCCACGCATGATGCCCGGCGTGGTGGACACGTCGGCCTCGCCGGCCAGCACCAGCGCCGGCACCCCCAGGGCAGCCAACTTCCCTTGCACGTCAAGGCTCTTGAACGCGCGCCAGGCGGCAGCCCAGTCGACGGGGTTGCCGCCGAGCACGCGTTCCCGGGCGTACTGCACGCTCTCGCCGTTCACGGCGAGGGCGTCCGCGGTGAACCACCGCGTGAGCGACGGGGCGACCTGCGCCGCCATGCCGTCGTTCTCCCCGGACAACGCCCGCCCCTCGAAGGCGTCGAACGGGAAGTCCGTGGTCGCCAGCAGCGCCAGCGACGCGAACCGCTCCGGCGCGTGCACGGCCGCCGTCTGCGCGATGCCGCCGCCGAAGGACAACCCGACGACGTGCGCCCGCTCCACGCCGATCGCGTCCAGCACGCCGACGAGGTCGCGGGCGGTGTCGGCCATCGTGTACGGGTTCGGCGACCCGGCGGCCACGCCGTGACCCCGCACGTCGTAGGCGAACACGCGGCGGCCGACGGCCAGCGCGTCCATCACCGGTTCCCACATCTGTCGGTCGAGGCCGAGCGCGTGCACGAGCAGCACGGCCGGCCCGGAGTCGCCGCGCTGGGCCACCACGGTGTCGTGGTCGGCGAGGCGCACCCGGTGCAGCAGGGCCGGCGTGCGGGCGTGGACCGTCGTCACGGTGTCGAGCCGGCGGGGAAACCCGGTGTCGAGCGACATCAGTTTGGCCAGGCCGAGCCTGCGGACGTCGGCCAATGATGTGACTGTCATACGAATACGGTCGACCGGCAGCGGCCATATGTCCAAGACCTGAAAAGGCTGACGGTCAGACCTTTGAGATATGACCGCCCAGCGCGAGGTCGGGGTGGCCGACCATGAAGTCGATCAGCGTCTCCAGCGCCGGCGCCGGCCGCCGGTTGGCCGACCAGGCCAGCGCGGGCGTCCACACCGGCTCCGGGATCAGCTCCACCACCCGCACCGGCGGTCCCGGCGCCCGGGCCACCGAGCGCGGCATGATCGCCGCCGCCAGTCCGACGTTCACCAGCGCGCGGGCCGTGGTGTAGTCGCGCGTCTCGAACCGCACCCGCGGCTGCGCCCCGGCCGCGGCCAGCGCGCCGGCGATGATCTCCCCCACCGCCGAGCCGGGCGGGTACTTGATCAGGTCGACGCCGTCCAGCTCGCCCACGGTCATCCGCCGCCGCTCGGCCAGCGCCGTGGTCTCGCCGGTGACCAGCACCAGCGGCTCCGCGCCGAGCGAGTGCGACGCCAGGCTGCGGTCGCCGGGCGGCGGCGGGGCGGCCAGCGTCACCACGTCCAGCCGGCCGGCGTGCAGCCCGGCCAGCATCTCGACGGTGTTCTGCTCCTGGAGCTCGATCTCGACCGACGGATACGTCGCCGAGAAGGCGGCGAACACCAGCGCCAGCCGGGCGGTCAGGCCGCGGGCCACGCCGAGCCGGACGTGGCCGCGCACGCCGCCGGCCCAGCCCAGCATCTCCTCCTCGACCGCGACCAGGTCGGACAGGATGCGCTCGGTGTGGGCCAGCAGCGCCGCGCCGGCCGGCGTCAGCGCGACCTTGTGGTTGTTGCGCTCGAACAGGTCCAGCCCGAGCTGGCGCTCCAGCTTGCGGATCTGCTGGGACAGCGCCGGCTGGGCGATGCGCAGCGCCTCGGCGGCCCGGGTGAAGTGCAGTTCCCGGGCCACCGCCTGGAAGTACTCCAGCTGACGCGAGCTGATCATAAGCCGAGTGTCTCACCACCCGGCGTGGTCATCACACGATCAGCACCAGCTTGCCCCGGACGTGCCCCTCCTCGCTCTCGTCCTGCGCCTCCGCGGCCTCGGCCAGCGGATACGTCGCCACCGGCAGCTTCAGCCGGCCGGCGGCGGCCAGCGCGACCCCCTCGGCCAGGGCTCCCGGCACCTGCTCGTCCGCGCTGCCCGAGGTGAAGCGGACGCCGAGCTCGCCGGCCTGGCCGTCGGCGATGGTGATCACCCGCTCGGTGCCGCCGGTCAGCTCGATCAGCGCCGGCAGGTTGCCCCGGCCCGAGGCGTCCAGGGCGGCGTCGATCTGGCCGACGGCGTCCACCCGGTCGAGAAAGCCCTTGCCGTAGAGCACCGGGATGACGCCGAGCGAGCGCAGGTACTCGTGGTTGCGCTCGCTCGCGGTCCCGATGACGGTCAGGCCGCGCGCGATGGCGATCTGCGCGGCGACGCTGCCGACCGTGCCGGCCGCGCCGTCGATCAGCAGCGTCTCCCCCGCGACCAGCTTGAGCAGCGCCAGGGCCCGGTAGGCGGTGGTCACGCCGGTGTTGAGCGCGGCAGCGTCGGCCCAGGACAGCTCGGCCGGCTTGGCCACCAGGTTGTCCGCCGAGGCCAACGCCATCTCCGCGTACGAGCCGGCGGCCGCGCCCAGCACTTCGTCACCGACAGTGAACGCCGTGACCTCCGGTCCGACGGCGTCGACCACGCCCGAGACGTCCGATCCTGGGACGGCCGGGAAGCTCCCCGGCATCGAGGGCCCGAACAGACCGCGGCGGACTTTCCAGTCGAACGGGTTCACCCCGGCGGCCTTGACCGCCAGCCGGACCTGCCCGCGGCCGGGCTCCGGCACCTCGCGCTCGACCACCGTGAGCACCGAGGAGTCCCCGTGCTCGCGGTATTCGACGGCCCGATACGTGTTCGACATCGATGTTCCCTTCCCGGCGGTCACCTGTTCAGCCCAACCCTGCCGGTTGCGGCGTTGTTCCGCGAGCGTTCGGTCTTTGTCGTTCGGCGCCGGTCACGCGACACCGAACTTGCCGCCGGCGACTACTGCTTGCCCGGTCGGGTCGAGGTGGGGAGCAGATCATGGACGATGGGCAGTTCGGCCGGTCGTTGCGCCAGCAGCGGCAGACCGCCGGCATGACGCAGCGTGAGCTCGCGACGCGGGCCGGGGTCAGCGTGCGGGCGCTGCGCTACTGGGAGAACGGCAAGATCAACACGCCGCGGATGGCGTCGCGGCAGCAGATCCAGCGGGTGCTGGACGGCGCGCCGGCGCACAGCCCGGATCGGGTGCGGATCGGCGTGCTCGGCGCGCTGACCATACAGGGCCGCAGCCGGGAGCTGGGCCTGCTGCGCCCGAAGGCGGCGGCACTGCTGGCCGTGCTGGCCCTCCAGCCCAACCAGGAGATCGGCCGGGACGAGGTCATCCGGACGCTGTGGGGCGACACGCCGCCGGTCTCGTACCCGCGGCTGCTGCGCGGACACGCCGACGCCGTCCGGCGGCTGCTCGGCCGGACGCCGTGGCTGGCGTCGGTCGCCAAGTCCGCCGGCTACGTGCTCAACGTCGAGCCCGGCCAACTCGACCTGCTGGACTTCCGAGCCTTGGCCGGGCGCGCTGCGGCGGCCCATGACCAGGGCGACCTGGCTCGCGCGTACGAGCTGTACGCGGCGAGCCTCGACTGCTGGCGCGGCTCGCCGCTGGTCGGCTTCGACACCCGGCTGCGGCACCATCCCGCCGCCCTCGCGCTGGCCAATCAGCGCGTGACCGTGGCCATGGAGTACGCCGACCTCGGCCGGCGGATCGGCCGCCACGCCGAGGTCGACGCCCGTCTGCGCCGCTGGGCCCCGTTCAGCGCCGGCACTGCTCCCACTCAGCCGGCGAAGATTCCGTCTACCATGGCACTTCGGGCGAACGGAAGTACTTCACGCCCATGACGTCCCAGCGCGGTCCCTGCGCCGCCAGCCGCACCCGATAGTCGTCCCAGGAATGCGTCTGCTGAGCCGACCAGCCGATCTCGGCGATTCCGGGCAGCCGCGGGAAGGCCATGAACTGCACATCGTCCCAGGTCGGGAACACGTCGGTCCACAGCGGGGCCTCCACGCCAGCGACGTCATCGGCGACGCCCGGCACGAAGGTCGCCGGATCCCAGTCGTAGGAGTCCCGCACGCTGTTGTAGCCGGCCCAGTCCTGTCCGATCGGCGTGCTGGCGTCGTACTTCATGTCCAGGTAGACCTTGTCCGCCGGCGAGAGCACCAGTTTGTTCCCGCGGGCCTGCGCCACCTTGGCCAGCGCCTCGTCATCGGTCGAGCCGGCTGTTCCCCAGTAGTCGGCGACCGCGGATCCGGTGAGGTCCGCCGCCTCGACCTGGTGCCAGCCCATCAGCTTCTTTCCGTGCGCGGCGACAATGGCCTGCACCCGGTTCACGAAGTACTTGTAGTCGGCGGCGCTGGTGTTCACGGCCTCGTCGCCGCCGATGTCGATGTAGTCGCCCGGGGTGATCGCCGCGAGTTCGCCGATCACGTCGTCCAGCCACTTGTAGGTGATCTCCAGCGGGACGCACAGCGAGCTCCAGCCCGGGTTCAACAGCGGCGGCGCGACGCCGTCGCAGTTCAGCGGCGCGTACGAGGCGAGCGCCGCCGTCACGTGGCCCGGGGTGTCGATCTCCGGCACGATCGTGACGTGCCGGGCGGCCGCGTAGCGCACGATCTCGCGGTAGTCGTCCTGCGTGTAGAAGCCGCCCGGGCCTCGGCCGGCGTCCGTGCTGCCGCCGTAGCGGGCCAGTCGGGGCCAGGACTTGATGTCGATCCGCCAGCCGTCGTTGTCGCTCAGGTGCAGGTGCAGCGTGTTCATCTTGTACTGGGACATCAGGTCGATGTACTGCTCGACCTGCGGCACCGGGAAGAAGTGCCTTGCCACGTCCAGCATCGCGCCCCGCCAGGCGTAACGGGGCGTGTCCTGCACCGTCACGCCGCGGACCGTCCAGGGTCCACTTTGGACCGTCTTGGCCTCCGCCTTGGCCGGCAGCAACTGACGGAGGGTCTGAACGCCGTAGAAGAGTCCGGCTGACGCTTTCGCGCTGATGTCGACGTTCAGGGCGGTGACGGTGAGGCGGTAGCCCTCGGTGCCGAGGCTCTGGGGGCCGCCCAGGCTCAGCCTGATGTCCCCCGGCCGGCCGGATGTGGTCACCGGCAACCGGAATCCCGTCGATCTCCGCAGGACCGTCGCCAGGTACTCCCCCGTTGCCGCCGCGTCGGCCGGCGCGACGATCTTCGTCGTCGGCTTCAGGGTGAACGCCTGGCCCGGCAGCGTGACCACCGAGGACGGTTCAGGCACCAGCTTCGGCGGCGGCTCGGGCGCGGCTGTCGCGATGGGCGCGAACAGCAGTGCCGCCAGGCAGGACACCGTCAGGCACAGGAGTTTTCGGCTCATCGCCGCAGGCTATCGACGTGGTCGAGGCGGTGGAACCCGCCGACCGATCGATCTCGTGTTCACGTACCGGAACGTATGCTGGCGGGGTGCCTTCTTCGCTGGACCGGTGGGGCGGTGTGAGCCGGCAGGTCGACCTCGACGGGCCCGTCCACTATGTGGACTTCGGTGGGCCGGCTGATGCGCCGGCGATGGTGCTGGTGCACGGGCTCGGCGGTTCGCACCTGGACTGGGCGCTGCTGGCCGGTCGGTTGACCGACCGGTTCCGGGTGTTCGCGCCCGATCTGCTCGGACACGGGCTGTCCGTGCCGGATCATCGGGTCTCGACGATCGCGGCCAACGTCGACCTGGTTCGACGGTTCATCACCGAGGTCGTTGGCGGGCCAGTTGTGCTCGTCGGCAACTCCATGGGCGGGTTGATCGCTTCTCGGGTGGACGGCGAGTTGGTCTCGCGGCTCGTGTTGATCGACCCGGCCTTGCCGTTGGTTTCGCGGTCGCGTCCGGATGTCGCGGCGGTCATGATTCTCGGTCGGCTGGTCCTGCCGTTGCTGGGGCGATCGGTGCTCGGTTGGTCCCGGCGTGGGCGAACGCCTTTGCGGCAGGTGCGGGAGACCTTCGCCCGCTGCTGCTGCGATCCCTCTCGGGTGCCGGACAGTTTCGTCACCGCGGTGGCCGAGCTCGTCGAGCACCGGCACGCTTTGCCCGGCGCCGACGACGCTTTCCTCGCGTCGGCCCGAACTTTGTTGGCGGTCAACGGGAATCGACCGTCCGCTTGGGCGGCGTTGCGTGCCGTCGGCGTGCCCGTGCTGGTCATTCACGGGGAGCAGGATCGGCTCGTGTCGGTGGGTTCGGCGCGGGAGGCGGGACGACGGAATCCACAGTGGACAGTGGAGGTTCTGGCCGGGGTTGGACATCTGCCACAGATCGAGGTGCCGGAGCAGGTCGCGGCATTGATGCTGGAGTGGGTGGATAGGTCGTTGCCTGGCTCACCGGCCGACCTGTCGTGACGCCGGCCCGCGCCGGCTAGGACAACAGGCCAAGGCCGGCGACGGCGCGGCTGCCGATGGCTTCCTCGTCGCTGACGGGCTTCTCGGGTCGCCACACCGCGGTGAAGACGACGCCGGGATCGACCAGGTCGTAGCCGTCGAAGAAAGCGGCGACCTGGTCGGGGGTGCGAAGGTTGAGCGGATGGGTGCTCTTCGTGTACATCTCCACCGCTTCGGCGACCGCGCCCGGCCAGTAGTCGAACGACAGGCTGTGGGCCAGGGCCAGATAGCTGCCGGACACGCAGGCGTCACGGTAGCTGGCGACCACCCGCGCGGGGTCGTCCGCGTCCGGGATGAACGGCAGCACCTGGAGCATGAGCACCGCCAGTGGCTTCGAGAAGTCCAGCAGGCGCAGGGTTTCCGGGTGGTTCAGGACCGTCTCGTGATCACGGACGTCCGCGTGGATCACCGCGGCGTACGGATTGCCGGCCAGCAGGCGTTGCGACTGGGCCACGGCCACCGGCTCGTGGTCGACGTACACCACACGGTTGTTCGGGTGCACCGAGTGCGCCACCTCGTGCACATTGCCCACTGTGGGGATGCCCGAGCCCAGGTCGAGAAACTGGGTGATGCCGACCTCGGCGGCCAGGTAGCGCACCACCCGCTGCAGGAACTCCCGGTTGCGCATGGCGAACTCGCGCGTCTCCGGCAGAATCGCCAGCACCCGGTCCGCCGCCTCCCGATCAACCGCGAAGTTGTGCGCCCCGCCCAGATAGTAGTCGTACATACGGGCCGGATTGGGCCGGCTGATGTCCACGGACTCGTCGAACTCGGGCATGCCCGACATTCTGGATCACCACCGCTCCCCCCGGCCACCCCCACCCGGTGACCGTTCACATCGCGCCGAACCACCCGGCCAGGATCGAATGGTCAGCAGCGGTGAGCCCGACCCGTGGATCAACCTTGTGTAGTAGGGCATCCACGCCGTGACGTGCCGAAACCCAGGCGCGGTCGGCCGGGCCGAGCTCGTCGTCGATCCAGGCGAACGGTCGGTCGGCGGCGTACTCGACCAGGAACGGGGTCTTCCAGTGCACGCCGGGAGGAATGGGCGTGTCCTCGTCCGGCCAAGGGACGACCGCGAGCGGGGGCAGACCGAGCAGCGGCGCGATCTGGTCGTTCGCATCGGACAACCACGTGGTGGCCCACACCAGGTCGCACGGCAGCGCGGACAGGCGTGGGCCGTGAGCGGGATCGAGCCGCGCGAGCAGCGGATTGGTGGAATCGGCGGCATGGATGGGATAGGAGTGGCCGCCGAAAGGGATCAGGACTCCGTCGACGTCGAGGAAGAGCAGCGGGCGCGGCACCTACACATACTTGCCCATGCCGCCGGCGACGTCGATGACGGCGCCGGTGATGTAGCTGGCGCGGGAGCCGGCGAGGAAGGCGACGAGGCCGGAGACCTCGTCGACGCGGCCGAAGCGGGCGAGGGGGACCTCGGCGGCGGCGAGGCCGTCGAGGAACTCGGCGCGGTCCTGGGTGGGGGCACGGCGGGCATGGATGTTGCCCCACTGGGGAGTGTCGACGAAGCCGATGTTGACGCTGTTGACCAGGATGCCGTCGGCGCCGAACTCCTGGGCGAGCACCTTGTTGAGGTTGAGGCAGGCGGCGCGGACGACGGTCGTCGAGAAGAAGGCGGGATCGGGCTGGCGGGCGTAGACGGCGTTGATGTTGATCACACGGGGCGAGGAGCTGGCCCGAAGGTGCGGCAGCGCGGCCCGGAAGCAGCGGATCTGGGAGAAGAGCTTGACGTCGAGGTCGGCCCGCCAGTCGTCGTCGCTGAGCGTCTCGAAGTTGCCGGGATGGGCGCGGCCGGCGTTGTTGACCAGAATGTCCACGCCGCCCATGAACTCGGCGGCGCTGTCCACAAAGGACTGGACGGCGGCGGCGTCGGTGACGTCGCAGACCTGGTGGAAGACGGTGCCGTCCAAGGAAGAAGCGGCCGAGTCCAGCTCCGCGGCGGAGCGGGCGCAGATGGCGACGGAAGCGCCCTCGGCAAGCAACTCAGCGGCGACGGCCAGGCCGATGCCCTTGGAGCCGCCGGTCACGATGGCCCGGCAGCCGGTGAGACCGAGATCCACGGGTCAGTCCCCGGCCTTCGACGGCTCGACCTGGGTGGCGGCGTAGTCGACAAGGGTCGACCGAGGCGGGGTGAAGACGTCGATCTCCTTGCAGGTGGTGTCCAAGGTCCGCGCGCCGTGCGGAACCCACGGCGGCACAACGGCGACGTCGCCGACCCGCATGGTCCGGGTGACGCCGTCGATGGTGAACTCGAACTCGCCCTCGGTGACGATGACGATCTGCTCCTCGGCATGACTGTGCATCGGCGCCTCGGTATGAGGTTCGTAGGAGGCGAAGTTGAGCAGGAGGCTCTCGCCCAGCACGGGCTGGAAGTCCAGCCCGGGCACCAGGGTCATGGCCTTGATCGCGTTCACGTCCACGAACCGCCCGGGCGCGGAAGGCGTGCCCCCGCCGTCGGTGCTGAAGTGCTCGGAGCTGGTGGTCATGGCCTCTCCCGCAAGGTTTCGACGGCGGCGGCCAGCCGGACGACGCCCTCCTCGATGTCGGACTCGCTGATCCTGCTGTAGGACAACCGAAGGTGCTCGTTGTCGCGGCCGGAGGCGAAGAACCCCGCGCCCGGCACGAAGGCGACCTTGCTCTCCCGGGCGACCGCGGCCAGCGCCATGGTGTCCACGCCGGGCACCCGCAGCCAGCTGAAGAACCCGCCTCGCGGCACGGTCCACGTGGCCAGCCCGTCGAAATGCCGTTCCAGGGCACCGGTCAGCGCCGCGGCCCGCCGACGGTAGAGGGCCCGGGCGAGCGGCAGGTGCTCGTCGAGGTGCCCGCCGCGCAGGTACTCCTCCAGCATCCGCTGCCCCAGAGCCCCGGCGCACTGGTCGGAGTTCTGCTTGCCGATGCTCAGCTGCCCGATGATCGCCGCCGGCCCGACGGCCCACCCCAGTCGCACGCCGGGGAAGAACACCTTGGAGAACGTGCCGATCTGCACGACCACGTCCGGCCCGAGCGACCACAGGCTGGGCCGCGGCGCGTCGTCGAAGCCGAGCTGGCTGTAGGCGACATCCTCCACGATCAGAACCCCGTGCCGCCGGCACAGCTCCACCAGCGCCGCCCGCCGATCCACGGACATGGTGCGGCCACTGGGGTTCTGGAAATCGGGGATGGTGTAGACGAGCTTGGGCGGCGCCGGCAGCTCCCTCAGCAGAAGTTCGAACGCGTCCACGTCCAGGCCGTCGGCGTCCAGCGGCACACCCCGCAGCACCGGGTCGAAGGCCTTGAAGCCGGAGACCGCGCCGAGGAAGCTGGGCTCCTCCACGACCATGACGTCACCGGGGTCGAGCATGCTCTTGGCGATCAAGGTGATCGCGTCGATGCCGCCACTGGTGAGCATCAGCTCGCCGTCGGCCGGCCGCCGCCCGTCGGTCAGCGCCAACCGGTCGGCCAGCGCCTCGCGGGTGCTGGCGATGCCCTCGCTGGACGAGTACTGGAGCGCCACCGCGGCGTCGTTGTCGATGAGCTTGCGGGCGATGTCGCCGATCACGTCCGTGGCGAACAGCGACGGATCGGGGAAGCCGCCGGAGAAGTTGATCAGGTCCGTCGCGCCGGCCAGCGCGAGAATGCCGCCGATGAGGTCCGGCGTGGTGCCGGTGCGCCGCGCCAGCCGTGTGGTCCAGTCGATCACATGCCCACCCCTCGCTTGACAGCTCCCACATTGACAAGCATCACGTTTGCCAGGAGAGTTCCATCTCTGACCTTACATATCAGCCAACAGGACGTCCAGACACCAATCAAGTGACGGAGAGTAACCATGGAGTGGGTCAAGCCGCTGGGCGGCATCGGCGAGCACGCGGCGCAGCCCGTCGAGCCGGCCCAACTGGACGCCATCGACCTCCAGCTGTTGCTGCTGCTCAGCCAGGACGCCCGGATCTCGCAGCGCAGCCTGGCCCGCGAGCTGGGCATGTCCGCGCCGGCCGTGGCCGACCGGATCGCCCGCCTGCACCGCCAGGGCGTCATCGAGGGCTACGGCGTGCGGCTCAACTGGAGCGCGCTGGGCTACCCCACCATCGCCTACCTGACCGTCACCGCCGGCCAGGGCTTCGAGCAGGGCGCGATCATGACCAAGTTGGCCGCGCTGCCCGAGGTCGAGGAGGTCATGATCGTCACCGGCGGGGTGGACATGGTGGTCCGGCTGCGCGTGCGCGACCACACCCACCTGCGGGAGCTGCTGATCAACGGCGTCTGGCAGATCGAGGGCGTCCAGCGCACCGACACCTCGCTCTCGGTGGCCGAGAACAAGCCCAAGAACACGGCCAGCGAACTGCTGGCCGACATGCTGCGACGGACCGAGCAGAACTGACTCCCCGAGGGCCGACCCCTCGATGGCCGACAACCGACGCCCTGTCCACCTGGCAGTACTTCGCCGGCGACATCGGCGAAACGCAGGTCTACCAGCGCGTGCTGTCCACAAGCGAGCTGGCGGTGTTACTCAAGTAGCTGGCGCGGCTCAGGTAGCCGGCGCGGCTCACTTGGCGAACAGCTGGGCCTCGTCGCGGAACGCCTTGAACTCCAGCGCGTTCCCGGCGGGGTCGTGCAGGAACATGGTCCACTGCTCGCCCGGCTCGCCGGAGAAGCGCTGGTAGGGCTCGATGACGAACGTCGTGTCGGCGGCGCGGAGCTTGGCGGCCAGCACGTGGAAGTCGTCGACGGTCAGCACGAGGCCGTAGTGCGGCACCGGCACGTCGTGGCCGTCGACGGGATTGCGGCCGGCCTCGGCGCGGGCGCCGGGCACGACGTGGGTGACGACCTGGTGGCCGTGGAAGTCCCAGTCCACCCAGTGGTCGGCCGAGCGGCCCTCGGCCAGGCCCAGCACCCCGCCGTAGAAGGCGCGGGCCCGGGCCAGGTCGTCGACGGGGATGGCCAGGTGGAAGGCGGGGCGAGTGGTCATGCCCCCACCTTGCGGGCCGAATGTTCGAATGTCAACATTAGGACATGAGCCTGCAGTCGGCCGCCCGCCGCGGCCTGGCCGAGGAGTCGGCCGACCGGATCCGGGACGCGATCTTCGACGGCCACTTCCCGCCCGGCGCGCCGCTGCGCGAGGTGGAGCTGGCCAAGGACCTCGACGTCAGCCGGGGCTCGGTGCGTGAGGGGCTGGCGCTGCTGGAGCGCGAGGGCCTCGTGCACAGCGCCTGGCACCGCGGCACGACCGTGATCGACGTGACCCCGCGCGACGTCGAGGAGGTCTACACCGTCCGAGCAGCGCTCGACCGCCTGGCCGCGCTGACCGCGACCGACGAGGCCGCCCTGGCCACGCTGGACGAGATCGTCGCGGCGATGGCCGCCGACATCGACCGCGGCGCCCCGCATCTGCTGGCGCTCGACATCGCCTTCCACGACACGGTGTACGCCGCGACCGGCAACGGCCGGCTGATCCAGGCCTGGCAGGCCATCCGGTCCCAGGTGTACCTGTTCCAGCTGCGACGCATCGCGACCAGCCAGCAGGACTACCTCGCGCGAGTGGTGGTGGAACACGAGCAGCTGGCCGTGCTGATCCGCAGCGGCGATCTGGATCTGCTCGCGCGCACGGCCGAGGAACACGTGCATTCGGCCCGCCGGGCCCTGCTGACCCACCTGGCCGAGGAAAACCGATAGTCCAAAGCTCGGCGTGATGCCGAAGATGGGCGTGCCACCATCCTCGCCGCCTTCCTGATCAAGGCGCACGCGTCTGGACCACCCGGGTCGCGCCGGCGCTCGGCCTGACCGGGCCGGTCGGCGTAACGGCATTGGCGTTACCCAACTTCACCACGCTGGCCGGGATCATGCTCGCCCCGGTGGCCGCGTTCTTCGCCGGCGGGCTGTTGCTGGCCCACCGCACGCGGCCACGACGGCATACGCACTTCTACTGATGGTGCGGGCCGTCGCGGCTTTGACAGCCTTTCGTCCGGCAGCGAAGCACGCTGTCCGCGTTGAAAGGATCATGTGGGTGTCCCGACTGAGACGACTAGGATTGATCACCGTGCCGTTGGTGGCGTTGGTGCTGGGGCTGACCGCCGCCCCGGCCGTCGCCGACACGGACTGGTACCAGGTCTCGAGCAAGTGGAGCGGCAAGTGCATGGACCTGCGTGACCAGGAGGCCAACAGCGCCTTCCCGCACGTCCAGCAGTGGTCGTGCAAGGACGACGTCTCCAACCAGCAGTGGTCGCCGGTGTTGCGGACCAACGGCACCATCCAGCTGGTCAGCCGGCGCACCGGCAAGTGCATGTCCGTGGACGGCGACGCCACCTTCGCCGGCGCGCTGATCGTGACGGCCTCCTGCTTCACCGCCGACACCTCGCAGCAGTGGCGCTTCCAGCGCGACCCGTTCGCCAACGCGGCCGGGTCGTCCTGGCTGGTGAACTCCCACAGCGGCAAGTGCGTCGAGCTGCCGGGCTGGAACACCGACAACGGCCTGCTGCTGGCGCAGTCGGACTGCGTCGGCGGCTGGAAGCAGTACTGGGACACCATCGGCCTGTGATCGACCGGCCGGTCGCGCTAGGCGACCGGCCTCCCCAAGATCAAAGGACCGATCCTCTCGTTGAACGTGAGGAATGGTCCCTTCCAAACGTCGCTCGTCACGGACGGTAGGGGTCGTCGGTGGGGAGCCAACCGGAAAGGTCGGGGGTGGCGTCGCGCATGACGGCCTCGACGGTGTCGAAGACGGCGCGGCGCACCTCTTTCCGCCGCCACACCAGCGACCACGTCCACAGCGGCGCCGGCTCGACGATCGGCCGCCGCACGAGGTCCGGCGGCAGCAGGACTTCCTGCCCCTTGGGCGAATTCAGCACCGGCCGCCGCAGCCGTCGCACATGGTCCACGAACGCCTCGCCGGTGATGCCGCCGTCGGAGATCCGCACGATCGTCGCCCCGGTGTGCCGGGCGAACTCCTCGGCGTAGGCGTTCCACGACGACCACGAGGTCTGGTCGTCGTCGACCGGCACGAGCACGTCCGCGGCCCGCACCGGCCGCTCGTCCTCGCCGACCGTCACGGCGTGCAGGCGGTCCACCCCGAGCAGCCGCGAGGCCAGGCCCAACCGCGTCAGATCCTGCTTGCGGATCCAGCAGATCGCGAGGTCCAGGCTGCCTTCCGCGACGCGCGACGCCTGCGCGTGCGAAGGCACCACCCAGGTGTCGATGATCAGCTCCGCCGCCGGGGCCGCCCGCTTGCGGAGGTCGGCCGGCCGCCAGTTCACGTAGCCGAGCCGCACCTGCTCCGTGCCGGCCAGCCGCCCGGCCCGTCGCTGGAGGTCGTCGGCCTGCTCCAGCAGCGCCTTGGTGTGCGGCAACAGCGACGCACCGGCCTGGGTCAACGCGACGCCGCGCCGGTTGCGCTCGAAGAGCACCACGCCGAGATCCCGCTCCAGCGCCTTGATCTGCTGCGACAGCGACGGCCCGGCGATCAGCAGCCGCTCCGCCGCCCGCCCGAAGTGCAGCTCCTCGGCGACGGCGACGAAGTACTTCAGCTGGCGTAGCTCCACAGCGTGATCCTAGGAGGCTGCGCCTCCCACAGGCGAGTCAGCCGGTCGTGGCGTTCACGCAGGCCAGGGGCCCACCATGGAGGCATGAAGGACTTCGTCGTCACCATCACGACCACCATTCCGGACGGCACCGACCCGGGCGAGGTCGACCGCCGTCGCGCAGCGGAGAAGGTCCGGGCCGAGGAGCTGGCCGCGACCGGGCGGCTGTACCGGATCTGGCGGCCGGCCGGCGAGAAGCGCAGCATCGGCATCTGGCGCGGCGAGGACGAGGCGGACCTGCGCGAGAACACGCTCGGCACGCTGCCGATGTGGCCGTGGATGTCGGCCGAGATCGTCGAGCTGGAGTCGCACCCGAACGACCCCGTGCTGAACCAGTGGTGACTGTCGCGCACTCCGGGCCGCCATGGGTGCATGTCGGCCGGTCGGCCGCGGCCCTGGCCGCCAGCATGGGCATCGGACGGTTCGTCTACACGCCGATCCTGCCGCTGATGACCGCCCAGGCCGGGCTGTCGGCCCAGGGCGGGGCGGCGCTGGCGACGTCCAACTACGTCGGCTATCTCGTCGGTGCCGTGGCCGGCGCGCTGCCGGTGTTCCGCCGGCCGGCCGTGGCCCGGGCTTCGCTGGTCGTCATCGTGCTCACGCTGGCCGCGATGCCGTTGACGCACAACGTGATCCTCTGGCTGTCGCTCCGTCTGATCACCGGCTTCGCCAGCGCCGTCACGTTCGTCGCCGCCGTCGGCTCCGCGCTGCACCACCTCCGTGACCATCCCGCGCACCTGCCGGGCTGGGCGATGGGCGGCATCGGCGGCGGCATCGCGCTGTCCGGTGTGCTGGTGCTGATTCTGCGGACGATCGGCGACTGGCAGACGGCGTGGTGGTGCTCCGCCGCGCTGGCCGCGGTCTTCGCCGCGTGGGCGTGGAACATGCGTCCGGAACCGTCGACCGCGTCCACTATGGACTCGACGCGCGGCAGTTCTCGTTCGTTCGCAGTGCTTTTCGCCAGCTACAGCCTCGAAGGCGTCGGCTACATCATCGCCGGCACGTTCCTGGTCGCGGCCATCGACCAGAACTCCCCCGGCTGGCTCGGCAGCGGCGCGTGGGTGATCGTCGGCCTCGCCGCCACACCGTCGGCCGCCCTGTGGGCGTGGCTGAGCCGGCGGTGGTCGCGGCCGGGCCTGCTGGTCGTCGCGCTGTTGGTGCAGGCGATAGGCGTTGCCCTGCCGGCACTTCTCGACGACACCGCCGGCGCGTTGATCGCCGCCGCGCTGTTCGGCGGCACGTTCATCGGCATCGCCACCCTGGCCCTGGCCACCGGCGCCGAGTTGCGGTTCCCGCGTTCGGTCGCGCTGCTCACCGCCGGCTACTCCGTCGGCCAGATCGTCGGCCCGCTGGTGGCAGCCCCGTTGCTGCACAACGGATATCGATCCGCGTTGGTGCTCGCCGCCGCGATACTCGTGCTCGCGGCGGCCGCCGCCGGCGTGCTAGCCAAGGGCCGCAGCTAGCGACCGTCCGGCGGTCCGGCCGGAGAAGACGCAGCCGCCGAGGAACGTGCCCTCCAGCGCCCGATAGCCGTGCACTCCCCCGCCGCCGAAGCCGGAAACCTCGCCCGCCGCGTACATTCCCGGCAGCGGCGTGCCGTCGGCCCGCCGCACCTGGCCGGTCAGATCGGTCTGCAACCCGCCCAGCGTCTTGCGGGTCAGGATGCTCAGCCGCACGGCGACCAGCGGCCCGCCGGCCGGGTCGAGCAGCCGCCCCGGCGACGCGGTCCGCACGAACCGGTCGCCCAGGTACCGCCGGGCGCCACGGATCGCGGTCAGCTGCGCGTCCTTGCTGAACGAGTTCGCCACCTCGCGGTCGCGGGCCTCGATCTGGCTCCGCAGCGTGTCCACGTCGAGCAAGCTGTTGCCGGCCACCCGGTTCATGCCGGCGACCAGCTCCGCCAGAGTCCGCGCGACCACGAAGTCCGCGCCCTTGTCCATGAACGCCTGCACCGGCCCAGGCGGCCCCTTGTGGAACACCCTGCCCAGGGTGGCCAGCACGTTCTTGCCGGTCAGGTCGGGGTTCTGCTCCGAGCCGGAGAGCGCGAACTCCTTGGCGATGATCTTCTCGTTGAGCACGAACCACGAGTAGTCGTGGCCGGTCTGCCCGATGGCCCGCAGGGTGCCGACGGTGTCGAAACCGGGCAGCGCCGGCGCGGCCAGCCGATTTCCGCGGGCGTCGAACCACAGCGAGGACGGGCCGGGCAGGATGCGGATGCCGTGGTCGGGCCAGATCGGCTCCCAGTACAGCACTCCCTCGGTGTAGTGCCACATCCGGTCGTGGTTGACGATCCGCGCGCCGGCCTTCTCGCTGATCGCCAGCATCCGACCGTCCACATGGGCCGGCACGCCGGTCAGCATCCGTTGCGGCGCCGGGCCGAGCCGCTCCACCGGCCAGTTGGCCCGCACCAGGTCGTGGTTGGCCCCGATGCCGCCGGACGCCACCAACACGGCTTGCGCGTGCACCTCGAAGTCCCTCACCACAACCCGAGAGCTGGCCGTGCCCCGGGCGCGGAACTCGGCTCCAGCACCGCGCCTCGCACGCCGTCAACCACGCCGTTGGACACGATGACCTCGTCCACCCGGCGCCGGAACCGGAATTCCACCAGCCCGCGCTCGGCCGCCGCCCGGACCCGCCGCACGAACGGATCGATCACCGCCGGCCCGGTGCCCCGCGTGACGTGGAAGCGCGGCACGGAATTGCCGTGGCCGTCGGCCAACTGACCACCACGCTCGGCCCAGCCCACCACCGGGAACCAGCGCAGACCCCGGTCGTGCAGCCACGACCGCTTCTCACCGGCGGCGAAGTGCACGTACGCCTCGGCCCACTGCCGGGCCCAGAAGTCCTCACCCAGCTCGTCGTCGACACCGCGGTCGAACGCCGCGCTACCCAGCCAGTCCTGCCGAGCGAGCTCCTCTGAGTCCCTGACGCAGTGTTTTTGGCGCCGCCTTCGGCGTCGCGGGCTCGGCCCCTCTGGGGCCGATGCCTCGCCCTTGCCGGGCGAAACATCGGCGGGGCCGAGCCATAAGGGTGTGGGCAACCGGGCGAAGTACCGGCGGGGCCTCGCCGTAGGGGTGTTGGCAACCGGGCGCAGCAGGGGCGGGGCCGAGCGGTCTGGGGTGTGGCAACCGGGCGAGGCATCGGCGGGGCCTCGCCCGGAAGGGCAATTCAGCGCGCGCGTCCGGCCAAAGTCGCCCGGCCGGCCTCCAGTCGTGCTACCGGCACCCGGAACGGCGAGCAGGACACGTAGTCCAGGCCGACCTCGTTGAAGAACTGCACGCTGTCCGGGTCGCCGCCGTGCTCGCCGCAGACGCCGAGCTTGAGGCCGGACCGCTGGGCCCGGCCCTTCTCGGCGGCGATGCGGACCAGCTCGCCGACGCCCTCGCGGTCGATCGACTCGAACGGGCTGATGCCGAAGATGCCGCGCTCCAGATAGGCCGAGAAGAACGCGGCCTCCACGTCGTCCCGGGAGAAGCCCCAGGTGGTCTGGGTGAGGTCGTTGGTGCCGAAGGAGAAGAACTCGGCCGCCTCGGCGATCTGGTCGGCGGTCAGCGCGGCCCGCGGCAGCTCGATCATGGTGCCGATCAGGAACTCCAGGTGCGTCGACTCGGCCTCCCGCACCTCGCGGGCCACCTGGATGATGTCCTGCTTGACCGTCTCGAACTCCTGCACGTTGGCCACCAGCGGAACCATGATCTCCACCCGCGGCACGGCGCCGGCCTTGATCCGCAGCGCGGCCGCCTCCAGGATGGCCCGGGACTGCATCTGGAACAGGCCCGGGATGACCACACCCAGCCGCACGCCACGCAGGCCCAGCATCGGGTTCTGCTCGTGCAGCCGGTGCACGGCCTGCAACAGCCGCAGGTCGTTCTCCCGCTGCTCGCCCCGGGACTCGGCCACCGCGACCCGCACCGACAGCTCGGTGATGTCGGGCAGGAACTCGTGCAGCGGCGGGTCGAGCAGGCGGATGGTCACCGGCAGCCCGTCCATCGACTCCAGCAGCTCGACGAAGTCCTGGCGCTGCAACGGAAGCAGCTCGCCCAGCTGCCGCTCGCGCTCCTCGTCGGTGTCGGCCAGGATCAGCCGCTCGACCAGTGACCGCCGCTCGCCGAGGAACATGTGCTCGGTGCGGCACAGGCCGATGCCCTGCGCGCCGAACCGGCGGGCCCGCGCGGCGTCCTCCGGCGTGTCGGCGTTGGTGCGCACGGCCATCCGCCGCACGCCGTCGGCGTGGCCGATCAGCCGGTGCACGGCCTTGACCAGGTCGCCGGCCTCCTCGGACGCCGGGTCGACCTCGCCCTCGAAGTACCGCACCACCGGGGAGTCCACCACCGGCACCTCGCCCAGGAACACCTCGCCGGTCGCGCCGTCGATGGAGATCACGTCGCCCTCGTGCACGGTGACGCCGTGCGGCGCCCGCAACACGCGCTGCTTGGTGTTGACGTCCAGCTCCTCGGCGCCGCAGACGCAGGTCTTGCCCATGCCGCGGGCGACCACGGCGGCGTGCGAGGTCTTGCCGCCGCGGCTGGTCAGGATGCCCGACGCCGCGATCATGCCGTTCAGGTCGTCCGGGTTGGTCTCGCGGCGGACCAGGATGACCTTCTCGCCGGACCGCGACCACTTCACCGCCGTGTACGAGTCGAACACCACCTTGCCGGTGGCCGCGCCGGGCGAGGCGTTCATGCCCTGGCCGATCTTGCGGCGCTGGGCCTTCTCGTCGAAGCGCGGGAACATCAGCTGCGCCAGCTGCGCGCCGGTGACCCGGGTGAGCGCCTCGTTCATGTCGATCAGGCCCTGGTCGACCAGCTGGGTGGCGATGCGGAAGGCCGCCGCCGCGGTGCGCTTGCCGACGCGGGTCTGCAGCATCCAGAGCTTGCCGCGCTCCACCGTGAACTCGATGTCGCACAGGTCCCGGTAGTGCTCCTCCAGCGTCTGCATGATCTGGAGCAGCTCGTCGTAGACGCGCTTGTCGATCTTCTCCAGGTCACGCAGCGGCACCGTGTTGCGGATGCCGGCCACCACGTCCTCGCCCTGCGCGTTCTGCAGGTAGTCGCCGTAGATGCCCTGCGCGCCGCTGGCCGGGTCGCGGGTGAAGGCCACGCCGGTGCCGGAGTCCATGCCCAGGTTGCCGAAGACCATCGCCACGATGTTGACCGCGGTGCCCAGGTTCGACGGGATGCGCTCCTGGCGGCGGTAGATGACCGCGCGCGGCGTGTTCCACGAGTCGAACACCGCCCGCACGGCCAGGTCCATCTGCTCGCGCGGCTGCTGCGGGAAGGGCCGGCCGGCGTGCTCCTGCACGACCTTCTTGAACACCTCGACCAGCTGCTTGAGGTCCTCGGCGTCCAGGTCGAGGTCGCCGGTCACGCCCTTGACCCGCTTGGCCTCCTCGATGGCCTCCTCGAAGTGCTCGCCGTCGATGCCGAGCACGGTCTTGCCGAACATCTGGATCAGCCGCCGGTACGAGTCGAACGCGAACCGCTCGTCGCCGGACTGACTGGCCAGACCGTGCACCGACTCGTCGTTCAAACCCACGTTGAGGACGGTTTCCATCATGCCCGGCATCGAGAACTTCGCGCCGCTGCGCACGGATACGAGCAACGGGTCGCCGGCGTCGCCGAGGGTCTTGCCCATCGATTTCTCCAGTGCGGCCAGCTGCTCCGACACCTCGTCGGCCAGCCCGTCCGGGAAGTCCCGGTCGGCCAGGTAGGCCAGGCAGGCCTCGGTGGTGATGGTGAAGCCCGGCGGCACCGGCAGGCCCAGTCGGGTCATCTCGCCCAGGTTCGCCCCCTTGCCGCCAAGCAGGTCCTTCATGTCCTTGTTGGCTTCGGCGAAGGCGTAGACGAACTTGGGCATTCGGGGCTCCTCGGCATGGGCGACAGATCATCCAGTGTTGGGCCGGATCTGGCGCCCCGCAATCGGTCGTGGCCGCGCTAACACCCGTTCGCGAACCGCATCGGTTCAGTTCTCGATACAGCTGGCCGAACGGGTGTAGCGGAGGTCATTGCGGGATATCCCCCACATTCGCGAAACGTGCCCGGCTAATTCCGGAATTGCGGCCGCCGCCGACGCAGCGCGTGCCAGCCGGCCACGCCGGTGCCGAGGGTGAGCGCGGTCGCCGACATGGCCAGCGACCAGTGCACGCCGATCGCCGCGCCGAGCAGTCCCACCGTGAAGCCGCTGCCGGCCCGTAGGCCGTTGGCGGCGACGCCGTACACGCCGATGACCCGGCCGCGGTCGGCGGGATTGGCCCGCAGCTGCACCACCGTCTGGCCGATGGACATCGAGGCCAGGTTGGCCACGCCGCCGATGAACAGGGCCACGACGGCCAGCGTCCAGCTGCTTGTGACGGCGAAGAACAGGCTGGTCAGGCCGTAGACGCCGGTGCTGATCACGGCCGCCCGGACGCTCGGCTTGATGCGGCCGGTGGCCTCCAGCAGGATGCCGCCGATCACGCCACCGGCGCCGTTGGCGAACAGCAGCACGCCGTAGGCCGTGCCGGCGGCCCCGGCGCCGAGATCCTGGGCGTAGATCGGCATCGACGTCTGCAAGGACGCGCCGACGAAGAACGCCCCGAGGCCGCCCAGAATGATCATGCTGACGATGGTCGGGTCGGTGCGCACCTCCTTGAACACCCGCACCGAGTCCATCAGCCCCATCCGGGTGCGCGGCACGCCGCCGTCCCGGCTGTGGCCGGTCACCTTGGTGCGGAACAGGAACAGCGTCAGCGGGAGGTAGAACAGCACGTTCACGAAGATGCCGGTCTCCGGGCCGAGGCCCAGCAGCAGCGCCGAGCCGACCACCGGCCCGAACAGGATGCCCAGGCTGCGGAACGTGGCGTTGAGCCGGACCGCGCTCGGCAGCTCCTTGTCGCCGACGAAGTCGTGCAGCATCAGCTGCTCGCCCGGCCCCCAGATGGCGCCGGCGCAGCCGTGCAGCACCAGCAGCAGGCACGCCTCCCACACCTCCAGCGTGCCGGTGAGGAACAGCACGCCCCAGGCCACCGACACCGCCATGAAAAGCACCTGCGCCGCCTGGATCACCCGGCGGCAGTCGTGCCGGTCGGCCAGGCCGCCGAAGTACACCGAGCCCAGCAGGAACGGCACCCAGTGGCTGATCACCTCGAAGCCGGTCAGGGCCGGCGAGTGGAACTTCTCCCAGAGCACCCAGTACGTGATGACGTGCTCGATGTTGTCGGCCATCATGGCCAGCGCCGCGCCGATCAGGTACGTGCGGCAGTCGGCGTTGCGCAGCGCCGCGAACTTGCGGGCCGGCGGCGCCGGGACGTGCGTCGGGACGCCGCAGGTGGCGCACATGTCGTCATTCCCCTCTTGCGTAGTTCAGACGCGGCAGCTGATTTCCATGCCGTCCTCCACCGGGAACTCCACGCCGACGTAACCACTGTGCGGGTCGCGGACGTGGTCGAGGTAGGGGCGCATGGACGGCAGGGTGATGTCGTCGGCCACCACCAGTGCGCCGGGCCCGAGGCGGGGCTCCAGCAGGCGCAGCACCGGCAGGCTCAGCTCCTTCCATCCGTCCAGCAGGACCAGGCCGATCGGGCCGGGCACGCCGGCGAGGGTCTCGAGGGCGTCACCCTCGAGAATCGTCACATGATCGGACAGGTCGGCCGTGGCCAGATGCTCGCGGGCGGCGGTGACCTTGGTCGCACTCAGCTCGGTGCCGTACACCCGGCCCGTGCCGTTGTCCTTGACCGCGGCGGCCAGGTGCAGCGTGGAGATGCCGTACGAGGTGCCGAATTCCACCACCACGGCCGGGCGGGTCGCCCTGACGAGTGCGTAGAGCAGCCGGCCGCCCGCCGCCGAGATCGGCATGTAGACGTCTTCGAGCGCGTCCGCCTTTCCCCGCGCGTCCTCCGGTAACTCCCGCGCCGACAGTTGTCCGTCCAGGTCTGCCGCGGCGAACAGCTTGTCCAGCAGTGCGCGCGTCTTCGGCGCGAACAGGGTCGATGTCATGCCGGTTAGAGTAGACGCAACGTTGCGTCTTGTCTATCGCTCGCTAGGCTGTGCCCCCGTGGGCTCCGATCATCACGGCAACCGCTACGGCCGCAGCGAGCAGGCGCGCGCCGCCGTCCTGCACGCCGCCGACGACCTGCTCGTCGAGCACGGCTTCGCCGGCCTGACCATCGAGAAGATCGCCGCCAAGGCCGGCGTGGCCAAGCAGACCATCTACCGCTGGTGGCCGTCCAAAGTGGACATCCTCATGGACGCGTACGGCGAGGACGTGGCCAGGGACCTGACCCCCGCCGATCTCGGCTCACTGGCCGCCGACCTGCGCGCGCACCTGGCCGCCGTCGCCGCTTTCCTCACCGACTCCGACGCCGGCGCGGTCTACCGTGCCCTGGTCGGCCAGGCCCAGCACGATCCCGCACTCGCCACTCGCCTGCGCGACTCCCACATCGCCGCCCAGCACCAGCGCGACCGTCTCCCCTTCGATCGCGCGCTGGACCGCAAGGAGCTCCCCGACGACCTGGACATCGATCTCGCGGTCCAGCGCCTGATCGCTGTCATCCACTACCGCGTGCTCGTCACCGGCGAACCCGTGGACCCGGCGTTCACCGACGCCTTGGTCGACGACTTCCTGGCGAAGTTGTAGGCCCACGACAAGATGGCGGCCCCCGTCGGGGACCGCCACCCTGGATTGCCTGCTACCGCGGCGTTTCAGCTGCCGTTCACGAACTGCTGGGCGAACTTGCGGCCCTGGGTCACGGCGCTGCCGTGGTTCTCGATCGGCGAGACCTTGGAGTTCTTGAAGACGATGTAGGTGACCTTGTCCGAGGTGCCGCCGTTGGATGGGTCGGGGTCGATGCCGAGCGCCTTGGCGGTGGCGTAGGAAGCCTCGCCGATGGAGTCGTCGGGCCCCTCGTCGCCGAACACGGCGTATTCGACGTGCCCGTGGTAGATCACGGCGAGCACGTCGCCGCCCCGGATGCCGGCATTGCCGTAGTCCCACCGGGAACTGGGCAGCGGGATGACGACGTAGGGCACCTTGGCGGCGTCGAAGGGCTTGCCGTCGGACTGGTGGAACGAGGTGTCGTTGTAGAAGCAGCAGTCGGTGTTCTCATTGCACGCGGACGTGCGCTGGCCGTCGCAGTCGATGGCCATGCCGGAGGTCCAGAAGTACGCGCCACCGGCGCCGCAGATCGGCGTCTGGCCGCCGTTCTTGTCCGAGTAGGTGCCGTTGGAGACCTGGTTGCAGTGCGCGGTCTTGGCCAGCAGCTGGTCGGCGGTGGGACTGCCGTCGTCGGACCGTGGCGCGGCGACGTGACTCTGTTGCGGCGCGGCGGACGCCTGCGTGGCGGCCAGCAGCGATGTGCCGAGGACCACGGCGAACAGGGCGACCAGCAGTCTTCTGAGCATGGACTTCCTCCACAGGGATGGCAGGGGGTTTCGCGGCGGAGTCGGGGTGCGCGAAACAGCTCAGGAGGAGGCCGGTCTCGACGAGGTCCACGACCCTGGAATCGGGCCGGGAACGGGAGCGCCCATCAGGATTCCCTCCGCGAAGCTGCTTCGCTTGAGTAGAAACCCCTGTGGCGGCAGTGATTTCCGGTTCAGCGGCCGAGGCCGCCTCACATCGGCAGTTAGGAAACTTACCTTCCTATTGCCGGCAGAGTAGACCCAGCCGACGGGACCGGTCAAGGACCCGAATCCGAGACGGACTCAGGCCGCCGGATAGTCCGGCAGCGCCACGTCGCTGGCCAGCCTGGTGGTCCCGGCGACCATCAGCTTCTGCACGGCCTTGGTGCTGAACATGGCGTTGCGCAGCCACAACAGCGCCGCGTTCGAGGGCGCCAGGAACTGGCCGGGACTCGCGCCCTTCTGCCAGCGGCCGGCGTAGCCGCGCATCCGCTGCTCGTACGCCGCCAGCGCCGCCTGGTGATCACCACGCGCCAGCTCGCCGGCCAGCACGTACGCACCGACCACAGCGGTGCCGACGCCCATGCCACCCAGCGTTACTCCCCACGCCGCGTCGCCGAGCAGCGCGACTCGGCCCTTCGTCCACCGCGGCGCGTGGACGCGGCTGATCGAGTCGAAGTACATCTCGTCCACCTCGCGCAACGTGTCCAGCAGATGCGGGACGTGCCACCGCATTCCGGCGAACGCCTCGGCGATCAGCCGCTTCTGCCGGTCCAGATCCCGCCAGTCGACATCCACCGGCGGACCGGCGAACACGAACAGTGCCCCCGCCTTGCTCGGGTCGCTGAGGTCCGCGCTCACCGCCGCCATCCGCCCCGGCACGTTGTACTGGGTCTGCGTCGTGCCGTAGCCGCGGTCGTTGGCCAGGTCCCAGCCCGCGATGTGGTAGCCCAGGTGCTTCACGTGGTCCCGTTCCGGGCCGAAGACCAGCCGCCGCACGCCCGAGTGCAGGCCGTCCGCGCCGATCACCAGGTCGAACGTCTGCGACCCGGCCTTGGCGAAGTCCGCCCGCACCCCGTCGGCCGTCTCGGTCAGGCCGGTGATCGTGTCGCCGAACAGGTAATCCGCGTGGGCCAGGCTCCGCTCGTACAGAATTCTCGACAGGTCGCTGCGGCGGACCTCCACCTCGCCACCCGCGAACTCCGCCGGCAACCGGAAGATGCGCCGGCCGCGCTCGTCCACCGCCTCCATCGCCCCGCCGTGCGTCTGGACCGCCTTCAGCTCGTCCAGCACCCCCAAGGTCCGCAGCACCTTCAGGTGCGTCTCGCCCCGGAAGTCCACGGCGAAGCCACTGGTCCGCAGCTTGTCCGCCGCCTCGACCACGGTCACCTCGACCCCGTGCCGCCCCAACGCCGTCGCCACCGCCGGGCCCGCGACGCCCGCCCCCGAAACCAACACCCGCATGATCGCCTCCAAATTGTGTCCCTGCGACACAGTGTATGGTAGACACAGTTTCGACGGAGGGCAACAGCCCGTTGCGACGAGCCGCTGGAGGCACTGCGAAGCTGACGCCGGCGAGCCGGCGGGAGCGGGAGTGGCGATGGACGCGTACGAGGTGCTGTGGGGCGAGCGGAGCGCGCCCCGAAGGGGGCCGAGGCCGACGCTGACGCTGGCCGACCTGGCCCGGGCGGGCATCGAGCTCGCCGACCGGGAAGGCCTGGGCGCCGTGACGATGCAACGCGTGGCGGAGGCGCTCGGGGTGACGAAGATGGCCACCTACCGCTATGTCCCGGGCAAGGACGAGCTCGTCGCCCTGATGGTGGACACGGCGATGGGGGAACCGCCGGAGCTCAAGTGCATCGAGGGCGGCTGGCGACCGCAGCTGAAGACCTGGGCGCTCGCGATGTACGAGCGGATGAGCGCGCACCCGTGGGCGCTGAGGGCAACGGTGGGCCAACGCGTCACCGGCCCGAACGAGCTGACGTGGGTCGAAGTGGCGTTGGCGGCGCTGGCCGGACAGCCGATGGACGGCGGCCAGATGATGGATGTGATCGTGGTCCTGACCGGCCAGATCCGCACGCTGGTCGAGCAGACGGCGGCCATGTCGGAGGCGGAGCTCACCGCGGGCTGGGCCAAGGTGCTGGCCACCCGGGCGGACCGCTTCCCACACGTGGTCGACGCGCTGGCCTCGGCCGAGCAGCACGGAACCCGCGACCAGGGCCTGGAATTCGGCCTGGAACGCATTTTGGACGGCGTGGAGCTCTACCTCAGCCGGCAGTGACGACCCGTCCGTCCGAAGTGGACGGACGGGCCGGCACCGAGCCGACTAGGACACGTTGAGGTCGATGCAGCTGTAGAAGGCGTTCGTCGTGTCGGCGATGTTCCAGATGGCCAGCACGGTGATGCGGCCACTGCGACTGCCCAGGTTGACGGTGTGCGAGACCTTGTCCGGCGGGATCGAGTTGTTCCCGCTGAAGTCGCCGACCTTGGTGCTGCCGACGTAGTACTCGTAGTTCGAGGTGCGATGTTTGGCGGTGAACGTCCAGTTGAACGTCACCGACTTGCCCACAGTGGCCGCCTTCCACGGCTTGCTGTTGTCGTTGAGCTCGGCGAACCGGGCCACGCCGCCATTGCAGCTGCGCAAACCCTTGGGGCCTTCCACACTCTGCGGCTCGTACTTGATGGCGCCGCAGCTCACCGTGCCGGCGGCGCACTGCGCCTGACGGCTGGCCGGTGCGCTGACGTATCCATGGGCGCTGGCGATCGCCGCCGGGCCGATCACGACGATCAGGGGCGCCGCGATCGCGCCCACGAGGGCAGCGACCAGCCTTTTGTTCAGATTCATGCCGACTCCTTGCAGGGTTGCCCCGGAACTGGCGTCGCGAGCGCCAAGGGGGCGGGAGCGGGACGAAAGAGACGAAATGTGGTTCAGACCATAGCGATGGCTGCCGATCACCGTCAAGACACGTCCGTTCACAGATACGACGGAGCAGGCTCGAAAACATGTTCGACACAGTGGCCTCGCGCTGGAATAATGATAAGCGTCAGACGGTCAACCGGCAGGGGGAGCCATGACGCTGCGTGACGACGAGCTGCGATCGCTCGCGGAGATCGAACGAGGGTTGACGGCGACCGATCCCAGGCTGTCCCGCAAGCTGGCCGAGCTGCGGCCGCTCACGCCGGGCTCGGCGGCGGCCCTGATCAGCGGCAGTGTGGCCATGCACGCCAGCGGCATCGTGATCGCGGTGTCCGGCGCCGGCATCGACTCGCCGACCACGGTGGTGATCGGCGCGGTCCTGGCCACCGGCTTCCCCGCGCTCGCGGTGTGGCACCTGTGGTGGCGCCGCCGCTGATCAGTCCACAGCGGATCGACCAAGGGGGACCGACCAAAGGGGTACGGGTCAGCCGGCGGCGTCCGGCCGCTGCGGCGGGCACTGGCCGTCCGGCGTGGTCAGCAGCTCGAAATGCCACATCTCGTTGGAGTACGCCTGGCAGAGCCCGTAGTCCGTGCCGTGCCGGTTCACCCAGTCGTCGGCGTCGGTCGGCCCGATGTCCACGGCCTTGCCGGTGACGTGGGTCGACCGGTCCGGGGTGTTCACGTACTGCCGCGCGGCCTCGAGCGTCCCGTACTTGCGCACGGCGTCGTCGAGCAGCTGCTGCTGGTAGGCCTTGCTGCGCCAGCCGGACGTGATCTTCACGTCGATGCCGTGCTGCCGCGCGTCCCGAGCGGCCTGCTGCACGGCGGCCAGCAGCGCCGGGTCGAGGTTGCCGATCGCGGCCTTGGCCGTGTCGAACGGGCTGACGCTGTCCGCGATGACGCCGTCGGCGTCCCCCAAGGACGCCGCGGCACCGGTCCCGCACGCGGACACCAGCAGCACGGCCGCGACGACGGCGAACAACGGACGAGCGAACAACGAGCACCCCCACGGGACATCGATCGGCAACGCCCACACTCGCCCGGTTCTGTGACGGTTCCGTGCGCGCCGGCCGACAACCTGGCCACGGTCACTCGTTCGTCAGTGAACGGTCCTACCGTGCCCACCATGAACACCGCACTCGCGACCGTGTCCACGATCGGGCCCCGCGCCGAACCGGTCTTCCCGGTGCGCCTGGCCGTCGACGACGCGCTGACGCGGGACGCGGTGGCGCAGGCGATCGCCGCCCATCCCCGGCTCCATCTGATCGACTCCACCGGGCCGGGCGAGGTGCTGCTGGCCATCACCACCGAGGTCACCGACGAGCTGCTGGCCGAGGTCACGGGCAACACCGCCGCCCCGGTGCTGCTGGTCGCGGATCGCCTGGGCGGCCGGCAGTTGCTGCGCAGCCTGCACGCCGGCGTGGTCAGCTTCCTGCCGCGCCGCTCCACCGACCTGGCCACGATCACCAAGGCGCTGGTGACGACCGCGCAGGGCCGGTCGGTGCTGCCGCCGTCGGTGGCCCGGCTGCTGGTGGACCACCTGCGGCGCATCGACCACGTGCTGATCACGACCACCGGCTACGGCGTCGCCGGCCTGGACACGCGCGAGGTGGAGGTGCTCAGACTGGTGGCGCAGGGCGCCGAGAACGCCGACATCGCCCGTGAGCTCAAGTACTCGGAGCACACCATCAAGCGCATCCTGAAGGACCTGCTGAGCCGGCACCACCTGCAGAACCGCGCGCACGCCGTCGCCTACGCGCTGCGGATCGGCGCCATCTGACGTCGAGCTAGTCGAGCGCCGCCGACAGCCGCGCGCGAACCACCTCGTTCTCGAACAGGCCGATCTCCGCGCCCGCGTCGAGCAGGTAGCGCAGCAGCGTGCGGGTGTCCTCGGAGATCGGCCCGCCCACGCCGAGCCGGGCCTCCATGACCTGCATGGCCTCCGCGACGACCAGGCCGGCGGTCCTGCGGTCGCCGCGGGACTCCTCGACGCCGGCCAGCCCGATCAGCGTGATCACCACCCGTCGCGGGTCGTCGACGTCCTTGCCGACGATCAGCGATTCCCGGTACAGCGTCACGGATTCGTCCAGCCGGCCGGTGCACTGGGCCACGCCGGCCAGGCCCATCAGCAGCCGCGCCCGCGGCCCCGGCTCGACCGCCTTGGCCAGGCTGTAGCGGACGCTGTCCTCCCAGTCCTGGAGCAGTCCCCGGCGCAGGTAGAACCGCTGCATCGGGATGGTGAGCCGCCACGGCTCGTCCACTTCCCGGATGAGCGTCTCCACGACCTCGTACTCCCGCGTGTACCAGGCGACGGCCTCGCGCTCGTTGCGGTCGGCGGCCAGGCTGTCGTGGGCCCACTGCGCGCCCTGCACGTAGTGCTCGACCAGCCGCGCCTTCGCCCCGGCCCGGTCCTCGTCGGAGTCGATCTGCCGGCAGAGGTCGTCGGCGTAGGCCATCACCAGCTCGTGCGCCTGGTAGCGGCCCGGCCGTGGGGGGGGGGCC
>DASWRQ010000056.1:0-9382 GCA_036403095.1 Kutzneria sp. | reverse complement strand
GGTGGCCTGCGCCTGCTGAGGGTCGAGGCAGAAGGTGCTGTTGCACAAGGGATCCGTGATCTGGTACGGGCTGTGCAGCAGGTCGCCGACGAACACCGCCCGGTCGGTCCCGGAGCGTAGGCGCAAGACGCTGGATCCCGGCGTGTGCCCGGGCGCGGCCGACAGCTCGAGGTTCTCGTCGATGCGGAAAGTGTTCTCCCACAAGGTGGTTGAGCCAAGGACGGGGGCCACGCTGTCGTCGTGCACCTCGGTGCCCTTGAAGTGCTCGTGGTCGGCGCGGTGGATGAGGTAGGTGGCGTTGGGGAAGGTGGGTGCCCAGTGACCGTTGACATCGTGCGTGTTCCAGCCGACGTGATCGGCGTGCACATGGGTGTTCACAACGACATCGACCGCGGAAGGATCGACGACAGCGCTCAGTCGGGACAGGAAATCCGTGTGCCAGCCGGCAAAAACCGGGTTGGTGCGCACGCGGTCGTTGCCGACGCCGGTGTCGACCAGGATCGTCCGCCCGCCGCTGCGCAGCACCCAGGTCTGGGCCGCGGCGATCATGCCGCCGGTCGACGGGTCGTGGTGATCGGGCGCGAGCCAGGAAGGCGCGGGATCCGGCACGCCCGGCACGAACGTGTGCAGGGGGCCGAAGGAGCCGTGCCGCTCGACCACCCTCGTGATCTCGACATCGCCCAAGGTGATGGTGTCCATGAATTCAGTCTGTGGCTCAGGGCTGAGCGTTTGAATGCTTGTGTGCCCCACATCCATGCTTGATACGCTCACGGCATGGACGTGGTGAGCGATGTCATCACGGTGCTCCGCACCGGGCGGCCGTCCTCCAACCGCACCTCGGTGGACGTGCGCTGGCAGCTGCCGTTCGATGCCTACGACGGTGCCGGCTTCCACATCCTGCTGCGCGGCAACTGCTCGCTGCTCGGCGACTTCGACGAGCCGGTGCGGCTCGGCGTCGGCGATGTCGTGCTGCTGCCGCACGGCAGCGCCCATCGGCTGGCCGGCGACGGAACCGAGCTGCTGTGCGGCAAATACCGGCTCGACCGGTCGCGCTCCCATCCGTTGCTGGGCGACCTGCCCGAGATCATCCACCTGCCGGCGACCGTCGGCCGCCATCCCGAGCTGCGCGCGGCCATCGACCTGCTCGGCGGCGAGGTCGAGGCCGACCGCGCCGGCCGGGACGCCGTGGTGTCGGGCCTGCTCGATCTGTTGCTGGTGTACATGCTTCGCGCCTGGCTCGAGGACAATCCGGGCAGCGGATGGTCGGCCGCGCTGGCCGATCCCGCGGTGGCCGGCGCGCTGCACGCGATTCACGACGATCCGGCGCGGCCTTGGACCGTGCCCGAACTCGCCGCCCTGGTCGGACAGTCCCGGGCCACGCTGGCCCGGCGGTTCGCCGCGCTGGTCGGCCAGCCGCCGATGGCCTACCTGACCTGGTGGCGGATGACCCGGGCGGCCCGGCTGCTGCGTGAGTCGGACGCGCCGCTGTCGGCCATCGCCCACCAGGTCGGCTACGAGTCCCCGTTCGCTTTCTCGCACGCGTTCAAGCGGCTGTTCGGCCAGTCGCCCAACCAGTACCGGCTCACGGAGGTCTCCTGATGTTGCGTTGCGCCGTCCTCGACGACTACCAGGACGCGGCGGCGCAGTACGCCGACTGGAGCCGGGTCGACCTCACGGTTTTCCGGGAGCACCTGGACACCGAGGACGAGGTGGCCGAGGCGCTGGCCGAGTTCGAGGTCGTGGTGATCATGCGTGAGCGCACGCCGTTCCCGGCCTCGCTGCTGGCCCGGCTGCCCCGGCTCAAGCTGCTGATCACCTCAGGCATGCGCAACGCGTCCATCGATCTGAAGGCAGCTGCCGACAACGGCGTCACGGTGTGCGGGACAGCCAGCTCGTCGACGCCGCCGGCCGAGCTGACCTGGGCGTTGATCCTCGGCCTGTGCCGGCGCCTGGTGCCGGAAAACGTGGCGTTCCGTGCCGGCGGACCGTGGCAGAGCACGATCGGCACCGACCTGGCCGGGGCCACGCTGGGCCTGCTCGGACTGGGCAAGATCGGCACCCGGGTGGCCACGATCGCCCGCGCGTTCGGCATGGAAGTGCTGGCCTGGAGCCAAAATCTCACCGCGGAACGGGCCGAGGCGGTCGGCGCCACACTGGCGTCGTCGAAGGACGAGCTGTTGGCCGGCAGCGACATCGTGTCGATCCACCTGGCTCTGAGCGACCGCACCCGTGGTCTCCTCGACGCGGCCGCGCTGGCGGCCATGAAGCCGTCGGCCCTGCTGGTCAACACCTCGCGGGCGGCGATCGTCGACACCGAGGCCATGATCGCCGCCCTGGCCGCCGGACGGCTGGCCGGCGCCGGGCTCGACGTGTTCGACCTCGAGCCGCTACCGGCCGACCATCCACTTCGGACACTGCCGAACGTGCTGGCCACGCCCCATCTCGGCTACGTGACCCGCGGCAACTACACCCGTTACTTCACCGAAGCCGTCGAGGACATCGACGCGTTCGTGGCCGGTCAGCCGATCAGGGTGCTGGGTTGACGCCGGCTGATCTCGCCCGCCCGTTGCGCCTCAGCGCAGGCGCGGCCGGAAGCTGTCGAACAGCATCAGGATGTGCTGCGAGTTCACGCCGGCCGCGTCGAACAGGGCCGTGACCCGGTCCGGCACCGGCCGGAACGGGTCGTTCTCCCTGGTCGGCGGCAGGCCCTCGGCGTCGCCGAGCAGCGACTCCGGCGTGGCCATCGTGGTCAGCCGGTAGTAGCGCCAGCGCGGGGCGACGGAGTCCGCCACCACGACTTCGCGGCCGTTGCGGATGATCACGCTGGCCCGCTTGTCGTTGTACGCCATGGTCACGCACTGGTCGCCGACCAAGGTCGCGATCCGGGCCGCGGCCCGGCGCGGGTTGCGGAACGTGCCCTTGGAGACCCAGACCCCGTCGATCAACTCGACGTCCAGACCGGCGCTCTCGAACGCCGCCCGCAACTCGGCGTGCGGATCATCGGCCGAGTCCACCGCCAGTTCGATCACCCAGTCCACGTCCGTGCGGGTCGCGACCCGGGCGTAGGGCTGGTCCGGGTGGTACAGGTAGCGCTCGGCCTGGTCGGCGTCGGCGAACGCGGCGATTTCCGCCGCTTTGTCCCACGCCGACTTGGCGATCGCGTCGTTCGGCGCGTTGCCGAACAGGTCCGCCTCCTGGCACAGCAGGGCCAGGCACACCGCGATCAGCGAGCTCAGATACGACTCCAGCTGGCCCGGGCAGCTCTCGTCGTCCCGCAGCGGCAGCGTCGACACGACGTCGCGCAGCTCCGGCCGCCACTCCTCGCCGGATTCCCAGACGCCCGCCGCAAGCAGGTCCAGGTACAGGCGGGCGACCGTCATGCGGAGTTCGGGCCAGGGCTGCGGTTCGCTCGTGACGGCGTCGCGCATCACCCGCAAGCGATTGCGCCACAGGTGGCGCTGGTTGGGCGGAATGACCGGGGCGGTGGCCGGCGCGTCCGGCAGCACCATGTCCGTGAGCGACGGGCCGATCGTGCGCGCGACCGCCGCGCGGCAGTCCTCCCAGGTGGCCGACGGGGTTCGGGGCGTCTCCTTGGCCTCGGCCAGCAGGTGGTTCAGGTCGCTCGCGAAGCGCTGCGACAGCGTCTGATCGGCGTATACCTCGGCCATCGCGAGGTGGCGGGCCAACCTCGGCTGCGGATGTTCGGTCCCGGTCTCCACGGCGCCCCCTCGGGATGATCGGCGATGTGGGTCAAACCTACGCAATGCGGCGTGGGGATTGGCCCGATGTTGCCAGGGGTCCTGCTCACACTGAACAAAAGGCTCCGTTGTGAGGGGAGGTCAGGTGGCGGCGGCCCTAGACTTACATACCGGCTGTCTGTATGTTGACGGGCATGGGGAGTGAAAGCAGAGAGATCGAGCTCAGCGGCGGACGCATCCGGTATCGGGACGTCGGCTCCGGCCCGCCCGTCGTTTTTGTGCATGGCCTGCTGGTCAACGGGGACCTGTGGCGCAAGGTGGTGCCGATCGTCGTCGGCGCCGGCTATCGGTGCATCGTCCCGGACTGGCCGCTGGGCGCCCATTCCGTGCCGGTGCCGGAGGCCGATCTCACGCCGCCGGGCCTGGCCGCGCTGATCGCCGAGTTCCTGGCGGCCCTGGACCTCGATGACGTCACGATGATCGCCAACGACACCGGCGGGGCGCTCACCCAACTGGTGATGGCCGACCATCCGGAGCGGGTCGGGCGCGTCGTGCTGACCTCGTGCGACTGCTTCGAGGCGTTCTTCCCGTCGGTGTTCGCGCCGCTGCCGAAAGCGGTGCGCATTCCCGGCTTTGTCTGGCTGCTGGTGCAGTCCATGCGGATCAAGGCACTGCACCGGCTGCCGGTGGCCCTGGGCTGGGTGGCCAAGCGCCGGCCGCCGGCCGAGATCGTCGATTCCTACCTGCTGCCCACCCGCCGTGACCCGGCGATCCGCGCCGATCTGCGCCGTTTCGCCTCGGGCGTCCACAACCGGCACACCCTGGCCGCCGCCGAGCGGCTCGGCGGCTTCGACCGGCCGGTGCTGCTGGCCTGGGCCCGTGAGGACCGGCTGTTTCCCGTTTCCCTCGCCGAACGGCTGGCCGCCGTGCTGCCCGACGCCCGGCTGGAGTTGATCGACGACAGCTACACGTTCCTGCCCGAGGACCAGCCGCAGGCCCTCGGTCGGCTCGTGGTGAACTTTCTCGGTGCCACCACGCCGTAGCCAGGAGGAACGCACCCGTTCCACCCGGTCCGCCCTCACCTCCGCCGCCCGGGCCCTGTTCGCCGAGCGGGGCTACGCCGCCGTGTCCACCGACGAGATCGTGCGGGCCGCCGGCGTCACCCGGGGGGCGCTGTATCACCACTACACCGACAAGCAGGCCCTGTTCCGCGACGTGTTCGAGCAGCTGGAAGACGAGATCACCGCCGAGATCTCCGCCGTCGTCGCCGGCATCCCGGACCACCTCGCCGCGATGGCCGCCGGCGTCGAGTGCTTCCTCGACATCTGCCAGCGGCCCGAGGTCCTGCGCATCGGGCTCACCGACGCCCCGGCCGTGCTCGGCTGGGCCGCCTGGCGGGAGATCGAGGGTCGCCACGGCCTCGGCATCATCACCGAGATGCTCGGCGCCGCCGCTGCCGACGGCCTCATTCCCGCCTCCGCCTCCGTGCCGGCCCTGTCCCAACTCGTGCTCAGCGCCGTCATCGAGTCCGCCCTCATGATCGCCAACGGCGCCGGACGCGAGCCCGTCCAGCAGGCCCTGATGACCCTGCTGCTCGGGCCGATCACGAAGTAGGTTGGCGGCGGCGATTCTGTGCTGGCGCACCACTCCGGCATGGCATGCTCTTGACGGCTTTCGGACCGGCAGCGAGAGGCGAGACGAGTGACCACCTGGACCGACGTGATCAACTATGTCCGGACCCGGCACGAGGTGCTGGAGGACACGGGCTCGTGGCTGCGGTTCCGGCTGGAGTGCGACGGCGACCGCACGCAGCAGGTGGCGGTGCACCACGTGACCGACCTCGATGGCGCGCAGTGGCTTGAGATCTCGTCGCCGGTGGGGCGGGCGGACGCGATCGACCTGCGCCGGCTGCTGGAGCTGGCCGGCGAGTCGACCGTGGGCGGCGCGGCGGTGGTGGACGGCGTGGCGCTGCTGAAGCACGCGGCCCCGCTGGAGGACCTGAGCGTGCTGGACGAGTTCGCCCGGCCGCTCGAGCTGTTGGTGGCCCGGGCCGACACCCTTGAGCACGAGCTCACGCAGTCGGACGAGTTCTGACCGACTACTGACGGCAACCATGTCCGAACGACGCCGCGCGGCGTCGTGGCTCGGGTGACCGTCCACACCGCGCTGATCGGTTCCCGGGGCCGCGCTTTTGCATAGCTCCGCGAGTTAGTGCTGCTCCAGCAGTGCTCGCCGCACGCCGCCATTCCTCCATTGTGGACTCGGCGGCGGAGGCGAGCACGTACTGCACGCGGTGACTCCTCATCTTCTGGGTGGCAGCGGGGATTAGGTAAGTATGTGCGGCCACCCTCGCTGAACACCTTGCCGCCGAACTCGCTGAGCTTGCCGCCGGACCGCCGCATGTGCTTCGGATGCACGTTGATCTTGCTCACGAGTCCCCCGCCTCCGCGTCGCCCCTCGGAGGGTGTTGTCGCGTGACCACGCGCCAGGCAACCCCGGGCGCGTTCCCGGCGGCCGACACCGCCCGGAACGCGCCCGAGTGCCTACCGGGCCCAGCCCGACTGGCGCTGCTTCTGCGCGTGGGCCGAGCGGGTGCAGACCTCGCCGACGTCCACGGTCTGGCCGCGGTCGGCGAACACGTCGGCCACGCCCACCAGCTTGCCCTTCGGCGAGGTGCAGGTCAGCTGGTAGGCCTCCTTCGGCCCATAGGTCGCCGGGATCGGCGAGGCGAACGAGACGTCGCCGGTCCAGTCGTCCACCGCGGCGGGGTCGGTCTGGTCGAAGTTCACCGCGACCGCCTTGTAGTCGCCGGCCGGCGGGTCGAACAGCACCGCGTGCTCGGCGGTCGTGTTCCCGTTGGCCGACGACGTCACGAGGTTGCCCGCGGCGTCGTAGACGTACAGATCCCAGTCCGTGGTCGGCTTCGCCCAGTTGATGTTGACACTGAGCTTGCCGTTGTCCGCCTTGGGCAGCCCGTCGACGTGGAAGGTGAAGCTCTCCGCCGTCGCGTTGTTCGGGTAGTCCTGGTTGATCGGCGGCACGCCCGGCGGGTTCGCCACCGCGAAGCCCGGCTGGACCGGGCCGCGTGGGTCACGCCCGTAGCGGCCGGCCACGTACGGCCGGGTCGACGGGTTGACCGACCAGGCGAAACGGCCGCCGGTCGTGGTGAGCGTCGAGTTCAGGTCGTCGGTGTAGTAGAGCGGCGGCCCCGTGGAGCCGTCCGGCTGGATCACCGGCGACGTCGGCGTCTGGAACGTCTTGTGCAGCTTGAGTTGGTAGCCCTTCGGCGCCGAGCCGATCAGCGTTGAGTGCTGCGCCGGGTCGGCTGTGTTGCTCAGGAAGTCCAGGAACGCCTGGCGGTTGCCGCCCTTGCCCGCGCCCGCCGCCGGGGCCAGGCCCTCGTACTCGGCGACCACACTGTCGGCGTACGGGCCGTGGAAGCCGTTGCCGCCGACCTCGATCGTGAAGCCCCACCCGCCGGTGGTCCAGTACGACCAGTCCTCCGTGGTGCCCGTCGTGTCGTAGAGCTGCCAGCTCGGCTCGCTCGTGTACCCGTTGCGGGAGGCCATCTTGTCGCCCAGCGCCTTGTACGCCGGCTCGTCCAACGGCGGCCGCGTGTCGGCGACCCCCGGCGCGCGCAGCACCAGCGCCGCCACCGTGTGCAGGGTCATCAGGTTCGTCACCTGTCGTGACGACACCAGCCAGCGGACGTTGCGGGTCTCCGGCTCCGAGAACGGCGCCGAGCCGCGGAAGGTGTCGCTGCTCCAGGCCACGTCCGCACCCGGGCCGCCCCAGAAGCCGGCGTAGTTGCGGTTCGGGTCCGTGCCGCGCACCCGGCCGCCCGGGTTCGCCTTGCACACGCCGGTCGCGTACTGCGGCGGCGAGTCGTTGACGTTGCAGTTCTTGCGCTTCATCTCGTAGTCGAACAGGCTGAAGTCGCCCTTGGGCTCGGCCTCGCGGGAGATCTCGAAGCCGTCCGGGTTGATGATCGGCACCACGATGTTGCGGGTCTTGCCGACCAGCCCGCGGATCGTGTTGTCGTGGCTGTAGCCGTTGACCAGCTCGTAGGCGAACTCCATCGCGTGCTCGCCCGCCGGCCACTCGCGGGCGTGGTGCACGCCCATGGTGAAGTCGACCGGCTTGCCGTCGTTGATGTTCTTGACGTCGGTCGCGATCTCCAGGCCGACCACGTCCCGGCCCTCCCACGTGGATTCCGGCATCGTGAAGGCCGTGACCAGGTTCGGGTACTTGCGGGCCAGCTCCTTGATCTCGAACTCGTAGTCGTAGAGGTGCCGGTACGTCGTGCGCCCCGACGGCAGCGCCGAGCTCGCCGTCTTCGCCGCGTAGGTCCGATCCGTCGCCGCGTCGTTCAGGGACTTCTGGGCCAGATTCGGGTCCACCACCGTCGACTTGAACCCCGCGTCACTCAGCGTCTTCCGGTCCTTGGCGTCCGCCAGCACCACTTCGATGCCCGTCGCGTCGCCCTTCTCCGTGACGTCCAGGCCCAGCGTGTTGAGCCGGTTCTTGTCCGCCCTGGTCGGCGTCTCCACCCGTACCAGCTCCGGTGGCGTCCCCGTCGTCGTTCCTTGCGGGCTCAGCGCCAGGAAGTCGACCCCCAGCTCCACCGTTCGCGCCGGGCCGCTGTAGCGGCACGCCTGCACGACCAGCTGCTGGCCTTTCTTGACGAAGCTCTCCGCCACCTCTCGACTACGCAGCGCCGCCGACGCCGCCACCACGCTCCCCGTGGCCTTGTCGAACACCGCGATGTCCCAGTCGCCTTCGGCCCCCGCCACCGGCTTCAGCCTGGCCTGCACCAGTCCGTCCACCGTGGACGTGAACTCCCTGCGGTCCACCCCTGCCGTCCCCTGCGCCACCTGCGCCGCGAAGCACGACCTCGTCACCGCCTTGTCCGCCCTCAGCACATTCGGCGCCGCCGCCGCCGTTCCCGGCAGGGCCACGAACACCCCGGCCAGCACCGTTCCCGCCGCGACCACCACCAGCTGCCTTCTCGGCAATTGCCCCACAGCCACCTCCCCGCCCGCAGGTACGCATCAGACGCGTTCGACCGTAAAAGGAGGAACCGGGCGCGGGTAACCGCCGTAAGTCGGGACCGTCCGGCTACCGTCATCGCCCCTTGCGGCTATCGGCCGCCGATCTGATCTTCAAGCGGCCAGAGCCGACACCACGGCGTCGATCACCTCGCGTGAGTATGTGCTGTCACGGTCGGGTGTGACGACAGTCGTCAGTGTCAGCTCACTGCCGATGATCAGCGTCTCGTACGGCTCGAAGCCGTACTCCTGGTCTCTCGCGTACGGGTCCTGTTGTGCGATGGCGGCGAACGCACGCGCCGGGCATGGCTCGTACAGAACGGAGAACGGCCCTTCAGCCGAATCGGGAATCTCGTAGCCGTGCTCGTCCCATGCCACCACCATCTCGACGTCCCTGGCCACCAGGATCTCGCCGTGCTGGGCCGGGATCTCCGGGCGAGCAGTCGCCCATTCGACGAACTGGGAGTCATGCTGTCCCGCCACGGTCACCCGCATGACGGGCCAGCGCCGGGCCCAGAGATCCAGCAACCGCGCCACCTTCGGCCCGACCGGGCCCGCGCCGACGAGGACAGTGTCGAACCCGGTGATCATTCCGCGCTCCATCCGGACGTCGGGCCGATATAGCGAACCTTGTTT
>DASWRQ010000055.1:0-24298 GCA_036403095.1 Kutzneria sp. | reverse complement strand
GAATACGAGAACATCGACTACTCGTACAACATTGTCGATTCCACCGTCGGTCCCGCCTCCGGCTGCGACTCCCAGCCCGGTGTCGGCGAGGGCGCCTTCACCGCCCGCGGCGTGCTCATCCGCAACCATGGCGACGGCTTCCGGGATTCCGGCAACGACATCGAGATCCACGACTCGTACGTGCACCTGTGCTCCAACCCCGGCGACCATTCCGACGGCATCCAGAGTTACCGGGGCGGGCACAATCTCGTGCTGGACCACAACACCCTCGACCAGCGCGACGCGCGCGACATCACCGCGCCGATCTTCCTGACCGACCTCACCAACGACGTCTCGGTCACCGACAACCTCGTCGCCGGCGGCACCTATTCCATCCAGGTCAAGGGCGCCGGCGGAACCGTTGTGGTGCGCGGGAACCGCATGGTGGACAAGTCGTGGGTGTACGGACCGGTGGAGTCCGACTGCGGCGCCATCCAGTGGTCCGACAACGCCTTGGTCACCATCGACGGCAACTACAACGTCACGTCGACCGTAGGCGCCCTGACCTGCCACGGATAGCGGGGGGTCAGATGGCCGGCTCCTCGATGGCCTCGTGCCTTCGCCGCCGCACGACCACATCCCGCATCCACGCCCACCGGTACCGGATCCAGTACAGGACGCCGAACTGGTCCTCGTGCGGCGCCAGCTGCTTGGCCGTCCGCAGCAACGATCCCGTGGCCCCGATCAGGATGAAGGTCAACCCGGTCACCGTGGCGAAGGCGGTCAGGTCGAAGGTCGCGGACCCGATCAACGGCGCGATCAGGCTGGCGCACAGCGTGAGGGCCAGATCCCGAGCACCGGGGTCCTTGCTCAGATACCGCGCCCGTAGCGCCGAATAGAAGGCAAACAGAAAGATCCCGGCAAAGGCGGCCACGCCGACAAAACCGGTCTCGACGGTCGACAGGATGTACTGGTTGTCGAACACCTCATGCTTGCCGGCGTACCAGGTGCCGGGCCCATGCCCGAACAGCGGGTGCAGACTGATCTGCCGGGCGGCGACAGCCGACGCGTAGGTCCGGTGCGAAATGCTGCTGTCGTTGCCGAGATTGGCGAACAGGTTGTACAAGGCCCCCAGCAAGCTCGGCACGGTCACCTTGACGATGCCAAGGAAAACCAGACCGACGAGCAGCGTGTACCAGCGGCGCTTCGCCGGCCAGCCGATGAAAAGCACCAGACCGGCGGCGCAGATGCCGAGCACCGCCGACCGCGAGATGGAGAACATCAGACCGGCGGCGATGATGCCGCAGCAGATCCACCACCGCAGCACGGGCTCGCCCCGCCCCTTGGCCTGGAAGGCGAAATGCGCGGCGAGCGGCAGCAACATGGCGCACAGCACGCCGAACTCGATGGGATGGCCGGTGGTGCCGGCGACGCGGGCCAGCGCCTCACGGGTCTCGACGAAGCCGTCGTCGGAGGTGAAGCGCAAGCCGGGCAACACCATGTACTGGGTGAGATCGAGCTTGAGAATGAACTGACAACACCCGACTATGGCGACGCCGGTGCCGCAGACGACGGCGGCCTTCAACACCCGGTCGAGGCGGAGCAGGCTGCGGACGCCGTCGTTCATCATCAAGGCCACCGCGCAGTTGCCGGCGACCAGCACGATGGCGTGGTCGGAAAGCTTGACCTCGTCGTTGGGCAGCGGGCCGAAATTGGCATAGCCGTAGGAGAAGAACACGGCGATGGCGTAGATGAAAATGCCGGTGCGGACCGGAGTGCGCCCCTTGGCCATGCCCAGGGTCAAGGTGAGCTGGGCGCAGACCCAGCAGATGCCGGCGAACAGGGCGGCGACGTTGCCGGGCGTCAGAGACAGCGGAATGCCTTTGAAGACGGCACGTGCGGGAATGAGCATCAGCACGGTGACGAAGATGCAGACGAGCGTGGCGCCGTCGGCCATCGTCCGGGTCTTCTTCCCGGGTAAGAAGTCCGTGGACATGTCAGGCGCCGCTCGATGCCGCCACGAGCGCCTGCTCGTGCATCGAACCGCCCTTGCGCCGTCGCGCCTGGAAGTAGCTTTCGAACGAGTACGCGGCGCACAGAGCGGCCACGACGCCCATCACCACAGCCACGGCAGCAGCCCGGGTCTTGTTGCCGCGCTGGGCAACCGGGGTCGTGGGCTGCACGGCGACGTCAAGCGTGATGTACGTCTGCTCCGGCGCGTTCAGCGCCTTCTGACGGCTGGCGAGCTCCTGCTTCACCCGCTCCACGCAGCGTTTGGCGATGTCCTGCGCGGCCTGCGCGTTGCGGCTGTCGCCCTCCACGAACACGAAAGGCCCGGCGACGATCTGCTCCTGCTGGTTGGTGCTGCCGTTGGACACCTTGTACGAAGGGTCGCCGGTCGGCGACGCACCGAGAGCGAGCGCGACCTCGGGCGTGTTCAACGCCTGGATGACGATGGCGGCCGCGTTGTTCAAGCCCTGGTCGAAGTTGAGCAGCGGATTGGTGACCGTGCCCTTGTCGGTCGGCAGCGCGGGCAGGCTGCCGCCGGCCAGGGGCTGGTCGAGCACCAGCACGGCGGTGGAGGTGTAGGTGACCGGAATGGTCAGGTAGATCCCCACCGCGGCGCCGACCGCGATCAGGAACGCCGGCACGGCCACGTACCAGCGCCGGAACAGCACGAGCAGCGTCTGCCAGAAGTCCATGTCCGGCTACACCGTCTCATGTGGGACGTCGGGGCCGTCGGTGAGCGTGCCGCGCACGGTCAGCACCGCCTTGTCCTTGGCCAGGGCGATCCGCACGGTCGGCGGGTCGAGCGCACCGGGCGGGCGAATGAGCTCGGCCACGTTGTCCGGCGCCCGCAGCTTGCGCGACTCGCGCATCCGGTCTCGGGCGTACGCGCCGCCCAGACCGAGCAGGAGCACCGCCAGCAGGGCGACACCGGTGAGCTGAAGCTTGAGCGTCATCTTGCTGACGGGGGCGGTCGGCGAGATCACGTCGACCATCGACAGGTAGGTGATGGGCGGCGCGTTCAACGCCTTCTGCCGGTCGATGAGCTCCTCGCGGAGCTTCTCCTGAGCCTTCTTCACGATCCCGCTGGCCGCGTCGGGCGTGGTGCTTTCGCCTTCCACGTACACAAAAGGCCCGTTCTGACTGCTGCTGAGCAGGTCCGGGCTGCTGGTGCCGTCGTTGATCACGATGGAGGTCGCGCTGTGCGGCCCGGCGCCGAGATCGGCCAGCTCCTGCGGCGTGTTCATGGCCTGGATCAGGATGCCGGTGGTGGTCTTGAGGCCGTCGTTGAAGTTCAGCAGCGGGTTGGTCAGGCCGGTGGGCTTGCTCGGGTCCAGCGACAGCGTGCCGCCGCCGGCCGGCGTGGCCAGCACCATGAAGGACCGCGACACGTAGTGGGTCGGCACCAGGATGAACGTGACGGCGGCGGCCAGCACCGCCAGCAGCACGACCGGCGGCCCGACGTAGCGACGGCGCATCAGGCCCCACATGGATTTCCAGAATTCCATAGGCCCATGCCCCGTTCCGTGAGCGCCGGTCGCGGCGACCGCCAGCATCCGAACAATCGACGACCTGCGATTTCTCGTTACAGACTGGGCCGTTCGGCCCAGTCGTTGTTACTCCGAGAGCGCGCTTACGCGGACGGGCGCGGACGCGATGTGTGGGGCATGGACTCAGCTGGCCGCGTGCGCCTGATCGGGCTGGACGGCATCCGGGGACTGGCGGCGCTGTTCGTGGTGCTGCACCACAGCTACCTGATGGCGTTTCCCGGCTTCCCCGAGACGCACGCGCCCGCTTGGACGGGTTTCTTGCTGTACGGGCATTTTGCCGTGGTGGTGTTCATCGTGCTGTCCGGTTTCTCGCTGGCCGTCTCGCCGGCGCGCAACGGCTGGCGGCTGGACAGCCTGGCCAAGTTCGCCCGCCGACGGGCCTGGCGCATCCTGCCGCCGTACTGGCCGGCGCTGCTGTTCAGCCTCCTGATCGCCTGGACGCTGGCGCCGCAGCCCGGCGAAGGCGTGCCGACCGGGAAGTCCGTGCTGTTGTACGGATTCCTGTTGCAGGACGTGTTCGGTTCCCCCAGCCCCAACGGCGCTTTCTGGTCCATCGCCGTCGAAGCCCAGCTGTACTTCGTGTTCCCGCTCATGCTGTTGGCCCTGCGCCGCGCCGGCGCCGCCGTGATGCTCGGCGTGACAACGGGAATCGTCGTCTTCATCGGCCTGCTGGCGCCGCATGTGTCCGTTGTGGACGCCTTCATGCGCTTCACCCCCCAGTTCGCCGCCCTGTTCGCCGCCGGCGTCGTCGCCGCCGGAATCGTTCAGGCCGGCGCAAAGTGGCAGCGGGTGCACTGGCAGTGGTGGTCCTTCGCCGCCGTGGTGCCGGTGATCGCTTTGATCGTCGTGGCCGGCCCGGCCTGGACCACCAGCCACTTCATCTGGGTCGACCTCGCCGCCGGTCCGGCCGTCGCGCTGCTGTTGGTCGCCGTGGCCACCCGCCAGCCGAAGCCGTTGGTACGCCTGCTCGACACCCGGCCCGTACGCAGCCTGGGGTCGTTCTCCTACAGCCTGTATCTCACCCACGCCCCGATCGTCGTGGTGACCTACACCTTCGTCGTCGGTCCCCTGTTCGGCACCGGCCTCGCCGCCTTCGGCGTCATGCTGCTCATCTGCGTCCCGGTGACAGTGGTCTTCGCCCGGGCCTTCGCGGCGATCTTCGAGATCCCCTTCGTCAAGCACCGCAGCTGGGCCGCCTTGCGGACGTCCATCGCCACCCGCAGGACTCCAGCCCCGGAACCCGTCCCGGCGACGGACTGAGCAAGATCAAGGACCAGGGACGCACCGACAGGCCAAGATCAACGCGCAATTCCTCACGTTGAACGTCAGGAATGCCCCTTTCCAAACATCCGGGGCTGGCCGCGGAGCGAGCGTGGGGGTTACGGTGGTGGGTTCAGCGGGGAACCAGGTCGCGGGCGATGTTGGCGAGTTTGCGGGCGCGGCGGGCGGCGACGATCTGCTGGCGGCGGGCGTACATCTTGCCGATCTGCAGCACGGCGCGGCGGCGCTGCTCCTCGGAGAGGTCGGCGCAAGCCTGCACCCAGCGCACCATTTCCCGGCACTGCAGGGTGGTCGCGAAGTGGGCCTGCCAGGACGGCACGTCGAGCCGACGGGCCAGGATGGCCGGCGTCTCGTGCTTCCAGTTCCGCTTGGCCAGCACCTCGGGCACATGCCCCCACGGCCCGGCCAACGCCAGCTTGGTGGCGTACACCTCGTCCTCACGCAGCATGTTCCGGCGCTCGATGCGCACGACCGCCTCCCGCCGCAACATGCCGTACAACGGATCGATCATCAGGTGGCTGGTGTTGAGCAGCCGCAGCATCTCGGTCAGCCGCACGACGGGATCCGACGACCGGAACGCCGTACCGGTATAGGGCATGGTCGAGGTGACGCCGTCGGGCCCGGTGTAGTCGACCTGGCTGGTCACGAGGATCAGCCGCGGGTCGTCGGCGAAGGCGTCCAGGCCGCGGGACACGCAGTTGGGCGCCAGCCAGTCGTCGTCGCCGACCCAACGGAAGAACTCACCGCGGGCCAGCCGCAGGGTGCCGACGAAGTTGTTGAGCAGCCCCACGTTCACCGGGTTGCGGTGGTAAACGACGCGTGAGTCCTCGGCGGCCAGCGACCGGCACAGCTCCTCGGTGCCGTCGGCGGACGCGTTGTCGCTGATCACCAGCTCCAGGTCGGCGTGGTCCTGCGCGAGCACGGAACGCGCGACGGCTTCGATGCGCGAGACCCCGTTGTAGACCGGCAGGCCCACGGACACCAGCGGCATGACCACTCCTCACTCAGCGCGCGCGGACCAACCGCGTCCGCAACTGCCGGAACTGTTCGACGGGCACGACCGTCAGCACGAACACCAGCATCCCGACCACGCCGGGCACGAACAGGTGCAGGAACACGCCGCCGTCGATCAACCGCACCGCCAGCAACGTCACGGCGGCGCACAGCACGGCACCGATGGCCGGCCGCACCAACGCCGGCAACACCGGCAGCAGCGGCACGCCGGCTCGGTGCAGGGCGATGACCGCCAACGGCAGGGCCACCAGCACAGCGACGATGCTGTGGGCGATGGCGGCGCCGCGGATGTTGTCCAGGTGGGTGCCGAACCACAGCGCCGGGATCAGCACCACGGCCCAGCCGGCGTTCAGCCACACCGTGGCCCGGGTGGCGCCCAACGAAGTCAGGATGTCGAACGCCAGCGACGTCAACATCCGCACCACCATCAGCACGGTCAGGAATCGCAGCACATAGGCCGACGGTCCCCACTGCTCCCCGTACAGGAAGACCACCATGTACGGGGCCAGGATCGACATCAGCACGGCCACCGGCAGGATCGCCGACACCAACACCGGCACCGATCGGCGCACGCCGGCGGCCAACGCCCCGGGTTCCTGCTCGGCCAGCCGGGAGAAACTGGGGATGGACACGTACCGCACGGCCGTGCCGACCAGGCCGGGAACCCAGTTGGAGACGTTGAACGCCAACAGGTAGTAGCCCAGCGCGGTCGCGCCGAGCACGTTGCCGACGATCACGTAGTCGGCGTTGAGCAGCACCGATTCCACGCCGAGGCTGGCCGCCAGCGGGATGCCGAACTTGAACAGCCTGACCGCGATCTCACGGTCGAAGGCCAGCCGAGGCGGCAACGCCCCCATACGCCACACCAGGATCCCGGTGAGGATGGAGCCCGCCACCTGGCCGCCGGCGAAGCTGTAGGCGCCGGCGCCGCTGAACGCCAACGGCACCGCGACCACGAAGTTGGCCACCGTGCCGATCATCGTCGCCTTGGTCAGCCGGTCCTGCTCGAACCTCCGCATCAACGCGGCGCTACGGCAGGAGGTGATGCCGTCCACGATGATCACGAGGGTCAGCAGCCGCACCACCGGCGCCGCGTCGGGCGTGCCGGACAAGGTGGCGAAGGCCGGCGCGCCGAAGAAGAACGCCGCGTACACCACGGTGCTGAAGGCGATGGCGATCGAGGTGCCCGTCGGGGCCATGTCCTCCAGCTTGCCACGCCACTGCACGCCGGCGGCGATCACGCCGATGTCGTTGACGTGCATGACAAAGGCCGTCGCCGCCGCGGCGACCGCGAACACGCCGAAGTCGGCCGGCACCAGCAGCCGGGCCAGGATCAGCCCGATGGTGAACGAGCCGAGCTTGGTGCCGAGGTTGCCGATCAGGCTCCAGCGCAGACCCCGACCGGCCTTGCGGCCGATCGTGCCGACGGCTTCCGGCGGTGACTCAGACTCGCTCAAGCCAGATCTCCCGCCAGAACGGCACGAACTCGCGCGGGCAGCTCGAGTTGTAGACCCCGGCGCAGACGATGTCCTCCAGGATGATGCACGGGCTCTTCATCGTCAGCAGCTCGCCGGTCTTCTCGTCGATGCACTTGTCCACGCGCGCCTGCACCCGGGCGGTCTGGCCGCAGTAGCGGGCCATCTCGATCTCGAAGCCCATGCCCCGGTTGAGCATGTCCTCGTTGAGCGTGGCCAGGATCGCTTCCTTGCTCCTGACCCGCACCAGCTCGCCGGGCTGCAGGTCCAGGTGCGCGGTCGGCGTCTTCTTGCCGACCTGGCCCTTGATGAAGCCCCAGCGCAGGCCCTCCTTGAACCAGAGCCGGCGCGGCAGCTTCTGCCGGCTGACGTCCTGCACGCGATTGAACAGGGAGACGCCGAAGGCCTTGACCGAGGCCCACGCGGTGACATTGCCGGTCTTCACGTCGGTCACGTACTGGCCGAGGTCCCGGAACGGCAGGCAGACCGGCGCCGCGCGGAGCAACTCGGTGGCCTGGCAGGAAAAACGCTCGCCACCGTCGGCGGCCGGCGGCTTGTGGGTGTTCCCCACCAGCAGCGGCAGGTCGATGCGACCCGTCGGCGGCGAAGCGACCGGCGAGGGCGTGCCGGGCTCGACGCGCTTGAGCCAGGCTTCTTTCCAGTACATGGAACACGCGGTCTGGCAGCCGCCATGGGAGGAGCCGTCGCAGCGCGCGCCGGCCAGGTGGACGGAGTTCTCCATCTTGCGGATGCCGCTGCGGCTGATGGTGTCGCAGAGCTTGTGCGCCACCTTGTGCACGGTCATGCGCTGCCCGCAGAACCGCACCATCTCCGGCATGAACGGCAGGTTCTCCAGCTCGCCCCTGGTGTCGAGGGTGGCCAGGATCTCCTCGATGCTGCGCACCTCGACCAGGTCGCCGACGCGTAAGCCGAGCGTGGGGGCGGTGGTCACGGACTGGGTCATCTTCGGTGTCACTCCTTCACCAGGCCGGCGCCCCGCAGGGCGTCGGCGGCGTCCGCGACCGTGGCGAACGGAATTCCGGCACGTTGGGCGATGTCCAGCAGGCTGTGCCCGCCGTCGGACAGGTTGAGCACCCACAACATCGCCATCTGGGCCTGTTTCGTGTCACTGCGCCCGCCGAGCGACTCGTACAGCCCGCGGCGGCCGAGTTGCGGCTCGCCGTAGGGACTGAGGTTCACGTAGCGGCGATCGCGCTCCAGCACGGACACCGCCGCCCACAACGTGTCCAGCGTGTCGGCCATCGACTCCTCGGTGACGAGGTCGGGGTTGTCGCCGGAGGTGTGGTACTCGGGGTAGCCGGCGTACGGCGTCCTGGTCAGGCTGCCGACGCCGAGATTGAAGCCGGGCGAGCAGTACTGCCGCTCGTCGTAGCCGTAGGGCGAGAAGTCGATCACCTTGTGCTCGCGGCCCGATTCGGCCAGCACGTGCTCCATGGCCCGGTCCACCGGCGCGTCGCCGCGCCGGCTTCGCTTGTACGTCAACGAGCCGCGGTCGCCGGCGCAGGCCAGCGTGACGCCGCCCCGGACCCGGTCCACCCGCTCGAAGTTGCGGGCCAGCCAGGTGATCGCGCCGATCGTGCCGGGCGCGAAGATGAAGCGGTAGGTGTAGCGGGGTTTGGCGGCGGCCAGCCGCTTGGCCAGCTCCACCGCCACCGCGACGCCGGCCATGTTGTCGTTGGCCAGCGAGGGATGGCAGACGTGGCAGGACACGATGATCTCGTCGGTCAGCTCGCCCGGCACCACGTGCTCGCCGTAGCTCAGGTGGCCATCGTCCAGAGTGGAGTCGATGAAGACCTCGTAGTCCCCGTCCGGCAACGACTCCAGCACGTCGTGGCGCAGGCAGAAGCCCCACGTCTCGCTGTAGTAGCTGGTGCGGTACGGGATCAGCGTCGGCTGCTCGGGCAGCGTGTGCAGGCGCTCACGCAGCTCGGCCAACGGCATGACAGCGTGAACCGGCGTGCTGTAGCCGACGATGTGCAGGTTGTGCTCGGCGAAGTCGATCACCTTGCGGCCGCTGGCATCCTTCACCCAGGCGTCCCGGATGTTCCACTCCCGCGGCACATTCCAGTCCAGCACCTGGGTCCCGGTCGGCACTTCGGAGACGGCGAGCTCGAGCTGCTCGCCGATGATCTCCAAGGTCCGCCGCAGGCCGTTCCCGGTGATGCTGCGGCACACCGGGTACAGCCGTTCGACCAGGTCCTTCATCGCACCGGCCGCATGTCGTCGCCGAGCGTGCCCTGGGCGGTCCGGTCGGACAGCCGGGCCAGGCGGGTGAAGCGCTGCTTGAAGTCCTGGTCGGTGAGCCCGAACCGCTGGTACGCCTCGTACAGCTCGACGGCGCCGTCCTTGACCGACCACGCGGCGTGGAAGTCCGGCATGGCCGCCCGGATCCGGGCGAAGTCGACCCGGTACGAGCGTGGGTCCGCGCCGGCCTCGCCGGTGATCACCAGCTTGGAGCCGGGCACCGCCTCGATCACCTCGCCGGCGATCTCGGCCACGGTCAGGTTGTTCAGCTCGGTGCCGACGTTGAACGCCTTGTTGTGCACGGCTTCCTTCGGCGCGACCAACGCGCAGGCGAAGGCCGCCGCGATGTCCTTGGCGTGCACCAGCGGCCGCCACGGCGTGCCGTCCGACAGCACCCGCACCTGGCCGGTCAGGTGGGCGTGCCCGACCAGGTTGTTCAGCACGATGTCGGCCCGCAGCCGCGGCGAGAAGCCGAAAGCGGTGGCATTGCGCAGGTACACCGGGGTGAAGTCGTCATCGGCCAGCTCGGCGACGTCGTCCTCCACACGCACCTTGGACTCCGCGTACGGCGTCACCGGGCGCAGCGGCGCGTCCTCGTCGACCAGGCCGTCGCCGCCGGACGCGCCGTACACCGAACACGTCGAGGCGTACAGGTAGCGCTTGACGCCGGCATCCTTGGCCAGCCGGGCCAGGTGCACCGAGGCGTGGTGGTTGATGTCGTACGTCAGCTGCGGCGCCAGCGAGCCCAGCGGGTCGTTGGACAGCGCCGCCATGTGCACCACGGCGTCCACAGTGGACAGATGTTCGGCCGTGACGTCACGCAGGTCGACCGCGATGCCCTCGGGATCGGCCGGCGTCGGGCCGAGCACGCAGTCCGCGAACAGGCCGGAGTCGAGGCCGATCACCTCGTGCCCGGCCTCGGCCAGCACCGGGGCCATCACGCTGCCCAGGTAGCCCTGGTGTCCGGTCAGCAGCACGCGCATCCGGGTCATCCTCCAGCCAGATCGAGAGTCAACTTGTTGCAGTGGAACGCTTCCGCGTACCGGGCCTTGCACTCGACGCCCCGGATCCGGGCCAGGCCGAGGAAGGCCTCCCGGTCGTACCACGGCTTGTCACGCTGCGAGGAATAATGCTCGTGCAGCAGCCGCACCTTCTCCTCGGCGATGTGGTCGGCCAGCGGCTGGTACACCGACGGCCGGCCCAGATCCCCGTCCCACTTGACGATCTCGTAGCCCAGCGCGAGCTGGTTGCGGAACACCTGCGGCACCAGCTCGGCCAGCCCACGGTGATCCTGGTGCGCGTCACCGGTGTTCGGTGCGAAGATCAGCTCGGGGTCGGTGCGCGAGCGCAGCTCCTCGACCGCCGCCTTGGCCTCTTCCCAGTGTGCCGGCAGCCGGCCGTCGGGCAACTTCCCGACCGTCACACGGAGATCCGCGCCCGAACAGAACGCCGCCAGGGCCGCGTGCTCCTCGTCCTCACGGGCAGTGCCGCCGCCGCTCAGCACGAGCGCGTCGACCCGCACGCCGGGGTTGGCGCCGCACAGCGTGAGCAGACTGCCGCCCGCGCCGATCGCGATGTCGTCGCAGTGGGCGGCGAGCAGGGCGATCCGGCGCGGGCGTCCGGTCGAGAGTGCGATCATTCCCTTTCCCACAGGGCCCAGGGGCGCTCGCCGCGCGAGTACGCCTCGTCCAGTGCCACCCGTTCCTTGACGGTGTCGGTCGGCTTCCAGTAGCCGCGGTGCGGGTATGCCATCAGCCGCCCCCGCTTGGCCAGCTCCACACAGCCGTCGGCGACCAGGTCGCCGCCCTCCGGGATGTGGTCGAAAACCTCCTGGCGCAGCACGAAATACCCGCCGTTGGACCACAGCGGCATGTCGCTGACCGGGGTGATGCCGGAGACCATGCCCGACGGGCCGAGCTCGACGCAGTGGAAGCTGCCGGGCGGCGGCACGACCATCATCGAGGCGCCCGCGTCGGACTGCTCGAACCGGCTGACGATCTCCGGCAGCGGCGCGTCGGTGACCACGTCGGCGTAGTTGGCCAGGAACATGTCGTCGCCGTCGAGTCGGTCGCGCACCCGGCGCAGCCGCTCGCCGATCGGCGAGGAGATCCCGGTCTGCACGAAGGAGATCTTCCAGTCGGAGATGTCCGTGGACAGCAGCTCCACCTTGCCGCCGGAGAGCACGAAGTCGTTGGAGGCGGTCTCCTCGTAGTTGAGGAAGAAGTCCTTGATGTGGTGGGCCCCGTAGCCCAGGCAGAGGATGAACTCGGTGTGCCCGAAGTGGGCGTAGTAGCGCATCACGTGCCAGATCAGGGGTCTCGGCCCGACCAGTTGCATCGGCTTGGGCACGTCCGCGGCGGTGCCGGTGCGCATCCGCATCCCGTGCCCGCCGCAGAACAGGACGACCTTCACGACTTCACCTCGAGTTCGGGGATGGGGAAGACCAGGCTGCCGCCCCATTCGCGGACATAGGCCAGCTGCTCGACCAGCTCGTCACGCAGGTTCCAGGGCAGCACCAGCACGTAGTCCGGGCGGTCCTCGGCGATCCGCTCGGGCGGCAGGATCGGAATCCGGGTGCCGGGCGTGAACCGACCGTGCTTGTACGGGTTGCGGTCCACCGTGTACGCCAGCAGGTCCGGTCGGATGCCGCAGTGGTTGAGCAGCGTGTTGCCCTTGCCGGGCGCGCCGTAGCCGACGACCGTCTTGCCCTCGGCCGCGGCTTTGGTCAGGAACGCCAACAGGTCCCGCCGCACCTTGGCCACGCGGTCGTTGAACTGGCTGTAGCCGGACAGCTCGTGCAGGCCGGCGGCCTTCTCCCGGGCCAGTATGTCGTGCACGTGGGCGCTGGGTTCGCCGGCGACCTCGGTCGGCCGGGCCCACAGTCGGATCGAGCCGCCGTGCGTCGGCACCAGCTCGACGTCCACAACGGACAGTCCGCCACTGGCCAGCGCGCGCTGCGCGGAAGCGAGCGTGTAGTACTGGAAGTGCTCGTGGTAGATGGTGTCGTACTGGTTGAGCTCCATCAGCGTCAGCAGGTGCTGCACCTCGATGGACACCCAGCCGTCGTCGGCGACGAGGTTGCGCAGCCCCTGGGTGAAGCCGATGACGTCCGGGATGTGCGCGTAGACGTTGTTGGCCACCACCAGGTTCGCCGGCCCGTGCTCCGCGCGGACCTGTGCCCCGGTCTCCGGGGTGAGGAAGGCGGTCAGCGTCGGCACGCCCCTGTCCCGCGCCGCCCGGCCGACGTTCACCGAGGGTTCCACGCCCAGACACCGGATCCAGCGCGACACCACGTGTTGCAGCAGGTACCCGTCGTTGCTGGCCACCTCGACCACGAAGGAGTCGGCGCCCAGGCCCAGTCGGTCCACCGCGCCGTCCACGAACCGCTGGGCGTGCTCCACCCAGGACGTCGAGTAGGACGAGAAGTACGCGTACTCGGTGAAGGTGTCCTCGGGCGTGATCAGCGGCGGGATCTGGGCCAGCCAGCACTGGGTGCACACCCGCAGGTGCAGCGGGTAGGTCACTTCGGGCTCGTCGAGCTGCTCCGCCGTGAGGAACCGCTCGCACGGCGGGGTGGCGCCGAGGTCAACCACACCCTGCAGGCTCGTCGAGCCACACAGCCGACAGGCCGTCATCCGCCACGCTCCCCGCAAGAATTCGAGCGCGACGCCGACGGCGTCGCCGTACCCTGATTCGCTGCTTGCGCACCCGGTGTTACCGGGGCACGGGAGCGGGGAACATCCCGCCACGCCAACCACTAGCCCGTTCGGCGTAGCCCTTCGACACCTTCACGTGAACCAACGAGCGCGGCCGGGTCCGGATACGCGAAACGGACGTCACGCGGGGACCCCACTCGGCGTGGCGGAACCGAGTGGAGACCGCGCGCGACGTCCGCCGCGAGAGTCGAGCGGTGCTCTTGTTCAGATGAGGCCGGCGCGCAGGGCGCAGGCCACGGCGTGCACCCGGTTGTGCACGTTGAAGCGCTTGGTCGCGCTCAGGATGATGCTTTTCACCATCCGGTCGGAGCAGGCCATGATGTCGGCGATCTCGGGCGTGTCGTGCCCGTCGGCCATCAGCTGCAGCACGGTCAGCTCGCGCGGGGCCAGCATCGCGCCGTCCGGCCCGGCGATCTCGCGACGCAGGTTCTCCGCTTGCTCGGCCAGACTCGGCACCGGACCGCCGCCGGCGGCCTCGAGCACCGCGCCGGCCAGCCGGCTGCTCGTGGCCGCGGACCGCGGCAGCAGCGCGACAACCCGACACCGATGCAGCGACGGCGCCTGCTCGGGGTCGACGTTGTCGGTCGCAACCACCGTGGGCAGCGGCGCCGCCTGCGCGGCCTTGGTCAGCGCGCCGATGAAATCGGCGTTGACCCGGTCGGTGACCGTGAGCGCCACGTCGGCGTCGGCCGGCAATCGGCTCGGCACGACCAGCATCCCCGGCTGTGCCCTGATGTAACTGGCCAGACCGACCGCGGAGATCGGATCCCCCGCTTGAACGAACACCCTTACCCGCGCCATGGGTCCTCCCGACCGACTTGCTTCACGGTATGAAGGAGGTAACTCCCCCGGTCTCCAGAAGTTGTTCACAGCGACGTCTATAGAGGCGTCGAGACGGCTGGAGCGCGATCCGGGCCGGGCCGGCGACTTCGGTCGAATCGGCCGGTCCACTGCCACTTCTGCACGCATTCCCGGACGCCATTGATGATCTTCACGGCGGCAAGGGCGCTGGTGGCGGCCTTGCGGGACCCGTTGTCGAACGCCGTTCGTTGCCTGCGCAACACGTTTCACAATGCGCGACAGGGCCAATAACCGCCGTTCGGCGGGTGCGCCGCGCATATCCACGGCATCAGTGGCGCTTGTCACAAATGGCGCGGGAATGGACTCTAGCCGTGCCAGTCCACCACCTTGCGCACCCGGATCTCGATCACCGGCCCCCGCGGCGGCCGCACCCGGTACTGCTCGTACTTCGCCCGCAGCCACTCGACCGGTTCGCTTTGCCCAGACTCCGACAGGATTCGGGCAGTGCCGTCCACCCGGACCCACCAGAGCTGCCGCCAGTCCTCGTCGTAATGATCAACAAGCATACTGACCTGGTCGTTCTCGGCGATATTGCGCAACCGCCGCAGGTTGGTCGTGGTCTTCGGCTTGTGGTCGACCGCGATCACCACGACGTCCTCGTGCACCGCGAAGGTCACCGGCACCAGGTGCGGCCGGCCGGCCCGGTCGGCCGTGGCCAGCCGGGCCACGCGGGCCTGCGCGAACCGGGCCAGGCTCATGACGGCATGCCGACCAGGTCGGCGAGCACGTCGACCGCGTACGCGAAGAACTCGTCCGAGGGGTCGACGCTGCCCACGAGCTGGCCGAACAGCTCGAAGCTGACCATGCCGAACAGCTGCGTCCAGGCCACGATCGCCCGGGCCAGGACCTCCGGCGGCAGCTCGGGCGCGATCACCTCGGCCAGCGCCCGACACTGCTCGGCCAGGCCGTCCGAGAGCACCCCCGAGTCGCGGGTCGGGCGCAGCGTGCCCTCGGCCCAGGCCGCCCGCAGCACCCGCACCATGATCAGTGGCACCTTCTGGGCCTCGGCGATCGTCGCCTGCGGGGCCTGGTAGCCCGGCACCGGCGAGCCGTAGATCAGGGCGTATTCATGCCGGTTGGCCCGGGCCCAGTCCCGCACCGCGTGGCAGACCGCCTGCCATCGCCCACGGAGGTCCTTGTCCGGAAGTCGCTGGTCAGCCGCGGTCGCCGCCGCGCCCAGCGCCCGGTATGCGTCGATTATCAAGGCCGTGAGCAGCTCTTCCCTGCTCGGGAAGTAGCGGTAGATGGCCGAGCTCACCATGCCCAGCTCGCGGGCCACCGCCCGCAGCGACAGGCTGTCCGCCCCGGCCACCATCAGCTGCCGGCGGGCCTCGTCCTTGATCTCCGCCGTCAGCTCCGCCCTCGCGCGGTCACGCGCCGTCTTCGCTGCGTTCACGCTACGCAGCTTACCAGAGCACTGACCCCTTGTCAGAGCACTGCTCTTGACTTGGACGCCCGCTCCGTGTTCACTGTTCTCATCACGGAGCACCGCTCTCGAATCGGAGAAGGCAGATGACCACCATGACCCGCTACATCAAGCCCAAGCGTTCGACGAACCTGTTCAACGAGGTCGTCGCCACCCTCACCCGCCTGGGCTTTTCGGTGTGGGGCAGCCGGGTTCTGGCCGTGCGTGGCCGCTCTTCCGGCGAGTGGCGGACCAACCCGGTCAACCTGCTGACCGTCGACGGCGTCCGCTACCTGGTCGCCCCTCGCGGCCACACGCAGTGGGTCCGCAACCTGCGCGTCGCCGGCGCCGGCGAGCTGCGCCTCGGCCGTCGCGTCGAGACCTTCACGCCCACCGAACTCGCCGACGCCGACAAGCCGGCCATCCTGCGGGCCTACCTCAAGCGCTGGAAGTTCGAGGTCGGCGTCTTCTTCGACGGCATCGACCACACCGCGACCGACGAGGAGCTGCTGGCCGTCGCCCCCGGCTACCCCGTCTTCCGCCTCTGACCAGCCCTGATGCCGGCCCACAAGCCGTCAATCCCGCATTCTTCACTTTCGGTTCGCCTTTTGTTCATCTTCAGAACCGCTTTGCCGCCCCAGTCCACAACGGCCGCCACCTGTTCGCGTATCCACCCCGTCGGACGCCACCTGTTTACATACTTGAATAGCCGGCAGAGGCGGCGTTGCTTGCACTGAACGCGAGCAACGCCGCCTCTGCCGTCTTCCATAAATGGATCAGCTGGCACACTTTTCGGTGGATCCGGCGTTGTTGACGCGGAGCTTCGTGCCACCGCTCAGGCAGTAGCCGGACACCTGCTGCAGACCGAGGTCGTAACTGGCCTTGCCGGCCTGCGCGGTCACGTTGTCCAAGGTCAGCCCGCTGGCGGCGTTGGCGATGATCGCCGGTCGCGCGTCGGACTGGTCGAACGTGAAGCCGCTGTTGGTGAAGGTGACGCCGGAGACGTTGTGCAGGTAGAAGCCGTACGCGGGGCGGGTGCCGATGCTGTTGGGGTTGTAGTCGGCGCCGCTGTTGCTGGGCACCCCGCTCGACACGGAGCCGCTGCCGCCGGGCAGGTCCAGGTGCACATTGTCGAAGGTGATGTTGCTGACCGGATGCCCGGACTCGCCCCACAGCGTCGGGCTGAACTTGCCGGCCTTGGTCCCGGTGATGTTGCTGTAGTGGATGTCGCTGATGCTGCCGACGCCCGGACTGCCGCCGCAGCGCTTGCGGGTGCCGATCTTCTGCATGATCGGCGACTGCGTGTTGGACATGGCGATGTCGTCGTAGCGCACGTTGCTGATGTGCGCGCCGTCCATGGACACCAGGCCCAGCCCGGACTTGCCGGCGCCGGTGATCTTGATGTGCGAGAACTGGTAGTCGGTGAAGTCGCCGCACGTCTCCGAGCCGAACATCAGCGCGTTGCAGCAGCCGGCCGACAGGTTCGCGTTGGTGACGGTGACGTGCCCGTTGGGCAGCGTCTTGCCCAGCGCCCAGTCGCTCTTGAACACCAGCGCGTCGTCGTTGGCCGCGTCGTTGATGTTGGTGATGGTCACGTTGGTGGTGCTGATGATGTTCCAGCCGTCACGGTCGCCGGCGGTGGAGATCGTCAGGTGATCGGACACCACGTGGTCGCAGCCGTTGATCAGGGCGGCGAAGTGCCCGCCGCGCTTGAGGGTGATGCCGGAGAGCGTGAGGTTGGTGCAGCGGGTGAGCGAGATGATCTTGTCGGCCTGGCCCGACTTGGGGTTGCCGGTGATCAGGTGGCCGCCGCCGTCGATGGCGCCCGAGCCGGTGAAGGTCACGTGGTCCACGTTGTCGCCGTAGAACATGGCGTTGTGGAAGTGGCTGTGGCCGTAGTCCTGGTACTTGTCGTTGGGGTTGGACTCGGGCTTGTCGTAGCCCGACGCGGAGCCGGTGATCGTGGAGCCGGCGTCGAGCTGGATGGTGACGTTGCTCTTCAGGTGGACCGTGCCGGCCGACAGGTAGGCGCCGGACGGGAACTCCACCGTGCCGCCGCCGGCCTTGTTGGCCGCGGCGATGGCCTTGTCGATGGCCGGCGCGTTGTCGGTCCTGCCGTCGGCCTTGGCGCCGTAGTCCTTGACGTTGTACGTGGTCGCGTGCGGCTGGACCGTGGCCGCCGCGGCCCCTCCGGCGCAGAACACGACGAGGCCGGCCACCGCGACGATCGGGAGCAGGGCCGATCTCCGCAACGCTGCGTAGCGCACGCTGTCCTCCCAGGGACGAGGAATGTAAACGTTTACACGCGGCGGTTCGCCCAGACTAGGAGCGCCGTCCCACTCCGTCAACCCCCGCGACTCGCGGTGTGTGGTTGCGGCGGGACGTGCCGGTCGGCATCTGGCCGCGGGCGATTGTCGTTGCCGGGCAACAGTGTCGATGCCGACGGCCGGGTGATCGAACGAGCGCGTGTCACACAGCGGATCTGGGGGCTGCGTCGGCTGGGGCCGGACCGGGTGCTGGTGATCGCCGAAGGTTCGCTGCTGGCGGTCGCGTAGGTCAGGCCAGGCTGTTCGAGAGGCGGACCAGCCACCGGACGTCCGAGTCGAGGTCGTCGCCCGCCGCCATGGGTGCGGGACGCGGCGGCCCGGCCGGGGCGCCCGCGGCCTTTGCCAGCAACGCCGCTTTGACGGCGTCGGCGTCGTCGGCCTCGGTCGCCGGGTAGTAGGGGCCGAGCTGCACGAGGCCGTCCCGGATCTCGACGGCCCGGCGGTAGTAGTCGCGGTGGGTACGCCGAATACGCAACGGGTCACGCCACCAAGGCAGGGTTTCGCTGCGCAGGGCGAGATCGGGGAACGCCTCGTGCAGGGCCTGCCACAGGGGTTCCATCTCGCGATAGGCCGCGCGGTGCCAGCGCCAGACCGGCACGGCGGCGAGCATGCCGGTGACGGCGGGGTACATGACGCCGACGACCAGCAGCACGCTGCCGACCAGCACGCAGCTCACATACACCAGGTTGCCGACCTCCCAGGCGATGCCCACAAACGCTTGCAGCAGGGCGACAACGCACTTGCAGGCACAGCCGGCGATGAGGAACGCGAGGCCGACGGCCATCGCACGCAGCCCCCGCCGAAGCTCGACCCGCCGGGCGACCCGGGCGTAGATCACCGACCAGCGCATGGCCAGGCTGAGGGCGTAGCCCATGTACCCGACGGCGACGACCACGAACACCGTCGAGTGCCAGTCGCCGCCGCTGGACAAGGCCGCCGGCTGCAACCGAACCGACGCCGGCGCGGCCAGCCAGGCGCCGAGGACCAGGGCCAACGCGCCGACGTAGGCGAGGGTCTGGAACCGACGGGAGGCCCGGACCGAGTACTGGAAGAAGGCCAGCAGCCAGTACGAGGCCGACATCGTCATCAGGTTCACCAGCAGCCGCGCCAGCCCGCCGCCGGCCGCGTCGATGAGCGCGACGACCGGCGGCAGGTTGAGCACCGGCACGATGGCCAGGCACGCCAGACAGCCCGCGACGGCCCGCAGCGGCAGGTCGTCGGGCGCGAGGAACAGCTGGTACAGCTTGTCCAGCGCACCGATCCACAACGCGATCGTCACGAGCACCAGGGCGAGCATGGGTGAATCATTCCGGACGGGAGCCGGTCACGCGGGCCGATTCGCGCATCATTCGACGCGCGCCGCCCGATGTTGTTGCTCGGCAAGGAAATGCGCGGTGTCCACGGTGGCCGGATATAGCGACCGGTAGTGGTCGTAGAACTCGTCGTACAGCCCGGCCGGATCCGGCTGCACGGTCTGCACGACCGGGTTCCAGCCGGAGACATCGACCCCGTCGGCCGAGGCGGCCAGCATGGCGTCGCCGAGACTGGCCCCGATGGACTCGCGGGTTAGCTGCTGCGGCAACCCGGTGACGTCGGAGACGATCTGCGTCCACAGCCCGCCCTGCGTGCCGCCACCGACGGCCACCAACCGCCGGGCGGCGCCGCCGGCCGCGGTCATGGCCTCGAGGTTGTGCCGCAAGCCGTAGGCGATGCCCTCCAGTACTGCACGGTACAGTTCAGCCGGTCCGTGGGACAGCGTCAGACCGGCGATCACGCCCCGCGCCGACGGGTCGAACAGCGGCGTCCGCTCACCGGCAAAGTACGGCAGGACAAGCAATCCACGGCTGCCGGCAGGCACATCACGAGCCCGCGCAACGAGGTCCGTGAACGAACCGCCGACCAAACCCCGCAACCAGTCCGTCACGGCACCGGACGTCGCCATGCCGGCGGCCAGGGTGCTGGTGCCGGGAAACACGCCGGAAGTGGTCCACAGCCCCGGATGCGGCCGCGGCTGGTCCACGACCTGCACGAGGAACATAGTCGTGCCGTACATGACCATCGCGTCGCCCGGCTCCCGCACGCCGACGCTGACCGACTCGGCCCACGCGTCGACGGTCCCGGCCGTCACGGGCAGACCGGCCGGCAGCCCAGTGGCCTGGAACGCCGCTTCGCTCACGTGCCCGACCACCTCGGTCGGCCATACCAACGAAGGCAGCGGCAGCCCCGGCGCGACCACGGACGCCCAGTCCGCGGCCCACTCCCGGCGGCCCAGGTCGTACAGCGGCGAGCACTGGCTGGCCGAGTGGTGGTCCAGCACGTACCGCCCGGTCAGCCGATGCACCAGGAAGGACGACGCCATCAGCAGCATCCGGGTCCGCGCCCAGACGTGAGGCTCGTTCACGGCCAGCCAACGCAGCTTCGGCCCCACCGCCTGACTTGTCAGCGGCGAGCCACCCCGCCGCAGAATCTCGTCACCGCCGAACAGGTCCGTCAGTTGGGAGATCTCCGCGGTGGCCCGGGTGTCGACCCCGTACAGGATCGCCGGCCGCAGCGGCTCGCCGAGCGAGGAACAGGGCAGCAGGCACGGCCCGATGCCGCTGACCGCCAATCCATCCAGCGGCGCGCCGGCGGCCGCGGCGACCAGCTCCCGAGCGATGTCCACGAAGTCGCGCCACCACACCGCCTCGGCGTCGTGCTCGAACCACCCGGGCGCGGGCGTCGACACGGCGTGCGGGCGGCTCGCCCGGTGCCTGACCGTGCCGTCCGTGGCGACCAGAACTCCCTTGGAAGCCGACGTTCCGATGTCGATCCCTACATACATCCACCTATCCTCGACGACATGGATCACATCGCGATCGTCGGCGCGTCGGCGGCCGGCCTGACGGCGGCGGAGACGCTGCGCCGCGAGGGCTACCAGGGACGTCTGACGCTGGTCGGCGACGAGGCGCACGTGCCTTACGACCGCCCGCCGCTGTCCAAGCAGGTGCTGGCCGGCCAGTGGGAGCCGGCGAAGACGCAGCTGCGCAAGGACGAGCAGATCGCGGACCTGAACGCCGAGTTCCGGCTGGGCTCGGCGGCCGCCGGCCTGGACCTGGACGCCCGCGAGGTGGTGCTGGCCGACGACAGCCGCATCGGCTACCACGGCCTGGTGATCGCGACCGGCGTCGCCCCGCGGCGGCTGCCCTTCGGCCACGACCTCGAGGGCGTGCACGTGCTGCGCACCCTGGAGCACGCCGGCGCCCTGCGGTCCGAGCTGCTCAGGCAGCCGAAGACCGTGGTGATCGGCGCCGGCTTCCTCGGCGCGGAGGTCGCCGCCACCGCCCGCACGCTGGGCCTGGACGTCACGCTGGTCGACCCGCTGCCGGTGCCGATGGCCCGCCAGCTGGGCGAGACCGTGGGCAAGCTGCTGGAGCAGCTGCACCGCGACAAGGGCGTGCGAGTGCTGATGGACACCGGCGTCGCCGAGTTCCGCAGCGAGGACGGTCACGTCACGGGCGTGCGGTTGACCGACGGCAGCGTGCTCGACGCGACGTGCGTGCTGGTTGCGATCGGCGCGACCCCGGTCACCGACTGGCTCACGGGCTCGGGCCTGACGATCGACAACGGTGTCGTCTGCGACAGCCGCTGCCAGGCCGCACCCAACGTCTACGCGGCCGGCGACGTGGCCAACTGGGAGCACCCGCAGTACGGCCGGCTGCGCCTCGAGCACCGGATGAACGCCACCGAGCAGGGCATGGCCGCGGCCCGCAACCTGCTCGGCGCCAACCAGGACTTCGCCCCGGTCCCGTACTTCTGGACCGACCAGTACGACGCCAAGGTGCAGGCGTACGGCCTGGTCGGCGAGGGCCTGGAGTACACGGTGGTGGCCGGCGACCCGGACGAGCGCAAGTTCGCCGCCCTGTACGGCCGCGACGGCGTCGTCACCGGCGGTGTCGGCTGGAACCTGCCGCGGGAGATCCGCAAGCTGCGCCAGTCGGTGGTCGACCGCGCGCCCATGCCGTGATGTCCCACTCGCCTTTCGCGTCCGGGTCCGAATTCAGCACCGAACTGGAACGGCTGCTCACCAGCCGCGGGCTGTCCTGGCGCGGCCTGGCCGACCAGGTCGGCTACACGCCGAGCTGGCTGAGCAAGGTCAAGAACGGCACGCCGCCGTCGGCCGAGCTGGCCCGGCGCTGCGACCAGGTGCTGGACGCGGGCGGCCGGCTGATGGCGTTGGCCACCGAATCCGTCGCCGGCCGGCCGGCCCAGCTGCCGGCCGCCGCCGCCCGCTTCGTCGGCCGCGAGCAGGAGCTGGGCCAGCTGCACGAGGCCCTGATCGACGACCGCCAGCTCGGCACGCCGGCCGTGGTGGCGGTGGACGGCTCGCCCGGCGTCGGCAAGACCGCGCTGGCCCTGAAGCTGGCGCACGACGTGGCCACCCAGTTCGTCGACGGCCAGCTGTACGTGGACCTGCGCGGCTACTCCCCCGACGGCGGCCCGGCGCGACCGGCCGATGTGCTCGGCGACTTCCTGGCCGCGCTGGGTGTGGCCACCGACTCCATGCCGGCCGAGCCGGACCAGCGGGCCAAGCTGTTCCGCTCCCTGGTCAACCAGCGCCGGCTGCTGATCGTGCTGGACAACGCGGCCGACTCCGTGCAGGTCGAGCCGCTGCTGCCGGGTTCGGGCTACTGCGCGGTGATCGTCACGAGCCGTCGTCGCCTGTCCGGCATGGCCATGCGCACCAACGCCCGCCAGGTCACGCTGGGCCCGATGACCGGCGCGGAGTCGCAACTGCTGCTGCGCAACGTCATCGGCGACGACCGCGTGGACGCCGAGCCGGCGGCGATCACCGCGCTGGCCGAGCACTGCGCGTACCTGCCGCTGGCGCTGCGGATCGCCGCCGAGCGGGTGGCCACGCATCCGCACCACCCGGTGGACGAGCTGCTGGCGGAGCTGGACTCCGAGGAGCACCGCCTGGACGGACTGGCCACCGACGACTCGCTGGCCGTCCGGTCGGTGTTCTCGTGGTCCTACCGGGACCTGTCCAGCGAGTCGGCCCGCATGTTCCGCCTGCTCGGGGTGTTCCGCCGCGGCCAGCTCAGCACGCCGGCGGCCGCAGCCCTGGCCGGTGTGTCCCCGGTGCAGGGCCGTCGTCTGCTGGAGCGGCTGGCCAGCGTGCACCTCGTGGAGAGCATCGAGCGCGACCGCTATCGCATGCACGACCTGCTGCACGTCTACGCCGCCGAGCTGGTGCAGTCGCAGGAGTCGGAGCAGTCCCGGCGGGAGGCCGCAGTTCGGCTCACCGATTGGTACCTGCGGACCGCCGAGCGCGCGAACGAGGCGTTGGCGCCGTTCCGCGTGCACATGCTGGAGGTGCCGGCGTCCGGTCCGAGCGTCACGCCGCTGGACTTCGGCTCGCCGGTCGAGGCCCTGCGCTGGTGTGACGGCGAGGTCGCCAACCTGCTGCCGGTGATGGAGACCGCCCTGGCCTACGGGCTCGGGGGCACGGCGTGGCGGCTGTGCATCGCGTCCTGGGACTACTTCAAGCTGCGGATGCCGATGGGCGTCTGGGTCGCCACGCACGAGCTGGCCGCGCAGGCCGCCCGCGCCGAGGGTGATCGGTTCGCCGAGGCTTGGGTGCAGACGAACCTCGCCGTGGCCAAGCACCGGCTGCACGACTTCGAGGCCGCGCACCGGCTCTATCAGGAGGCGCTGGCCACCCGGCGAGAGATCGGCGACCGGCACGGCGAGGCGTGGACGCTGGCCGGGTTGGGGTTGCTGGCCGCCGAGCAGCGCGAGCCCGACGCCGCGCAGCCGCCGGCCGAGCAGGCGCTGGCGCTGTTCCGCGATCTCGGCGACCGACACGGCGAGGTGACCGCGATGGCCACCCTCGGCGAGGTGCGGCAGCTGCGCGGCGACAACCACGGTGCCCTCGTCACGTTGCACGAAGCGCTCTGGGTTGCGCAGGACAGTGACGATGCCTCGGACCAGGCCGAGACGCTGTTGAAGATCGCCGACGTGTATCTGGCCGATGGGCAGCCGAGCCGCGCGTTGGACAGCCTGGACCAGGCGCTGGTCGCGACCCATGACGTGCGCAACCGCATGATGGAGGCGGGCGCGCTGTTCCGGCGCGGCGTCGTGCTGCGTGAGCTGGATCGTGCCGGCGAGGCCCGGGCGTCGCTGGCCGCGGCGCTCGCCCTGTACGAGGAGGTCGACGATCACCGCGCCGGCGATGTGCGGGCCGAACTGGACGCCCTCGCGCCGTGAACGCGAGCACGGCTCGTCAGGTGACAGAGCCGACACCGGTGGACCGACGATCAGGTGTTTCCACTTTTGCTCAACTCGTCAACACTGTTGCCGCGCCGTCGCATTCGACATAGTTGAGTGGCGCGGCGCCGTCGTCGACGGGCGGGTCCACTGGGGGTGGCCCTGCCCGTCG
>DASWRQ010000054.1:0-8628 GCA_036403095.1 Kutzneria sp. | reverse complement strand
CGCGAGGGTTTACAGACGGGTGTGACCGGGGTTACCTTCTGGAAGCGCTTCCAGAGTCCGTGGGCCGCCACCCGCCCCTGCGAAAGGCCCATCCATGTCCGGAGCACAGCTGCGACGGCTGGCGGTGGCGGCGCTGGTCGGCGCCGCGGCGATGTTGCTGCCCGTCGCCACCGCGCACGCCGCGACCACCACGTGCGAGCCCCAGGGCTCGATCAGCGCCGCCGGTGGTGAATACACCATCCAGGCCAACGAATGGAACTCGTCCGACCGGCAGTGCATCACCTACACCGGCGGCACCGCGTGGTCGGTGAGCACGGCCAACTTCACCCTGTCCGGCGGCGCGCCGGCCACGTATCCCTCCATCTACAAGGGCTGCCACTGGGGCGCCTGCACCGCCGGCAGCGGCCTGCCGATCCAGGTCAACAAGATCGCCAGCTCGACGTCGTCGTGGAGCACGGTTCAGCCGGCCACCGGCGCGTACGACGTGGCCTACGACCTGTGGACCAACTCCGCGGCGACCACCGGCGGGCAGCCCGACGGCAGCGAGATCATGATCTGGATCAACAGCCGCGGTGGCGTCAGCCCGTTCGGCCAGAAGGTCGCGTCGGCGAACATCGGCGGCCTGAACTGGGACGTGTGGACCGGGCGGCAGACATCCTGGAACATCGTCTCCTATGTGCTGCAAGGCGGTTCGACCGCGGTCAACGGCCTCAACGTCAAGGCGCTGATCGACGACTCGGTGGCCCGCGGCGTGACCAACGCCAACCACTACCTGCTCGACGCCGAGGCCGGCTTCGAGATCTGGAAGGGCGGCCAGGGGCTGGCCACCAACAGCTTCTCCTTCAGCGCCACCGCCGGCACCGGCGCCGGGCCGCTGTCCCAGGGCCGGCCGGCGACGGCGTCGTCGGTGGAGAACGCTTCGCTGGGTCCGGCGAATGCCGTGGACGGCAACGGATCCACCCGGTGGAGCAGCGCTTTCCAGGACGGGCAGTGGATCCAGGTCGACCTCGGCGCCACCAAGCAGATCAACCGGGTCGTGCTGAACTGGGAAGCCGCCTACGCCAGGCAGTTCCGCGTCCAGGCGTCCAACGACCCGACCTTCGCCACGTCCACCGACCTCTACGCCACCAGCGCCGGCACCGGTGGCGTGAACACCCTGGCCGTGACCGGCAGCGGTCGCTACGTCCGCCTGCTCGCCCAGACCAGGGCCACCCCGTACGGCGTTTCTCTCTGGGAATTCCAGGTCTTCGGCAGCTGAAGTTACGGTGGTCGGGTGCGAGCAGTCGTGTACGAGTCGTTCGGCGGCCGACCCCAGGTCCGCGAGGTGCCCGATCCGTCACCCGAGCGGGCGGGGGTGGTGATCGAGGTCCGCGCGACCGGGCTGTGCCGCAGCGACTGGCACGGCTGGCAGGGGCACGACTCCGACATCACCGAACTGCCCCACGTGCCGGGGCATGAGCTGGCCGGAGAGGTGCGCGCGGTCGGCGGCGACGTCACACGGTGGCGCGTCGGCGACCGCGTCACCGTGCCGTTCATCTGCGCCTGCGGGCGGTGCCCCTCCTGCGCCGCCGGTGACCAGCAGGTGTGCTCCCGGCAGACCCAGCCCGGTTTCACGCACTGGGGATCGTTCGCCGAGTACGTCGCCATCGACCACGCCGACGTCAACCTCGTCGCGTTGCCGGCCGACATGTCCTTCAGCACCGCCGCGGCGTTGGGCTGCCGCTTCGCCACGGCGTTTCGATCCGTTGTCGCACAAGGCCGTGCGCGGGCCGGCGAGTGGGTCGTCGTGCACGGCTGCGGCGGCGTCGGGCTGTCGGCCGTCATGATCGCCGCCGCGGTCGGGGCGCAGGTCGTGGCCGTGGACATCAATCCCGCCGCGTTGGACCTGGCCAAGCAGTTCGGGGCCACGGTCACTCTGGAAGCGCATCCAGACGTGGTGTCGGACATCGTGACCGCCACCGGCGGCGGGGCGCACCTGTCGCTGGACGCCCTCGGGCATCCCGTGACGGCCTCGAACTCCGTGTTGTCGCTGCGTCGTCGCGGCCGGCACGTCCAGGTCGGGCTGCTGCCGTCCGGGCCAACGCCGCTGCCCATGGCCCGGGTGATCGGCTGGGAGCTGGAGATCCTCGGCAGCCACGGCATGGCCGCCCACGCCTACGGGCCGATGATGGACCTCGTCGCCACCGGCGCGCTGCGCCCCGACCTGCTGGTCGCCCGCACCATCGACCTGGCCGAGGCGGCCGACGCGCTGGCCGGGATGGACCGGTCCACCGCCGCCGGTATGACGATGATCAAGCCGTAGCTAGGTAGAACCACGGATGACGACTCCGCTGTCCCGTGGCGAAGATGCCACGGGACAGAGGGAGGAAACATGTCCATTCAGGACACCGGAGACAGCGGATCGACTGGTGCGGGCGAGCAGTCGGCCGGGGCCGGGCAGTCGACCGCTGGCTGGCCGTTGGTCCGGGACTGCATCGGGACGGCGCTGGCGGAGGCCCTGTTCTTCTGGCTGGTGGCGCATTTCCGCCACCCCGGTCCGATGTGGGAGCACGCGGCGCCCTGGGCGCTGATCCCGGTGCTGTGTGCCGTGCCGGGTCTGGTCTTCGGCCGCCGTCTCCGGCTGCTCGCCGCCGCCCGCGGCGCGCTGCTCGGCGGTGTCGTCCTGGTCATGGGCATCGGTGTGCTCGTGCTGTTCGACCGCATGCTGTCGGACTGACTACAGCTTGTACTCGCTCTTGCCCGCCAGGCCGTGCAGCTTGTTCAGCTCCTCGGCGATCTTCTTCCACTCCCCCGCCCGCCGCGCGCCGTAGGCATCGTCGCCGCCGGGCTTGCCGCCGAGCGGCAGCAGCGGGTCGCTGACGCCGTGCTCGAGGCGGTAGACCAGCACGTTGCGGGCGGCCTTGAGCCACGGCTCGGGATCGGGCCGGGGCGGCGAGCCGACGGCGCTGGTCAGCCAGATCGGCAGCGACTCGCCGGCGGCCAGCGCGTCGTCGAGGCGCTGCTTGGCCACCACGCCGATCCGGGCCTTGGCCGCCGCGACCTGGTCCTTGTCGGGACCGCCGCCGAGATTGGCCTCCTCCAGCTTCTGCTGGTCGGACTCGATCAGGCGCTGGGCCGCCTCGACGGTGGCCCACTTGGCCTGCACCTGCTTGGGCGTGAGGTTGATGTAGCCGTCACCGCCCGGCCGGCGGCTGGCCGGCTTGGCCAGCTGGGTCTGCACGTCGGCGATCCGGTTGCGCAGCGCCTTGGCCTGCTCCGGCGTCAGCCGCCGGCGCTCGGCCTCGTGCGCCTCGGCGAGCGTCTTGACGGCGTCGGCCAGGTCCTCGTTCACGTCGTCGAGCCCCGGCCGCAGCCGCCCGCCGCGCTGCACGAGCGCGGCCAACTGCTCCCGGACATCCATGATCTGCTGCTGGAGCTGGTCGATCGCCTCGGTCCCTGTGCTCAACGGTGCCCTCGCAAGCTCGGTCACGGCCCCTCCTCACCTCGACCCGATCTTGCCGGACATCTCGACGGTGTGGGGCGCGACTTGGCCGCCCGTTCGGGGGAAGCTCGGCTGGTGCGATGCTGTCGTCCGTGAGCAGGGACGCAACCGGGCTGCGCCGGGGTTGGACGACCGGCGCGTGCGCCACGGCGGCGACCAAGGCCGCCTACACGGCGCTGCTGACCGGCACGTTCCCGGACCCGGTGGAGATCACCCTGCCCAAGGGCCAGCGGCCGGCCTTCGCCCTCGCGGTGGAGTCCCTGGCCGACGGCTCGGCCATGGCCGGCATCGTCAAGGACGCCGGCGACGACCCCGACGTCACACACGGGGCGCTGATCCGGTCCACGGTCACGTTGGGCGAGGCCGGCTCGGGTGTGGTGTTCCGGGCCGGGCCCGGTGTCGGCACCGTGACCAAACCCGGGCTGCCGCTGGCCGTCGGCGAGCCGGCCATCAATCCGGTGCCACGGCAGCTGATGCAGGGCGTGGTGGCCGAGGTGGCCGCGTCGCACGGCGGCGCCGGCGACGTCGTGGTGGAGATCTCCGTCGACGACGGCGAGGAGATCGCCCGGCACACCTGGAACCCCCGGCTCGGCATCCTCGGCGGGCTGTCCATTCTCGGCACCACCGGCGTGGTCGTGCCGTACTCCTGCTCGGCCTGGATCGACAGCATCCGGCGCGGCATCGACGTCGCCCGCGCCGCCGGGCACCGGCACGTCGCCGGCTGCACCGGCAGCACGTCCGAACGGGTGGTCACCGAGCTCTACGGGCTGCCCGAGGACGCCCTGCTCGACATGGGCGACTTCGTCGGAGCCATGCTCAAGCACCTGCGCCGGCACCCGGTGCCGCGGCTGACCATCGCCGGCGGCATCGGCAAGCTGGCCAAGTTCGCCGACGGACACCTGGACCTGCACTCCGGTCGTTCACAGGTCAACCACGAGCTGCTGGCCTCGCTCGTGACCTCGGCCGGCGGCGGGCCCACGCTGGTCGAGGCCGTGCGGACGGCCAACACCGCCCTCGGCGCTTTGCAGCTGTGCCAAGGAGAAGGACTGCCGCTGGCCGACCTGGTCGCCGACCGCTGCCGGGCGGTGGCCGACGACATCTTGGGCCGCGACGTCGTGGGCGGCTCGGAGATCGCCGTCGACATCGTGGTCATCGATCGGGCCGGCACCGTAGTCGGCCGCTCCGGCCATCCGGCATGATCCGTCCTATGCCGAACTTCCGTGAGAAACCCGTGCTCGCCGGTGAGACCGTGGTGCTGCGCCCGGTCATCGCCGACGACGCGGTCGACATGCTGGAGGTGCTGGCCGACGGCGACGTGCTGCGGTTGACCGGGTCGCACGGCACCCTCTCGCCCGACGACGTCGAGCCGATGCGCCAGTGGTACGGCAGCCGCGCCGGCCACGACGACCGCCTCGACCTGGCCGCCGTCGACCGCGTCACCGGCCGCTACGTCGGCGAGGTCGTGCTCAACGAGCTCGACCCGAACAACAACTCGTGCTCGTTCCGGATCGCGCTGGGGGCGACCGGGCAGAATCGCGGGCTGGGCACCGAGGCCACCCGGCTGGTGCTGGGCTACGCCTTCGAGCGGGTCGGGCTGCACCGGATCAGCCTGGAGGTCTACTCCTTCAACTCCCGGGCGCGGCGGGTGTACGAGAAGGTCGGCTTCCGGCCCGAGGGCGTGCTGCGGGACGCGTTGCTGTGGGAGGGCCAACGCTTCGACGCGCACGTCATGTCCATCCTGGCCCACGAGTGGGCCGAGCACCGCGGCCGCCCCGAGGCCGTGGCGTCACGCAAGGCCGTCTGAGCCGGTCAGCCCGAGCTGGCCGCGCAGCGTGCGCACCGCCGTGGCCAGCGAGGGGCCGTACCAGGTCAGCACCCGTCCGCTGACCAGGCGCACCCGGTCGGCGTCGAAGCATTCCGGGCCGTCCGTGGCCGTGAACACGTATGGCTCGTTCGGCAGCACCACCAGGTCCGCCGCCCTCAGCTCGGCCAGCTCCTGCTTGGGGTACCGGTCGGCGTGGTCCGCGTAGACGTTGCGCACGCCCACCCGGGCCAGCAGGTCGGTGGCGAAGGTCCGGCTACCGACCACCATCCACGGGTCGCGCCAGATGGCCACCACCGCCGAGGTCTCCGGCTCCGGCGTGGGTCCGCCGAGCTGGGTGTGGGCGTCTGCGAGCCACTGCGGCTCCGGTTGACCCAGCGCGACCGTGATCAGCCGATCCAACGAGGTCAGCGCGCTGGGGACGTCCTCGACGACGGTCACCCAGACCGGCACGCCGACTTCTTCCAGCCGTCGGACGTCGAGCTCGCGGTTCTCCTCCTTGTTCACCACCACGACGTCGGGCCGCAGCTGGGCGATCCGCCGGGTGTCCGGGTTCTTGGTGCCCCTGATCCGCTCCACGTCCAGGTCGGCCGGGTGGGTGCACCAGTCGGTGGCCGCCACGAGCAGGCCGGCGTCGATCGCCGCGATCGCCTCCGTCAGCGACGGCACCAGCGACACCACCCGGCGCACCTTGTCCGGCAGGGTCACCTCCCGGCCGAGGTCGTCACATTCCGTACGGGCCACCCGTGCAGGCTATCGTGCGGCGATGGCCAGGACCGTGCTCGTGCTGGGCGGCACCACCGAGGCCCGCCTGCTCGCCGAGGCCCTGGCCCCGGTGGTGGGGCTGCGCGTCGTCACCTCGCTCGCCGGGCGTGTGAGCCGGCCTCACCTGCCGCCGGGCGAGGTCCGGATCGGCGGCTTCGACGGCGTCTCGGGCCTGATCTCGTGGCTGCGTGACGAGCAGGTGACCGCCGTGATCGATGCCACGCATCCGTTCGCGGCGCGCATCACGGCCTCGGCGGCGACGGCCACCGCCGAGCTCGGGCTGCCGTTTCTGGTGCTGCGGCGGCCGGGGTGGCATGCGGTCGAGGGCGACGACTGGCGTTGGGTGGACTCGGTGGCCGAGGCGGCGGAGCTGCTGCCCGCGGTCGGTACGCGCGCATTGCTCACGGTCGGCCGCCAGGAGCTGGCTCCCTTCGTCCGTCTCAGTGACATGTGGCTGCTGGCCAGGTCGATCGAGCAACCGAACGTGCCCATCAGGGCAGTGCTGGCCCGCGGCCCGTTCACCGTCGAATCGGAGCTCGGCCTGCTGCGCACCCACCACATCGACGTGATCGTGACCAAGGAGAGCGGGGGCGACGACGCCAAACTGGCCGCCGCCCGACAGCTCGGCCTACCGGTGGTGATCGCCCGAAGACCGCCCTCACCTGCGGATACCGTGGTGTCCACAGTGGATCAAGCCGCCAACTGGGTGATCTACGGACACGCTACGGTTGCATAAGCCGGTGTGGCGGGTATCCATGCCCTACGCTTCGGGCTCGCGCGGCGAACGCAGTAGGCAGAGCGGGACCCCGAATTCCCTCAGCAATTGACTACGACCGTCTCAGCGTCCTCACAGGCGAGTCCGCGAACCTGGTCGTGTGCGGTGGGCTGCCTGCTACCGCCGAGTTCGGGGAGGAGATCGCCGTGCACCACGATCTCGACATCCGCTGGGACACCGCCAGCGAGCGCAACCTGCGGGCCGTCAACGCCGACGCCGTGTCCACCCGGCGCGACCCGGCCACCGGCGAGCTCGTCTTCGCCGTCGCCGACGGCATCGGCGACACCCAGCGGTCCGCCGAGGCCGCGCGCAAGGCCGCCGCCGCAGCCGTGGCCACCCCCGTCGCCCAGGGCGCCATCCAGGCCGTGCTCGCCGCCCAGCAGGCTCTGCTGCTGGACGAGGACGACTGCGTGCTGATCGTCGCGATGCCCTTCACCGACCGGGTCAGCACCGGCTACCGCATCGCCTGGGTCGGCGACTGCCGGGCCTACCTGTGGGATGAGCGGACCCTGCACCAGCTGACCTCGGACCAGACCGTCGCCGCCTACCTGCGCTCCCAGCTGCGGCCGACCACGCCCCGCATGGAGCACATCGTCACCAACACCGTGCGCACCACCACCACCGACCAGATCGGCTGGACCCAGGTCCGCACCAGCGGCTCCGGCCTGCTGCTGGCCACCGACGGCGTGCACAAGGTCGTGCCGGCCGTCGCCATGCACCGCGAGCTCACCACCGCCGACCGGCCGGCCCAGGCGTTGATCGAGGCGGCGGCGGCGCTCGGCGGCCGGGACAACGCCAGCGCGACGGTGATCGACTGGACCGCGGCCCGCCGCGAGCCGCCACCGCTCCCCCGGCAAGCAACACCGCCGCTGGTGCACCAGTAACCATTGCCGCGCAAGGCAATCGACCTACCGGGACCGCACGGACCGCGACGCCCAGGGCCACCACGGGTTGCTGTGAAGAGGGCTTTCCCGCAGTCGGAGTGCGGGAAAGCCCCCTTCCCGCTACGGCACGGCCACGGCGTTGATCACGACCTGTCCCTTCGTCGGATCCAGTTGGGACGCGGGCACGGTGTCGACGGCCTTGGGCGCGGTGGCCGGGTCGATGGCGCAGATCGGCGCAGTGCCACCGACGGGACAGAGACCGAACTGGTAGCCGCCGGGGGTGGCCGCGAACGACCGGGCCTGGTCGGGGTTGAAGCCGTCCTGGCCGGTGAGCACGACCGAGAACGTCCAACCGGGGCCGGGCTGGCCGAAAGCGGCCCTGGGTAAGGCGACGGTGATGGTCTTGGTGTCCACCGACGCCACGGCGGCGGTGGGGGTGCCGACCTGGTGCCCGGCGGCGTCGAGCCATGCGGGCGAGGCGAAGCCCTGGAGCTCGATGCGTTGGGACCACGGGGAAACCTGGTAGTTGCGGGACGGGAAGGGCGCGGCGGTGGAGGTCGGTTCGCCGGGGGTGCCGACGAAGATGTCGACGAGCTGAGCGCCCATGGTGTTGCCGAAGGTGGGCACCAGGTTGCGCAAGGTTGTGCGCAGATAAACCGTGTCGCCCAAGGTGATCGCCTGGAACCGGGTGATGTCGAAGGAACCGGGGGCGAAGTCGGGGGCGGTCGGATACTGGAACGTGCCGGGGCCGTTGTCGTCGCCGGCCGGATCGGCGGTGTCGAGGATGGTGGTGCCGCCGACGAGATCGCCGGTGACGGTGGTGTGGGCGTAACCGGTTCGGTTGCCGGCGGCGGAAACGCCGGCGGTGATGGAGTTGGAGCCGAACCCGAGCGGCACGGTG
>DASWRQ010000053.1:0-20007 GCA_036403095.1 Kutzneria sp. | reverse complement strand
GCTTCCGCATCGAACCGGGGGAGATCGCCGCCACGCTGGCCAGCCACGAAGGCGTTGCCCACGCGGTGGTCGTGCCGCGCGAGGACCGGCCCGGCGACGTCCGCCTGGTCGGCTACGTCGTGCCGGCGGCCGAGGACGCGGCGCCGGTCGAGCAGACCGAGCAGGTCGGCGAGTGGCGCGCGCTCTACGACTCCATGTACGCCGCGGAAGGCGACGAATTCGTCGGCTGGAACTCCAGCTACACCGGCGAGCCGATCCCGCTGCCCGAGATGCGCGAGTGGCGCGATGCCGTGGTGGCCCGGATCGCCGAGCTCGAGCCGCGCCGCGTGCTGGAGCTCGGCGTCGGCACCGGCCTGCTGCTGACCGAGCTGGCCCCGCACTGCGAAAGCTATTGGGGCACCGACTTCTCGGCCGAGGTCATCGCCTCGCTCGGCCGCCGGGTCGCCAACGATCCGGCGCTGGCCGGCAAGGTCGAGCTGCGCACGGCCGACGCCGCCGACCTCCCGGGCCTGCCCACGGGCTACTTCGACACCATCGTCCTGAACTCTGTTGTTCAGTACTTCCCCAGCGGCACCTACCTGCTCGACGTGCTGCGCAAGGCATTGGAGCTGCTGGCTCCCGGCGGTGCCGTGGTCATCGGCGACGTCCGCGACCTGCGGCAGGTGCGAGCCTTCCACACCGCTGTGGCGCAGGCTCGCGGCGAAGCCGACCGCGTCGAGCAGCGGCTGCTGCGCGAGAAGGAACTCCTGGTCGCCCCGGAGTTCTTCGCCGGAATCGACGGGATCGCCGGCGCGGACATCCGGGTCAAGCGGGGCCGGGCGGTCAACGAGCTCACCCAGTACCGCTACGACGTCGTGTTGCACACCGACCCCGACCGCGTGCGGCCGGTGAGTCGGAAGGCCGTCGCCTGGGGCACCGAGGTGTCCACTATGGACCAGGTGGCCGGTCTGCTCGGCGACGGGCGCGAGCTCCGCGTGGACGGCGTGCCCAACGGCCGTACCGCCGACGGCATCGACCCGGAGGACTGGTATCGGCTCGGCGCCCGAATGGGCCGCCGCACCGCCGTCACGTGGTCTACCACCGGCGACGGCTCGGTGGACGTCGTCTTCGCCGCCGACGATCGATTCCCAGTGGGCGCTTTCCCCGCTGGCACCGAACAACTTCTGTCCTACACCGGAAACCCCGGCCGGTTCCGTCACGTGACGGCCCTGGTCACCGAGCTCCGCGCGCTGGCCGAGGACCGGCTGCCCGAGCACATGGTGCCGTCGGCCATCGTGGTCCTGGACGCGCTGCCCGTGACGGCCAACGGCAAGCTCGACCGCCGCGCGCTGCCGTCGCCGGACCCGGTCGTCGCGAGCTCGGACCGTGAGCCGGCCACCCCGGCCGAGCGACAGCTGTGCGGGCTGTTCGCCGAGATCCTGGGCCTGCCGCGGGTCGGCCCGGACGACAGCTTCTTCGTTCTCGGCGGCCACTCGCTGCTGGCCACCCGGCTCGTCGCCCGGGTGCGGGCCGAGTTCGGCGTGGAGCTGGAGGTCAGGTCGGTGTTCGAGACGCCGACCGCGGCCGGCCTGGCCGGGCTGCTCGGCTCGGCCGGCTCGGCCTCCCGTCCGTCGCCGACCCGCCGGGAGCGCCCGGAGCTGGTGCCGCTGTCGGGAGCGCAGCGGCGGCTGTGGTTCCTTGACCAGTTCGAGGGCCCGTCCGCCACCTACAACGTGCCGTTGGCCATGCGCCTCGAAGGCGATGTCGACGTCGACGCGTTGGCCGTCGCACTGTCCGATGTGGTCGGCCGGCACGAGGCGCTGCGTACCCGCTTCCCACAGCGTGATGGTGTGCCGTACCAGGACATCCTGGACGACGCCAGCGTGACGTTAGGTCTGCGGGACGTCGCACCCGAGGACTTCGACGCCGTGTTGACCGGCTTGGTGCGGGGGCCGTTCGACCTCGAACGACGCGTGCCGATGCGGGCCGAACTGCTGCGCCTGAGCGACCGGGAGCACGTGCTGGCCCTGGTGTTCCACCACATCGCCTCCGACGGCTGGTCGATGGCCCCGCTGTGGCGCGACCTCGCCACGGCCTACACCGCACGCCTCGACGGTAGAGCTCCACAGTGGATGGAACTACCGGTGCAGTACGCGGACTACACGCTGTGGCAGCAGGAACTGCTGGGCAGCGAGGACGATCCGGACAGCGTGCTGTCGGCGCAGTCGGACTATTGGCGCGAGACGCTGGACGGCCTGCCGGAGCGGATCGAGCTGCCGCTGGACCGGCCGCATCCCGCGACCGCGACGTTCCAGGGCGAACTGCACACCTTCGCCTGGGACGCCGAGCTGCACTCCCGACTGTCCACAGTGGCCCATGAGTGCGGGGCCAGCGTGTTCATGGTCGTACACGCGGCCCTGGCCGCGCTGCTGACCCGTCTCGGCGCGGGCACCGACGTGCCGATCGGTTCGCCTATCGCCGGCCGGACGGACCAGGCGCTGGACGACCTGGTCGGATTCTTCGTCAACACCTTGGTGCTGCGCGTCGACACGTCCGGCGAGCCCTCGTTCCGTGAGCTCATCGGCCGGGTCCGCGAGCGCAACCTCGACGCCTACGCCCACCAGGACGTGCCCTTCGAGCGGCTCGTGGAGCTGCTCAACCCGACCCGGTCGCTGTCGTACCACCCGTTGTTCCAGGTGATGATCGCCGGCCAGAACAACACCAGGGCCGATGTGGTGCTGCCCGGCCTTACCGTCACCGAGATCGGGGTGACCACCGGCACCTCCAAGTTCGACCTGGCGATCTCGCTCGCCGAGCGGGACGCCGGCATCGACGGTGTGCTGGAGTTCAACACCGACGTCTTCGACCACGCCGGGGCGAACGCGGTCCTGCGCCGGCTGGAGGTGCTGCTGCGGGCGGCGCTGGCCGCCCCCGACCGCCCGATCGGCGCGCTGGACCTGTTGGCCGGCGACGAGAGCGACCGGGTGCTCACGCAGTGGGCGGGCAACCTGGAGCCGGCCGGCACCGAGGCGTTCCCGGGCCTGTTCGCCCGGCGTGTGCGGGAGGCGCCGGACAAGATCGCGTTGGTCTTCGACGACGTCCAGCTGACCTACGCCGAGTTGGACGCGCGGGCCAACCAGTTGGCCCGCCTGCTGATCGAGCGTGGCGCCGGCCCGGAGCGAGTGGTCGGGCTGGCCGTGCCGCGCTCGGCGGAGATGATCATCGCCGAGCTGGCCGTGCTGAAGTCGGGGGCGGCGTACCTGCCGTTGGACACCGACTACCCGGCCGACCGGATCGCGTTCATGGTCGAGGATTCGACGCCGGTCTGCCTCGTCACCACCGCCGAGGTCGAGGCCAAGCTGCCGGCCGACGTGCCGCGGGTTCTGGTGGACGAGTCGACCATGATGTCCACAGTGGACCCTGGAGTGGTGGTCCGGCCGGAGAGCGCGGCCTACGTGATCTACACCTCGGGCTCCTCCGGCCGCCCCAAGGGTGTTGTGTCGCAACACTCCGGCGTCGCCAAGCTGGTCGCGACCCAGGTCGAGCGGTTCGGCGTCGGCCCGCAGAGCGTGGTGTTGCAGTTCGCCTCGCCGAGTTTCGACGTGGCGTTCTGGGACCTGTGCCTGGGCCTGCTGTCCGGCGGCCGGCTCGTCGTCGTGCCGTCCGAGCTCCGCTTCCCCGGCGCTGGCTTGGTCGACTACGCGTTCGCCAACGACGTGAACTTCATGATCCTCCCACCGGCGTTACTGGCAGAGCTGCCCGAGGACCTCGACCTGCCGCGCGACAGCGTGTTGCTGGCCGGCACGGAACGGGTGTCGCCGGAGCTGGTGCGGCGGTGGGCCCCGGGCCGGCGAATGTTCAACGCCTACGGGCCGACCGAGGCCACCACCAACTCGACCCTGGGCCGGTGCGATCCCGAGAGCCCGATCGTGCCGATCGGCATTCCGGACCCGGGCACGAAGGCCTATGTGCTGGACGCGAGCCTGCGGCCGGTGCCGCCCGGCGTGGTCGGCGAGCTCTACCTCGCCGGCTCCGGCCTGGCCCGGGGCTACCTGGGCCGTGCCGCGCTGACCTCGGAGCGGTTCGTGGCGAACGCCTTCGGCAGCGGGGATCGGTTGTACCGCACCGGTGACCTGGTGCGGTGGCTGCCGGACGGCCGGCTGGTGTTTCTCGGTCGGGCCGACGACCAGGTGAAGATCCGCGGCTATCGGATCGAGCTGGGCGAGATCGAGTCGGTGCTGGTGGAGCACGAGCAGGTCGGCCAGTCGGTGGTGGTCGCCAAGGACGGTCGGCTGCTGGCCTACGTCGTGCCGGCGGCCTCGCGCGACGAGGCGGCCGAACTCAGCCACGTCGACGAGTGGCATGAGCTGCATGAGGACGTGTTCGCGGACGCCGAGGCCGGCGGCATGGAGGAGAACTTCGCCGGCTGGAACTCCAGCTACGACGGCACCCCCATCCCGCTGGACGAGATGCGGGAGTGGCACGCGGCGACCATCGAGCGGATCTCGTCGCTGCACCCGAGGCGCGTGCTGGAGATCGGCGTCGGCAGCGGCCTGATCGTCTCCCGGATCGCGCCGCACGCCGACGAGTACTGGGGCGTCGACCTGTCCGAGCAGGCGGTCCGCAACCTGCGACGCGCCCTGCCGCCCGAGCTGGCCGCCAAGGTGCACGTGGCCGCGCGGCCGGCGCACGACCTCGGCGAGCTGCCGGCCGAACCGTTCGACACGGTGATCATCAACTCGGTCGCGCAGTACTTCCCGAGCACCGAGTACCTGGCCGAGGTGATCCGCACGGCCGGCGCGCACCTCCGCCCGGGCGGCGTGATCTTCCTCGGCGACATCCGGAACCTGCGCTCGCTCAGGGCGTTCCGGACCGGCACCGAGCTGCGCCACGGCCGTCGCACCACAGCTGCGGTGGACCAGGCGATCGCCCGCGAGGGCGAGCTCGTGCTCGACCCGGACTTCTTCACCGGCTTCGCGGGCTTCGACGACGTCGACGTGCTGGTGAAGCGCGGCGCGGCGCACAACGAGCTGACCCGGCACCGCTACGACGTGATCATGCGCAAGGCGGCGCGGCCGGCCCCGGTCGAGGAACAGGTGGCCGTCTTCACCACGATCGAAGACGCCGAACGCCTGCTGGCGGAGCGACCGGTTCGGCTGCGCCTCACCGGCGTGCCCGATGCGCGTCTGTCCGGCGAGTTGGCCGCGGTCCGCGCGCTGTATGAGGTGAACCCGGGTTTGGGTCTTACTACGCTCGAAGGTAGGACCGGGATCGACCCGGAGGACCTGCAAGCGCTTGCGGCGACCGAGGGCTACCAGATGTATGCGACCGTCACGGCCGATGTCGGCCTGTTGGAGGTCGTGTTCACCACCGGTGCGCCGACCCGGATCTACCGGGCCGGGCCGGTCCGCGCCGCCCGGGCGGCGCTGGGCAACAATCCGGCCGGTCAACGTGATCACAGCGCGCTGGTGGCGTCGCTGCGGGCCCACGTGCGGGATCGGTTGCCGCAGTACATGATGCCGTCGGCCTACGTGGTGCTGGACCGGCTGCCGCTGCTGGCTTCGGGCAAGCTCGACCGCCGCGCCTTGCCCAGCGCCGACGTGCAGGAGGCGACGGTCGGCCGGGCGCCGCGGACCCCGGTCGAAGAGGTCCTTTGTGGACTGTTCGCCGAGGTGCTCGATGTCGCCTCCGTCGGCATCGACGACGACTTCTTCGCCCTCGGCGGCCATTCACTGCTGGCCACCCGCCTGGTCGCCCGCCTGCGTTCGGTGTTCGGCGTGGAGCTCCAGCTGCGCTCGGTGTTCGAGACGCAGACCGTCGCCGGGCTGGCATCGCTTATGTCCACAATGGACTCAGCGGTGACGCGACCGGCCCTCGTTCGGGTCGAGCCCCGGCCGGACGTGCTGCCGCTGTCGTTCGCCCAGCAGCGACTGTGGTTCCTGCACCGCCTCGAAGGTCCGTCGGCCACCTACAACATGCCGAACGCGGTCCGCCTCACCGGCACCCTCGACGTCGAGGCGCTGCGTCTCGCGCTCAACGACGTCGTCGCCAGGCACGAAGCGCTGCGGACGGTGTTCCCCGAGATCGACGGCGAGGCCCGGCAGCTCGTCCTCGACGACGTCGAGGTCCCGCTGCCCGTTCACGCCGTCACGGAAGGCACGCTGGCCGCCGCGGTGTCCGAAGCGGCGAACACGGTGTTCCAGCTGGAATCCGAGCTCCCGCTCCGGGTCACGCTGCTGTGCCTCGACGAGCGGCGGCACGTCCTGGTGCTGGTGTTCCACCACATCGCCTCCGACGGCTGGTCGATCGCCCCGCTGTGGCGCGACCTGGCCACGGCCTACGCGGCCCGTCGGGCCGACAAAGCTCCACAGTGGACCGGACTGCCGGTACAGTACGCGGATTACACGCTGTGGCAGCGGGAAGCCCTCGGCGAGGCGGTGATCGAGCCGCAGCTGGCGTACTGGCGAGAGGCCCTGGCCGACCTGCCGGAACGCATCGAGCTGCCAACCCGGCGACCGCATCCGGCCGAGGCCAGCTACCGTGGCGAGCAGTTCGGCTTCGCCTGGGACGCCGAGCTCCACAGTGGCATCGTCGAGCTGGCGCGTTCCTGTGGCGCAAGCGTTTTCATGGTGGTGCACGCCGGTCTGACGGCCTTGCTGTCGAGGCTCGGCGGCGGCACGGACATCCCCATCGGCACCTCGATCGCCGGCCGGACCGATCAGGCGTTGGACGATCTGGTCGGGTTCTTCGTGAACACGGTGGTGCTGCGGGTGAACACCGGCGGCGATCCGTCGTTCCGTGACCTGGTGGCCCGGGTTCGTGAGCGCAGCCTGGATGCGTACGCGCATCAGGACGTGCCGTTCGAGCGGTTGGTGGAGGCGCTGAACCCGGCGCGGTCGCTGGCCCATCACCCGCTGTTCCAGACCATGTTGGCCTGGCAGAACAACGCCGTCGCCGACGTCACGCTGCCCGGGCTGACCGTCGAGGAGGAGCCGTTCGACACCGGCACCTCCCGCGCCGACCTGGTGTTCTTCGTGGGCGACCAGGCCGGTGTCCGCGGCACCGCCGAGTACAACAGCGACGTCTTCGACCGGGCCGACGTGGAGGCGATCCTGGTCCGGCTGCGGGAACTGCTGCGCGCGGCGGTGGCCGACCCCGATGCCCGGATCGGCGACATCGACCTGCTGACCGAGGCCGAGCGGGCGCAGCTGGTCGACGAGACCGCGACGGCCCTGCCGGCGCAAACCGCCGCCGAGCTGTTCGCCGCCCAGGTCGCTCGCACGCCCGAAGCCACGGCGCTGGTGTTCGGCGACGAGAGCCTGACCTACGCCGAACTCGACGCTCGCGTCACGAAACTGGCCCGTGGGCTGATCGCCCGGGGCGCTGGTCCGGAGCGTGTGGTGGCCGTCGCGCTGCCGCGCTCGATCGACCTCGTCACCGCGATCCTGGCGGTGCTCAAGACCGGCGCGGCCTACCTGCCGCTGGACCTGAACCACCCGGCCGAGCGCATCGAGCTCATGCTCGCCGACGCCGCACCACATCTGGTCATCGCGGCCGACGGCTTCGGCGACAAGCTCGTGCGTCCCGACGCGACCGGGCCCGAGCTGGCCACCTGGCCGGCGGTCCACCCCGGCCATCCGTCGTACGTGATCTTCACGTCCGGCTCGACCGGCCGGCCCAAGGCGGTCGCCGGCACGCAGCGCGCGCTGGCCAACCGTTTGCACTGGGGCCGTGGCCATCTGTCCGGCTCGCGGATCGCCAAGAGCGCCTTGACGTTCATCGACGGCTCGACCGAGCTGCTCGGCGGCCTCGTCGCCGGCGACCCGGTGATCCTGGCCGACGACACCACCGCCGCCGACCCCTTGGCCCTGGCCGAGTTGATCAGCCGTAGCGGGGCCCAGGTGCTGACCGTGGTGCCGAGCCTGCTGGCCAGGTTCGTCGAAGACGCTCCGGCCGGCGCGTTCGACTCGGTGACGACGTGGATCACCAGTGGCGAGGTGCTGTCCTCGACGCTGGCCGAGCGGGTGGCGAGCCGCTGGCCGAACGCGCGGCTGGTCAACCTGTACGGCTGCTCGGAGGTGGCCGGCGACAGCCTGATCCACACCTGCGGGGCCGAGGACGGGCCGGTGCCGATCGGCCGCCCGATCGCCAACACCCGCGCCTATGTGCTGGACGAACGGTTGCGCCCGGTGCCGCCGGGTGTCCGGGGTGAGCTCTATCTGGCCGGCGCGGGTCTGGCCCGCGGCTACCTGGGCCGGCCGGCCCGCACCGCGGAACGCTTCCTGCCGGACCCCTTCGGCCCGCCCGGCACCCGGATGTATCGCACCGGAGACGTGGTTCGCCGCCGCGCCGACGGCGCGCTGGAGTTCCTGGGCCGGGCCGACCAGCAGATCAAGGTCCGGGGCTTCCGGGTCGAGCCGGGCGAGATCGAGGCCGTGCTGACCGAAGATCCGGCGGTGGCCCGGGCCGTCGTCATGGCGCGCGGCGACAGCCTGGTGGCCTACGTGGAGCCGGCCGGCGACCCGGCGGCGCTGCGCAAACGCCTGGCGTCGAAGCTGCCCGACCACCTGGTGCCGTCGGCCATCGTCGTGCTGCCGGAGTTCCCGGTCAACGCCAACGGAAAGCTGGACCGGCGAGCCCTGCCCGCGCCGGCGACTCACACCACCGAGCGGGCCGCGCGGACCCCGGTCGAGCAGGCACTCTGCGACCTGTTCGCGGACGTGCTCGGCGTGCCGGCGGTCGGCCCGGACGACGGATTCTTCGCGCTGGGCGGACATTCCCTGCTCGCCACCCGGCTGGTCAGCCGACTCAGGGCGATGCTCGGTGTCGAGACGCCGATCCGTGCGGTCTTCGACGCCCCCACTCCGGCCCGGTTGGCCGAGTTGCTCGACGTCGGCCGCGGCCGACGCCCGGCGCTGACCCGGGCCGAGCGGCCGGCGGCGCTGCCGCTGTCGTATGCGCAGCAGCGGCTCTGGTTCCTCGACCGGCTCGACGGGCCGAGCCCGACCTACAACATCCCGTGGGCCTGGGAGCTGACCGGACCGGTCGACACCGCGGCGCTCGCCGCCGCGCTGGCCGATGTTGTTGCCCGCCATGAGGTTCTGCGTACGGTGATCCTCGAAGAGGACGGCACGCCGCGACAGGTCGTGCTGCCCGAAGTTGAGCCGGTGTTACACCTGACAGTGTCCACAGAGGACGAACTCGCGGCCCGTGTCGCCGAGGCCGCCGGGTACTGCTTCGCCTTGGGCCGCGAGATCCCGATACGCGGCACACTGGTCTCGGTGAGCGCCGAGCGGCACGTGTTGGTGCTGCTGGTGCACCACATCGCCGGCGACGGCTGGTCCCTGCCGCCGCTGAAGCGCGACCTGGACACTGCCTACGCCGCCCGCCGCCGTGGCCGCGCTCCACAGTGGACGCCGCTGCCGGTGCAGTACGTCGACTACACATTGTGGCAGCGGGCGGTGTTCGGTCGCGCCGACGACCCGGACAGCCGGCTTGGCCAGCAGGCCGCGTTCTGGCGGGACGCCCTCGCCGGCCTCCCGGACGAGCTGGCGCTGCCGGCCGACCGGCAGCGTCCGGCCCGGTCGACCAATCGTGGCGGTGTCGTCCCGTTCACGGTCCCGGCCGACGTGCACCGTGGCCTGCGCAAGCTGGCGAACGGCAGTGACACCAGCACGTTCATGGTGTTGCAGGCGGCGCTGGCCGCCCTGCTGACCCGGCTCGGCGCCGGCTCGGACATCCCGCTCGGCACGCCGATCGCCGGCCGTACCGACCATGCGCTGGAGGAGCTCGCCGGATTCTTCGTCAACACGCTGGTGTTGCGCACCGACACCGGCGGCGACCCGACGTTCCATGGGCTGCTGTCCCGGGTGCGTGAGGCCGACCTGGCCGCGTACGCCCACCAGGACCTGCCGTTCGAGCACTTGGTCGAGCTGCTCAACCCACCCCGCTCGCTGGCCCGGCACCCGCTGTTCCAGGTCATGCTCGCGGTCTACCACTCGACCGCCGGGCGCGAGGAATTGCTGGGGCTGCCGGCGTCCTATCGGGACACGGGGCTGCGGCCGGCCAAGTTCGACCTGTCCTTCGACCTGGTCGAAACCGCCGGTGTGGACGGCATCGACGGCGAGCTGGAGTTCAGCCTCGACCTGTTCGACGAGGCCACCGCCCGCACCCTGGCCGAACGCCTGGTGCGCCTGATGGCCGCCGCGGTGGCCGACCCGGACCGGCCGCTGAGCCGCATCGACGTGCTGGAAAGCGCGGAGCGGCAACGGATCATGTATGAGTGGGGCGCCGGGCAACCTCTGACCACGACCGCGCCGACGGTGGTGGATCGGCTGGCCGCCCAGGTTGCGGCCACGCCTCGGGCGACCGCTCTGAGCGATGCCCACCGCAGCCTGACGTTCGCCGAGTTCGCCGCCAGCACCGACCGGCTGGCCCGCTGGCTGACCACGCACGGCGCCGGCCCGGAAGCCATTGTGGCGCTGGTGTTGCCGCGATCGGCCGCGGTCGTCGAGGCGATCTTCGGCGTGTTCAAGTCCGGCGCGGCCTACCTGCCCGTCGACCCGGACCAGCCGGCCGAGCGCATCGCGGCCGTGCTCGACGGGGCCACACTGGCACTGACAACCCGAAAGCTGGCCGTCGAAGTCCCTGGCAACAACGTCCTGTTCGTCGAGGACATTGTGGACAGTGACGCCACGCTGACCCCGCCGGCCCCGTCCAACCCGGCCTACGTGCTCTACACCTCCGGTTCGACCGGCCGCCCGAAGGGCGTGGTGATTCCGCACTCCGGCCTGATGAACCTGTTCCACAGCCACCGCGAGACCTTGTACCGCCCGGCCGTCGAAGCCGCCGGCCGGCAGCTCAGGGTCGGCCACGCGTGGGCGTTCTTCTTCGACGCCTCCTGGCAGCCGCAACTGTGGATGCTGGACGGGCACGAGGTGCACGTGGTGGACGACGACACCCGCCGCGATCCCGACCTGCTGGCCGCGGTGGTGATCGACAAGAAGCTGGACTTCATCGAGCTCACGCCGTCCCATTTCGCGCAGCTGGCCGCGGCCGGTGTGGTCAAGGACGGCCGGTGTGCGCTGGCGGTCGTCGGCGTCGGCGGCGAGGCCGTGCCCCAGCAGCTGTGGGAGACACTCCGCGAACTGCCCGGCACGGAGGCGTATAACCTTTACGGCCCAACGGAAGCCACCGTCGACGCGCTGGTCGGGCGGGTCCGCGACGGCGACCGGCCGGCAGTGGGCCGGCCGGTCGGCAACGTCCGGGCGTACGTGCTGGACGAGGGGCTGAACCCGGTGCCGCCGGGCGTGCGCGGCGAGCTGTACATCGCCGGCGCCGGCTTGGCCCGCGGCTACCTCGGGCGGCCCGAGCTGACCGCCGAGCGCTTCGTGGCCGATCCGTTCGGGCCGGCGGGGGAGCGGATGTATCGCACGGGCGACCTCGCCCGCTGGCGCGGCGACGGGCAGCTGGAGTACCTCGGCCGCGGCGACGACCAGGTCAAGATCCGCGGCTTCCGGATCGAGCCGGCCGAGATCGAGACCGTGCTGGCCCGGCACGAGGACGTCGAGCAGGCCCTGGTCGTGGTGCGCGAGGACCGGCCGGGGGACAAGCGGCTCGTCGCGTACACCACGCCCGGGACCGCCGATCCGAGGCTGCTCCGGGAGCATGTGGCTCGGTCGCTGCCGGAGTACATGGTCCCCGCGGCCATCGTGCCGCTGGAAGCGTTCCCCGTGACCCGCAACGGAAAGCTTGACCGGGCAGCGCTGCCCGTGCCCGAGCTGAGCACCGGCGGTCGAGCCCCGGTGACGCCGACCGAACGGGCCGTCTGCGAGGTCTTCGCCGAGGTGCTGGCGCTCGACACGGTCGGGGCCGACGACGACCTGTTCACCCTCGGCGGCCATTCCATGCTGTTGGTGGTCCTGCGCAACCGGATCGCCGCGCGGCTGGGCGCCGAGATCCCCATCGCCGAGTTCTTCCGCACCTCCACCGCGGCCGGTCTGGCCGCGCTGCTGACCCGAGACGCGAGGTAGCCCATGCACCGCACGCTGATGAACGGCAAGATCCACCGGGCCACGGTGACCCAGGCCGACCTGCACTACGTCGGCTCGCTGACCATCGACGCCGATCTGATGGCCGCGGCCGACATCGTGGAGGGCGAGCGGGTCCAGATCGTCGACATCACCAACGGCGCGCGCCTGGAGACCTACGCCATCACCGGCGAGCCCGGCTCCGGCGTGATCGGCGTCAACGGCGCCGCCGCGCACCTCGTGCACCCGGGAGACCTGGTGATCATCATCACCTACGCGCAGGTCGACGAGGCCGAGCGGGCCCGACACAAGCCGCGGGTGGTGCACGTGGACGCGGACAACCGCCAGGTCCACCTCGGTCACGACCCGGCCGAGCCGGTGCCGGGCGACCCGACGCAGCGCCCCGGCCGGGAGGTTGCCGCCGCCGCGGCCCGTAACTAAGGTGTGCCTAACCTAAGATTCGGCGAGAGGTCATCATGGTGCGTGCCGCGCTCAGCAGACGTGGATTCCTGATCGGGGCGGGCGGGGTCGCGGCCACCGTGGCCCTGGCCGCCTGCGGCAACGGCGGCGCGCAGCCCGCGAACGCCGCCGGCGGGCCGTGGTCGTTCACCGACGACCGCAACCAGAAGGCGTCCCGCGACCAGCGGCCCACCCGTGTCGTGGCCTACGCCAGCTCCGCCGCCGCGCTGTGGGACTACGGCGTGCACGCGATCGGCGTCTTCGGCCCGCAGAAGACGGCCGACGGCAAGAAGGAGATCCAGGCCGGCAACATCGACCTGGCCGCCGAGACCTCCATCGGCAACGCCTGGGACGACTTCAGCCTGGAGAAGTTCGCCGCCCTCAAGCCCGATCTCGTCGTCACCGGCCTGACCGGGGCCAAGCCCACCGACCTGTGGGTGCTCAAGGACGACCTGCTGGGCAAGGTGCAGCAGATCGCGCCGGTCGTCGCGCTGTCGGAGTACAAGGCCACGCTGCCCAAGGTCATCCAGCGCTACCAGGAGCTCGCGGTGGCGCTGGGCGGCGATGCCACGTCGCCGACGATCACCAAGGCCAAGGCCGACTTCCAGCAGGCCTCCGACGACTTCAGGGCCGCGGTCAAGGCCAGGCCGGGGCTGAAGGTGCTGGTGGTCTCCAGCGACAAGGACAACCTGTACGTCTGCAAGCCGGAGTTCTTCGCCGACCTGTCCTACTATCGCGACCTCGGCCTGGACATCGTCGACGGCAGCGGCCCCGACGACTACTTCGAGACGTTGAGCTGGGAGCAGGCCGGCAAGTACCCGGCCGACCTGATCCTGTCCGACAGCCGCACCTTCGCCCTGTCCAAGCCACAGCTGGCCGAGATCCCCACCTGGGCCCAGATCCCCGCGGTCAGGGCCGGCCAGGTCGCCGACTGGTCGACCGAGCCCCGCTTCAACCCCGTGCTGGCCACCCCGGTGATCCAGAAGCTGACCGAGGTCGTCAAGGGCGCCCGCACCGACATCACCGCCTGAGGAGGCAGCCGTGACCGAGCTTGAACCATTGAGCACAGGGACCTGGGTCGCAGACCCGTCGAGCGTCAGCGAGGTGGGCCTGTGACTAACCCGTTCGAGGACCAGGACGGCACCTATCTGGTGCTGGTCAACGCCGAGCGTCAGCACAGCCTGTGGCCGGCGGCCATCGACGTGCCGGCCGGCTGGACCACGGCCTTCGGGCCGGACGCCCGGCAGGCTTGTCTCGACCATGTCGAGGCGAACTGGACCGACATGCGCCCGAAGTCGCTGGCCGACGCCATGGATTCGTAGCCCGCCGGCCGTCGTTAACGCGTGAAGGGGGGCTTTCCCGCACTCGGAGTGCGGGAAAGCCCCCTTCACGGCTTTAGGCCCGTTGTCCGGACCAGGTGGTCCAGAGGGTGGCGTATTGGCCGTTGGCGGCGACCAATTCGTCGTGGGTGCCGGTTTCGACGACGGCGCCGGCATCGAGCACGACAATGCGATCGGACGCGGCGGCCTGGGTGAGGCGGTGGGCCACGACCAATGCGGTGCGGCCGGCCAATGCCGCGGCGGCGGAAGCCTCCAGCACGCGGGAACCGGCGCTGCCGGCATCGGCGGTGGCCTCGTCGAGAATGGCGATGGGCGGATCGGCCAGCACGAGGCGCGCCAAAGCCAATTGCTGGGCCTGGGTGACGGTCAGCTGGTGCCCGCCCTCGCCGACCACGGTGCCGAGGCCATCGGGCAGACCGTCCACCCAGGACAGTGCCCCGACCTTGGCCAACGCGGCCCGCAACTCGTCGTCGGTGGCTGCGGGCCCGGCCAGGCGCAGGTCCTCGGCCAGCGGACCGGCGAACACGTGCACCTCCTGGCTGATCAGCGCCAGGGTGTGGCGGATGCCCTCCGAACCCAGCTCCTCCAGCGGCACGCCACCGAGCGTGATGGACCCGGCGGTCGGCCGGTGGATGCCGGCGATCAGCTTGGCCAACGTGGTCTTGCCGGCCCCGCTGGCCCCGACCAGCGCCACCCGCTCGCCCGGCGCGACGGCGATGTCCACGTCCCGCAGCACCGGATGACCGTCCACATAGGAGAATCCGGCCCCGGCGGTCTTGACCGAGGCGTCGACCGGACGGCCGGGCGTGACCGGCTCGGCGGCCGGCGGCAGGTCGGCCACGCCGATCAGCCGGGACAGGCTGGCCGCCGCGGCCTGGGCGTCGTCGACCAGCGCCAGCGCGGTGGTGATCGGCCCGAACAGGCTGTGGAAGTACAGCGCGGCGGCGGTGGCCACACCGACGGTCGCCGAGTTGTCCCCGACGAGCACAAAACCTGTGGCCAACACGGCCGACAGGCCGACGAACTCGGCCAGGTTGAGCCGCGCGTAGAACCGGGTGACCAACCGAACCCCTTGCAGCGCAAGGTTGACCGCGACGTCGGAGCGCTCCCGCACCCGGTTCAGATGCGCGTCGGACAGCCGGAAGGCCCGTACGGTCCGCGCGCCGCCGATCGTGTCCAGCAGCTGCTGCTGTTGCGTGCCAACGGCTTCGCGCTGGCTCGCGTACAGCGGCCTGGCCCGCGGCACGTACCAGCGCACGGTGTGCAGCTGCACCGGCACGGCGATCAGCGCGGCCAGCAGGAACCGCCAGTCCAGGACGGCCAGCGCGCCCAGCGTCAGCACGACGGTCAGCACCGACCGGCCCAGCTCCGGCAGCGCCTGCCGGACGGCGTCGGCGACCACCGACACATCATTGGTCACGCGCGTGGTGAGGTCGCCGGAACCGGCCTTTTCCAGCTGGTCCAGCGGCAGGCCCAGGGCGCGGGCGACGAACCGCTCGCGCAGCTCGGCCAGGATCGTCTCGCCCAGCCGCGCCACCAGTGACGTGCCGACCGCCGTCGCGACCGCGCCGGCCACGGCGACCAGGACCAGTTCCACCACCGGCGTCACGAGTTCGGCCGCCGGCCGGTGGCCGGCGACGAGGTCGATGATGCGGCCCAGCAGGGGAGCGGTGAGCAGTCCGATCGCGGTGGCCGCGACCAGCGTCCCGAACGCGGCCGCCGTGCGGCCCCTGGCCCGGCCGAGCAGCTCGCCGACGACGGCGCGAACGCGGCGGCCGTCGGCCACCGGAAGGAGTTGACGGGTCATGCCAGCACCGCCGCCCGGTAGTCGGCCCGCGCCGCGAGCACGGCATGGCTGCCCTGGTCGACTATTCGGCCGTCATCGAGCAGCACCACCCGGTCCGTCGCGGCCAGCAGCGCCGGGCTGGTGGTCACGATGATCGTCGTGCGGCCGCGTCGCAGCTCGGCCAGACCGGCGGCGATCCGGGCTTCGGTGACGGTGTCGACCGCGGTGGTCGGGTCGTGCAGCACCAGCACCGGGGCGTCGACGGCCAACGCACGGGCCAGCGCGACGCGTTGGCGCTGCCCGCCGGACAGCGACCGCCCCCGCTCGGTCACGGCGGTCGCGACGCCGTCGGGCAGCGCGCTGGCCACCTCGTCGACCGCCGCGGCCGTCACGGCCTCGTCCACCCGAGGCCCGGCCGAGATGTTCTCCGCGATCGTGCCGGCGAACAGGTCGGCGTCGTGCGAGGCGACCAGGACCACCTCCCGCACCCGGTTCGGGTCCACAGTGGACAGATCGACGGCGTCGACCGAGACCGAGCCGGTGCCGGGATCCACGCTGCGGCCCAGGCAGTCGAGCAGGTCGGTGGCGGCGGCCGGGTCGGTCGCGACCACACCGAGCAGCTCGCCCGGCCGGGCCTCGAAGTCGACGTCCCGCAGCGCGCCGCGGCTGAGCGCCCGCACCTGGACGTGCCCGGTCGACGGCGTCGGCAGGTCGTTGCCGCCGGCCCCGACCGACGGCGGCGCGGTCAGCACGTCGGCGATGCGCCCGGCCGAGGCCCGGGCCTGCGCCAACTCGCCGTTGACCCAGGAGAAGATGGAGAACGGCGTGATCATGTACTGGGCCAGGCCGACCGCGGCGACCAGGTCGCCGATGCTGATCGAGCCGGCAGCGGCGAGATAGCCGCCGACCAGCGCCACGACGGCGATGAAGATGCCGGTCAGCGCGAGCAGCGCCCCGTTGTGCCACGCCTGGGCCCGGGCGGCTCGAAGCGTCGCGCGCAGCGAATCCTGACTGGTCTTGCGATAACGATCGACCGCCGCTCGCTCGGCGCCGACGCCCTTGAGCACCCGCAGGCCGGCGACCAGGTCCGTGGCGACGCCGGAGGCGAAGGCCGAACGTTCCTGCTCCGCTTCGCTGCGGCGCTCCAGTGGCTTCCCGATGAGGTGGGCGACGTACAGGATCGGCGGCGTGCCCAGCAGCACCAGCAGCCCCAGCGGAATGGACCGGGTGAGCAGCGCGATCGCCGTGACCAGCAGACCGGCCAGGCCGGCGGCGGCGAACGGCAGGACGCCGTTGAGCGCGCCGACCCGCTTGGCGTCCGAGGTGCCGATGCTGACCAGCTCGCCGGCGAGAGCCTCGGCTCCGCCGCCGGGGTGCAGCACCCGGCGCGCGATGTCCAGCCGCAGTTCATGCGCGGCCCGCTCGGCACCGCGCTCGGCGAACCGCGCGCCCCAGCGGTAGCTGGTCGACAGCCCGGCGAACAGCAGGCCGAGCGCGGCCAGCCAGGCCACCAGCGTCAGCAGCGACGCGCCGGCGACGGCCTGGTCGATCACCACACCGATGACCACCGGCACCAGCGCCTCGCCGCCCTGGTGGCCCGCGGTCAGCAGCGATGCCGCCGTCAGCTGTCGTCGCTGTCCCGCGATCGAACGGCGGAGGACGTCCCGTCCGGTCGTGCTCACCCGCGCCTCCCTTGCCCGTAGGTAAGGTTAGGCTAGACTAAGTAAGGGGCCGGGTGGCAGCTCGGGGTGGGGGATTACACAATTCGCGACGACGCGCCCGGCCCGCTGTCCCGCTGACGGGCCGGCGCATCCCTTTTTCCCAGCTGGCGGGAATTTCAGCCGCCGTGCGCGGCCTGGAAACGGGCGACCAGGTCGGACGGGATGCGGCCGCGATCGGAGATCTGCGCGCCCTGGCTGCGCGCCCATTCCCGGATCGCCTGGTTCTGCGCCTTGTCGCCGGTGCGCCCGGCGGGCTTGCCGATGGCCCGCTGCTTGCGGCCGCCCACCCTGCGTGCGCTGTCCACATAGACCGACAGCGAATCGCGCAGTCGTTTCGCGTTCGCCGCGGACAGATCGATGTTGTACTCGACGCCGTCCAGGCCGAAAGCGACGCTCTCCGCGGCAACACCGCCGTCCAGATCGTCGACGAGTTCGACGATGGTCTTCTGTGCCATGGTTGCTCCACCTGACGTACGACCTATTTACCGGGCTCATTCCCACCGTATCGCATGGGTGGCGGTTTCGGCGGGCGCACCCGGACTGAATACCTCGGATAGGTGCATGTCCGCGTCAGTAGCAATGCGCCATTCGACGTCCCTTATTGCCGCCGCTGCGCCGCTCGTCTATGTTGGTATACCAGATACCAACCAGAGAGGACGGCCATGCTCGAGGACGTCAAGCGGGCGCTGCGGTCCGTGGTGATGATCACCGTCACCCCGTTCGACGCGGCCGGCGAGGTGGACGACGCCGCCTACCGGTCGGTGCTGCGCCGGACCCTGGACGCGGGCATCGACGTGGTCACGCCGAACGGCAACACCAGCGAGTTCTACTCGCTCACCGCCGCCGAACGGGACCACGCGCTGGCGCTGACCGTCGAGGAGGCCCAGGACCGGGCGCTCGTGGTCGCCGGCGTCGGCTACGACGTGCGGACCGCCGTCGAGTCGGCCCGCACGGCCGCCGACGCGGGCGCGCAGGCGATCATGATCCACCAGCCGGTGCACCCGTATCTCTCGGCCGAGGGCTGGGTCGACTACCACTGGGCCGTTGCCGACGCCGTGCCCGAGCTCGGCGTCGTGTGCTATCTGCGCAGCCCGCACATCCCGGCCGGGGCGCTGGCCGAGCTGGCCCGCGTCGCCCCCAACTTCGTCGGCGTCAAGCACGCCGTGGCCGACCCGGTGGCCTTCGGCCAGACCGTCGCCATCGTCGACGACGTCGCCGGCGCCGAGCGGCTGGTGTGGATCTGTGGGCTGGCCGAGACCTGGGCCCCGTTCTTCTGGCCCGTCGGCGCCGAGGGCTTCACCTCCGGCCTGGCCAACGTCACCCCCGAGCTGTCGCTCCAACTGCTGGCAGCGCTGCGCGCCGGCGACCGTGCCGCCGCGTCCGCGTTGTGGCGCAAGCTCAAGCCGTTCGAGGACCTCCGCGCCGCCAAGGGCAGCGCCGACAACGTGACCGTCGTGAAGGAGGCCCTCGCCCAGCTCGACCTGTGCACCCGCACCGTGCGCCCGCCGATCAGCGAGCTGCCGACCGCCGGTCGGGCCGAGGTGGCGGCCTGGCTCAAGTCCGTGCGCTAGCCGTTCGTGCCGGGCCTGAAGGTGAACCGGGACGGGCCCGGCTCCGGCTGCGCGGCCGGCTCGGGACTCAGGGCCGGTTCGGTGACCAGGCTGAGCCCGCCGTGGATCACGCCGGCCTGGATCGCGGTGCCGAAAACGGTGCCTTGGATGACATTGCTCGGCGCCGGCGCCGGCCTCGGGCCGAACAGCACCTGGGGCCACAGCGTGTCCAGCTGGTCGGCGAACTCCTCGCTCGCCTCATAGGCGGCGCCGAGCCCGTCGGCCAGCGCCTCGCCCAGTTCGAGCTTGTCCTGGCCGGCTCTCGCCTCGTCCAACGCCGCCGCGAGCGCGGGCACGGCCCGGACCACCGCTTCCAGGCTGATCGACGCCGCGTTCGCGCCCGGCCCGCGGTTGATCAGCTCCGCCGCGACCGACAGCATCCACATGTCATCCACGGCCGAATCCCCCATCGTCAAAGTTGTCGGGGCAATCTAGCCGACGGCCTCGACGGCCCGCTGCCCGGACAGCTCAATATGCTGCCGCGTAAGGCGTTGCGCCGAATCCGCGTCCCCGGCCTCGACGGCCTTGAGGATGCGCTCGTGCTCCACGTGCTCCTCGCGCCAGGTCGGCCAGTGCGGCCACAGCAGGCTGACCGCGGCCAGCGCGGCCAGGTCCCGCACGCTGTCCAGGCTGGCGATGACGAACTCGTTGCCACAGCCGGCATACAGCGCCCGGTGGAAGTCCCGGTTGGCCACGCTCAGCTCGCCGTGGTCCACGGTGTCCAGGTGCGCGGCCGACCGGGCCAACGCCGCCTTCGCCGGCCCGATGTCCCCGCCGAGCCGGGTCATCGCGGCTACCGCCCACGGCTCCAACAGCAGCCGGACCTCCTGGATCTTGCGCAGGTCGTCGGCGTCCAACAGCCGCACGGAGGTGCCGCGACTGGGCGTCAGGACGACCAGGCCGCCGGCCGCCAGCATGATCAGCGCTTCCCGCACCGGCGTCTTGGACACGCCCAGCTCGGCCGCCAGCCGGCGCTCCACCAGGGTGTCCCCGGGCCGGATCCGACCGGCCAGGATCGCCGTCCGGATCGACTCGGCCACCAGGTCGGCGCGGCTGGACACCGGGCTGAGCGGGCTCAGCCCG
>DASWRQ010000052.1:0-28188 GCA_036403095.1 Kutzneria sp. | reverse complement strand
GCCCGCCACTCGTCTGGACAACGTGTCAGCTGGTCAGGGTGCTGCACTGGCCGGCGGCGGGGCCGCCGACGGTGTCGGCCAGGCCGTTGTTGGACGGCGCCGGGGCATTCCCGGCGCAGGCCAGCGGGCCGCCGACGGTGGTGGCGGTGACGACGGCGCCGGCGTTGTTGGCGAGGGACAACGGACCGTCGACGCGGGCGGTCTCGATGCTGGTCTCACCGGTGGTGCCGACGATGCTCGCCGGACCGGACACGTGGGTGCCGAGCAGGACGACGGCCGCCGCACCCGAAGCCGACACCGGGCCGCTGATGGAGCCGCCGAAGGCGTACAGCGAGGCGCCGGGCGACACGGTGACGGGCCCGTTGACCGTGCCGGTCAGGCAGGTCACGCCCTTGACGGTCAGCGGCCCATGCACGGTGCCGTCGATCGTGGTGGCGCACACGGGGTTCGGCTTGCCGAGAAGCTCCACTTCGGACAGTGTGCCGGTGGTCTCCAGCCGGTACTGGTTGTACCGGCCGGCCTTGCCCACACTGAACGCCTTGGTCTGACGCGCGTCGGTGAACTTCACCCCCGACCGCTGGTCGATGGTGGTCCACGTCTTGCCGTCGTAGGAACCCTTCAGCGCCCAGGAAGTAGGCGCCGAAGCGGCCTGCGAGCCGGAGGTCAGCGTGTACATCTGCACCGGCTGCTTCGGGTCGGACGGCTGCACCTGCACCGGAGCGTCCACAGTGGCCTGCGTGTTCGAGGTGTTGTCGAACAGCGCCCCCTGCCGGGGATCGGTCAGGTCGTGCAGCGGCTGTGCGACGGCGTCGCCCTTGGTGATCGACACCGGCGCGTCGCCGTTGCCGGTGCCCCACTTCGACGGGTTCGGGCCCATGTCGAAGTCGAGCGTGCCGCCGGCGGCGAGCAGGCTGCTCGGCAGCGACGTCTTGCCGTAGGCCTTGCCGTTGACCTTCAGCCCCTGCACGTACACGTTCTTGGCGTTGTTCTTCGGCGCGTTGACCACCAGCGACTTGCCGTTCTCCAGGTGGATCGTCGCCTTGGTGAACAGCGGGGAGCCGACGGCGTAGTCGCCGCTGCCCATGGCCAGCGGGTAGAAGCCCAGCGCGCCGAAGATGTACCACGCCGACATCTCGCCGTTGTCCTCGTCGCCCGGGTAGCCCTGGCCGTCCTCGCTGCCGGTGTACAGCCGCGACAGCGCCTCCCGCACGTACGCCTGCGTCTTGTACGGCTGCCCGGCGTAGTCGTACATGTAGATGATGTGGTGCGACGGCTGGTTGCTGCCGCCGTACTGGCCCATCCGCACGTCACGGGCTTCCAGCATCTCGTGGATCACGCCGCCGTAGGAGCCGGTGAACTTGGCGGTCTCCGGGGTGGAGAAGAACTGGTCCAGCTTGGCCGCCAGCTTGTCCTTGCCGCCGTACAGGTTGGCCAGACCCTGGCCGTCCTGCGGCACCGAGAAGGCCATGCCCCAGCCGTCGGTCTCGGTGTAGTCGCCGCCCCACTCGCGGGGGTCGTAGTCGGCGGGCGCGGCGTGCTCGCTGCCGTCGGGGTTGCGGCCCTGGAAGAAGTTCACCGACGGGTCGAACAGGTTCACGTAGTTCTGGGCCCGGTTCAGGAAGTACGTGTAGTTGTCGGCGTACTCCTGCCGGCGCGGGTCGGTCGGCTTGGCCTTGTCCAGCAACGCCTTGGACATCTGCGCGATGCCGTAGTCGTTGACGTAGCCCTCCATCGCCCACGAGAAGCCCTCGCCGGTGGCGGTCGAGGTGTAGCCGAGGAAGTTGGAGGTGTCCAGGCCCTTGCGGCCGACGCCGGAGCTGGTCGGCGCCACGGTGGCGTTCTTGACCGCCGCGTCGTAGGCCGCCTGCACGTCGAAGTTGTTGATGCCCTTGACGAACGCGTCCGCGAAGGCCACGTCCGAGCTGGTGCCGGTCATCAGGTCGGCGTAGCCGGGGGAGGACCAGCGCGAGGTCCAGCCGCCGTCCTTGTACTGGTCGACGAAGCCGTCGATCATCTTGCCTTCCATCGACGGCGTCAGCAGCGAGTAGGCGGGCCACGTGGTGCGGGCGGTGTCCCAGAAGCCGTTGTTGACGTACATCGTGCCGTCGGAGATCTTCGCGCCGGTCTGCGTCGGCGTGTTCGCGCCGACCAGCGGCGCCACCGGGCTGGCGTACTGGTACTTCGGGCTGGCGACCGTGCCGGTGTTCTCGTGCGCCTCGTTGGGGTACAGGAACAGCCGGTACAGGTTGGAGTACAGCGTCACCAGCTGGTCCTGGCTGGCGCCGTCGACCGTGATCACGCCCAGCTGCTTGTCCCACGCCTGCTGCGCCCGGGCCCGCACCGCGTCGAACGTGTCGGCCCCGGAGATCTCCTGCTCCAGGTTCTTCTTGGCCTGGTCGACGGAGATCAGCGAGGTGGCGATGCGCATCGTGACGGTCTTGTCCGAGCCGGTGTCGAACTGGAAGTAGCCGGTCACGTTGTCCCGGCCGGCGCCGGTGGTCTTCGCGCCCGCGGTCACCGGCTTGTCGAACGTGGCGTAGACGAACATCCGCGTCGCGCCGGTGGAAAGTCCGCTCTTCACGTCGGAGTAGCCGGTGGCCACGCCGTCGGCCGGGTCGAGGGTGAGCCCGCCGTTGTTGTTGACGTTGTCGAAGTCCACCACGGACTGGTTGCCGGTGAAGGTGAAGCGGAACATCGCCGCGTGGTCGGTCGGCGTGATCTCGGTGCGCATCCCGTTCTGGAACTTGACCGAGTAGTAGTCCGGCTGCGCGATCTCGTCGTTGTGGCTGAAGGCCAGCGCGCGGGCGTTGCGGTCGGCGCTGGGCGCGCCGTCGCCCGGCATCACCTGGAACGTCTGCCGATCGCCCATCCACGGGCTCGGCTCGTGGCTGGCGGCGAAGGCCTGCAGCGTGGTCAGGTTCTGCGCGTTGTTGGCCCGGGCGTACTGGTAGATCCAGTCCTGGGAGCCGGCGTTGGTCATCGGCGTCCAGAAGTTGAAGCCGTGCGGCACCGCGGTGGCCGGGAAGTTGTTGCCCCGCGAGAAGGAGCCGCTGGCGTTGGTGCCGCGGACCGTGCTGACGTAGTCGCTCAGGTGCGAGTGGTTCGGCTGCGCCGGGTTGCCGACGACGCTGATGTCGTCGATCCAGCCGCCGAACGCGCCCGGCCCGGTCGGCTTGTCGTAGCCGATCAGGATGCGCTTGATCGTCTTGCCGGCGGCGACCGTGCCGATGGTCGACGCGATGTGGTTCCACTGGTTGGTGTACAAGGACTTCGAGGCGCCCTGGCCCTGTGGCGAGAGCGTGAAGCCGTGCTGGTCCACCGCGCCGAGCTGGCTCAGGTAGGTGCCGTCGGAGAAAGCCAGGTCGACCGCCGCGTACGTGCTGGTGTAGTCGGCGTCGTCGCCGATCAGGTCGGGGAAGATCTGGTACGACAGCTGGGTGTTCCTGGTGACGGCCAGGTCGACGTCGAAGATCTTGTTGTACGAGTAGGCATGCCCGGCGTCGAGGTGGCTGCCGGCGTAGCGGAACGAGCGCACGCCGGTGAAGCCGGTGTTGGCCTTGGAGTTGTAGCCGCCGGTCGGGCCCTTGCCGGCGAAGCTGCGCATGGTCGGCGCCGGCGGGGTGGCGCCGACGTCCTGGATCAGCTGCACCTCGGCCAGCTGCACGATCGGGTCGCCGTGGTTCTGCGTGATGTCCAGCCGGTAGTACAGGTACGCGGTGGTGTTGGCCAGCGCGTACGACTTGGTCTGCTGCCGGTTCTCGAAGCTCTGACCGGTCTGGGTGTCCAGCGCCGTCCAGGTCTTGCCGTCCGGCGAGCCGGACAGCGTCCAGTTCTGCGGGTCGCGGCCGGGCGCGTCATTGGCCGAGGCCAGCGCGTACTTGATGACCGCGATCGGCTCGGACAGCTGGAACTGGGCCCAGCCGGTGCTGGTGAAGGTCAGCCACTTGGTGTTGACGTTGCCGTCGACCAGGTTCTCCTTGACCTCGCCGGAGCCGTCGTTCTCCGCGTTGGCCTGGACGTCGACAACCTTGTCATCGACGTTGCCCGGAATGGTCGACGCGTCGGCCCCGTTCACGCCGCTGGCCCGCGGCGTGCCGGTCGGGTCCGTCTCGACGGTGTCGGTCCAGGTCGGCTGGGGTTGGCCGGCCTCGAACGAGGAGGAGAAGTCGGTGGCGCCCGCGGCGGACGCCACCGTGGGGACAGTTGCTGTGAGCCCTGCTATCAATGCCGTGCTGAGCAGCAGTAACCACAGTCGTCTCATGACGTCGAACCCTCCCGGAGCGCCGTTGCCTGGGCGACAGCTCAACCGGGTGTGACATCGATGTCAAGAATCTGTCCGGTTTCCTGTCCGCCGTTACTTCTTCTTGAGGTAGGGCAACAGGCCGGCCTCGATCACCGCGTCCGACAACGGTTTGCCCACCTCGGCGAGGCGATCCGTGCCGGCCTCGCCGAGCGCCGCGTAGGCCGGCTCGGCCAGCCGGTCGGTCAGGTCCTCGACGCGCTGACGCATCGTCCGGCCCTCCTCGGTGAGCGCGAGTTCTTCGCCCGGCTCCAGGATCTTGCGCTCCTGGAGCACGGCCACGGCTTCGGCCCACTGCTCCTCGCTCCACTTGCGGCTGTTGCGCAGCACCTTGGCCGGTAGATAGCCGGTCGCCGCGTGCACGACCAGGGCCTCAAGCCCGGTCAGCTCGGCCGTGAGCAGGGCGGCGATGTGGCCGTCGCCGCGGAACTCGCGCAGCAGCGTCTGGGCGTGGAACAGCTGGAGGTGCGGCTCGGTCGGCCAGGGCAGTGCGGCATGCGCGGCGAACAGCGGCCGACCTTCCAGCCGTTCGCACGCCGCCTCGGCCGCCGTGCGGGTCAGCGCCGCCGCCTCGGCCAGCGCCTCCGTATCGATCAAGTCGCCCAGCCCCCGGCGCAGCGCCGCGTCCGCGGCTTCCAGCCGGGCCGTCAGCACCTGCTCCGGTGCGACCTTCTCCCACACACCGGCCATGCTGTGCCGCACGAAGCTCGGGTTGAAGTTGTAGAAGGTGGCGATCACCGTCTCGGCCGAGGCCGCCCCGAACGCCGCCGACCGGGACGCGAAGTAGCCCGCGCCGGCGCTCAGCCCCAGGGCCGCGAAGCGTTCCTGCGCCTCCGGCACGAAGTAGATGAAGCCGTGCAGCGGCTCGATGGCCTGCCACGCCTTGCGCCCCAGCGTCATTGGATGGGCCTCCGTGCTGTCACTGTGCATACCGACCGGTCGGTCTCACTGTATCGGAGGCTGCGGTTTCTGTCGTTTACCCCGGGCGATTTCGGTGGCCAACGCGTCCAGCGGCGGCCGCCAGAACCGGCGGTAGCGGTCCAGCCAGCCGTCGATCTCCTGTAGCGGCGTCGGGTCCACGGCGTAGAGGCGGCGCGTGCCCTCGGCGCGGACGGTGGTGAAGCCGTTCTCCCGCAGCACCCGCAGATGCTGCGACACCCCCGGCTGGGAAATGCCGAACTCCTCCCGGATCACCGTCGTGAGCCGGCCGGAGGTCAGCTCCCCGTCGGCCAGCAGCTCCAGAATCCGCCGGCGAACCGGGTCGCCGAGTACGTCGAACGCGTGCACCCCCCGACCATCGCACCGCCGACTTATATAACGCAACACCGATACTTCTTTGGCACCTAAGTGGCTCACTTGGCATCAGCGGCCACCTAAGCCACTCATGTGCGGCCGCCGCCGACGCACCTAAGTGGCTTAGGTGAGACCTGGAGCCAAGTAAGCCACTTAGGTGCGGAGGACGTTGCTCCGAACGGGTGATGCGGGGGTAATTGTTAGAGAACTTTCCTAACAATATTGACGGGAGGCGGGTGTCGGGCGGACTCTTCCTGCACCCCGCCGCCGCGTCCGCCCTGACCCCGGAGGCCCCATGAGTCGGCGCAGGCTCGCCATGTCCGTGGCGACCGCCATCCTCGTCGCCTTGTCCGCGCTGGCCGCGCTGTTGAGCAGCGCCACGGCGGAGGCGGCGACGACCGATCAGACGTTCCTGACCTTCTACGGCTGGTGGGACAACACCCCGCCGGGCGGCGACATCTCGTACCCGCAGATCCACGACACCGCCGGTGGTGTCGGCAGCTACGACGACCCGATCACCTTCGCCACCGACACCGGCGAGTACAAGGCCGGCACCAAGGTGTGGGTGCCGCGGGTGCGCAAGTACTTCATCATGGAGGACAGCTGCGAGGAGTGCAGCGCCGACTGGAACGGCAAGGGCCCCAACGGCGGCCCCAAGCTGCACCACATCGACCTGTGGCTGGGTGGCAAGGGCGGCAACGCGATGGACGCCATCGACTGCGAAGACGCCCTCACCCACTACAACTCCGACAACACGCCGACGCTCGAGCCGGTGGTGGTCAACCCGCCGTCGAACGAGGACTACGACTCGACGCCGGTCTTCGACACCAAGACCGGAGCCTGCTACGGCGGTGCCAAGCCGAACACCACCGTGGGCTCGTACAAGAACAACTCGACCGGCCTGTGCATCGACGACCCCGGCAACAGCCCGTCATCCGGCACCGCGCTGAAGATGGCCGCCTGCAACGGTTCGGCCGAGCAGACGTTCACCTTCCACGGCGCTTTCCTGGTCATCAACAACCTGTGCGCGACGATCTCCGGCAGCACGGTCAAGCTGGGCAAGTGCGACGGCGGGCCGAACAGCCAGCTGTCGATCAACCCGGACGGCACCATCAACGACATCCAGAGCGGCAAGAAGTGCTTCCGTGACGCCAGCGGCTCGTTGGGGACCGGCAGTTGCTCGGGCACGGTCAGCAAGTGGACCTTCAGCCCGGCCGGCCAGGCCGGCCTGAACGTCGCGGTGAACCCGGCGTCGGCTTCCGTCAAACCCGGCGCCTCGACGACCGCCACGGTGGCGGTCACCGGGGGAACGGGCACCGTGGCGCTGTCGGCGACCGGCGTTCCGGCGGGCGTGACCGTGTCGTTCAACCCGGCTTCCGTTTCCGGCAGCGGCAATTCCACCATGACCGTGGCGGCCTCGGACACCGCGAAGTCCGGGACCTTTACTGTCGTCGGCGCCAACGGCTCGGACAGCAAGTCGGCCTCGTTCGCCCTGACGGTGAGCACCGGCGGCGGCACGACCACGTTGCTGTCACAGGGAAAGATGGCGTCATCGTCCTCTGTGGAGTCGAGCGCCTACGCAGCGGCCAAGGCGTTCGACGGCAACCTGACCTCGACCCGCTGGTCAAGCAAGGAAGGCTCGGATCCGCAATGGCTCCAGGTCGACCTGGGCGCGAGCCACGGCGTCAGCGAGGTGAAGTTGACGTGGGAGGCGGCGTACGGCAAGTCGTACACCGTCCAGACCTCCGACGACGGCAGCAACTGGACGACGATCTACAGCACCACGACCGGCAACGGCGGAACCGACGATCTCACGGGATTGGCGGGATCCGGCCGCTACGTGCGACTGAACGGCACCGCGCGCGGCACGAGCTACGGCTACTCGCTCTACGAGATGCAGGTCTACGGGTCCTAAGTGCACAGTTGGGTGCCCGTTGGTCCTGCGGGCTCTCCGGCGCGCGGCTACCCTGATTTCGTGGGGGTAGCCGTCGCGCCAGCCTAGGAGAACCCGCGTTGTCCGACTACCTCATCTCCCAGCACGACCCGCGCGGCGAGCGGGCCGACCAGCTCGCCGCCGTGCGGAGCGAGTACCGCTACACCATGGACTTGGGCTTCCCGGTGTCCTCCACCCTCGGCGCCGACCACGAGCCGGGGCCGGCCTGGCAGCTCAAGGCCCTGGCCAAGCAGGAAGAGCTGCGGCTGAACCTGCTGCGGCTCAAGCGTCAGGGCAAGTGGAACTTCGTCAACGACCTGCAGCCGCTGGCCCCGCACAAGCTGGCCGCCATGGTGCGCGCGGGCGACATGGGCGGCATCGTCGAGTACTTCATGCCGCTGCCCGGCGGGGTCACCGGCGACCATGTCGACAAGACCGTCAAGGCCTTCCAGGACGTGTTCGCCCGCGTGGAGCAGCCGCCGGCGACCGCGGACTTCGAGTCGGACGAGTACTTCGCCGAGGTCATGGTGGCCGGCCCGGACCCGACGCGACTGGTGCGGATGGACCGCGTGCCGGGCAAGTTCCCGATCACCTCGGCGCAGCTGGCCGAGGACCTGGACCAGGCGATCGCGGCCGGCCGGGTGTACTGGATCGACTACGAGGCAATGTCCGCTTTGGACAATGGCACTCACCCGCAGTCGCCGAAGTACATGTACTCGCCGATGGTCGCGTTCGCGGTGCCGCGGGGCGGAGGGCCGTTGAAGCCGTTCGCTATCCAATGTGGACAGGACCCGGCCGGCCGCGACATCTACACGCCGGCCGACGGCTACTCGTGGCGGCTGGCCCGCAACTGCGTGTTGGCCGCGCACAACACGTATCACGAAGTGTTGACACACCTGGGTTTCACCCATCTGATGAGTGAGCCGGTGCTGATCGCGGCCGTGCGCAACCTCGCGGCCAACCACCCGGTGGCGGTGCTGCTGCGGCGGCACTTCGAGGGCACGATGTCGATCAACAAGCTGGCCGTGGAGCTGCTGATCCAGCCCGGGCGGGCGGTGGAGTACCTGATCGGCTCCGACCTCAGGAGCACCTATCCGTGGCTGGCCGAGCACCGGGCCAAGCGGTCGTTCCGCGACAACTACCTGCCGACCAAGCTGGCCGCCGCCGGCACCGACAGCGCCAGCCGGCTGCCGCACCACCCGTACCGGGACGACGGCCTGCTGGTGTGGAACTCGATCTACCGTTGGGTCAGCGACTTCGTCGGCGGCTATTACAAGTCCGATGTGGACGTTGCCGCCGACTACGAGCTCCAGGCGTGGGCGGCCGAGGTGGCGTCGGCCGACGGCGGGCAGGTGCGGGACTTCGGCGCCACGCCCGGGCAGATCCTGGACCGCGACGACCTCGTCGAGATCCTGACCATGGTGGTGTGGACGGCCGGGCCGCAGCACGCCGCGGTCAACTTCACGCAGGCCGACCACATGGCGTTCCTGCCGGCGAACCCGCTGGCCGGTTACACCGAGGAGCCCAAGGGGCTCGGGCACGGCCAGGCCGACTGGCTGGCCAACCTGCCGCCGCTGGACGTCGCCGTGCAGCAGTTCTGCGTGATGACCTTCCTCGGCTCGGTGCACCACGGCACGCTCGGCGACTACGGCTCCGACTTCGCCGACAGCGCCGTCTCCGCGTCACACAAGCGTTTCCGCGCCGAGTTGGCCGCCGTGGAGGACGAGATCGTGGCCCGCAACCGGCGTCGATCCCGGGCCTACAGCTACCTTCAGCCGTCACTGATCCCCAACAGCACCAACATCTAGATGTGTTGGATGGCGCCGCCTTCGGCTGTGTTGGATGGCCCTGCCTCCGGCAGGGCGGGCTCGGCCCCTGTGGGGCCGGTGCCTCGCCCTTGCCGGATTTTTCGAGGGCCGCGTCGGCTTGGGGGTGGGGTGCGTCTGGTGGCGGCCCTCGAAATATCCGGCTACCGGGCGAAGCACCGGCGGGGCCGAGCCGTAGGGGTGTGGGCTACGGGGCGAAGTATCGGCGGGGCCGAGCGCGTTGACATGTGACCAAATGGTCACCTATTCTTCGGTGGTGACCGAGGACGACGACCGCGTGTTCAAGGCGCTCGCCGACCCGACCCGCCGCTTCCTGCTCGACCTGCTGTTCGCCCGCGACGGGCAGACCCAGTCCGAGCTGGAGGGCGAGCTGGCGATGAGCCGGTTCGGCGTGGCCAAGCACCTCAAGGTGCTGGAGGAGGCCGGGCTCGTCGTCACCCGTCGGGTCGGCCGGGAGAAGCACCACCACCTCAATCCCGTGCCGATCCGTCTCATACACGACCGCTGGATCGACAAGTACACCGAGCCCCGCATCGCGGCGCTCACCGAACTGAAGGCCCAGCTCGAGACCGAGGAGTGAAGCATGAGCGTGCAGGTCAGCCGGGTGTTCATCAACGCCGAGCCGCAGCAGGTCTGGGACGCCATCACCCAGCCCGAGTTCAACGACAAGTACGCCTACCGCTGCGTCAGCGAGTACGAGCTCAAGGCCGGCGGGTCGTTCCGGGCCCTGGCCAACAAGGAGATGCTCGAACACGGCGCGCCCGAGGTGGCCATCGACGGCGAGGTGATCGAGTGCGACCCGCCGCGCCGCCTGGTCCAGACCTGGCACGCCATGTTCAGCCCGGAGATCGCCGCCGAGGCCGTCGGCACGCTCACCTGGGAGCTGGAGGAGCAGTACGGCTCCACCCGCCTGACCGTGACCCACGAGACCACCGACGCGCCGCTGACCGCCGCCATGACCAGCGGCGACCTGCCGGACGCCGGTGGTGGCTGGCCGTACCTGCTCAGCGACCTGAAGACGTTCGTCGAGACCGGCGCGCCGATGGGCGGCTGAGGCCGGTCAGCGCCCGGGCCGGGAGAAGTCCTGGCCCGGGGCGGCGACGATCTTCGTCACCAGGTCGCCGGCGACGGTGAGGCGCAGCACGGCGAGCTCGCGGCGGTCGACGTAGGCGATGAGCAGGGGCGGGGCGGCGACGATGGTGGCGCGGCCGAGGTAGCGGAGCAGGCCGGCGGCGACGTCGGCGTGGCCGCGGCGTTCACGCTGGGTGCCGGCGAAGGAGCCGGTGCCCCACACGTCGGGATGTAGGACACGGAGCAGGGCGTCGAGGTCGCCGGTGGAGCAGGCGGCGATGAAGCGCTCGGTGACGAGCTGGTGCTCGGTGTCGTCGACGGCATTCGACGGACGCGCGGCAGCGACGTGCTGCCGGGCTCGGCGGGCCAGCTGACGGCACGTGGCGATGGGTCGGCCCAGGGACCGGGCGACGGACTCGAAGGGCATGCCGAACACGTCGTGCAGGATGAACGCGACTCGCTCGGCCGGGGGAAGGCGTTGTAGCACAACAAGAAGCGCCAGCCGGACCTCGTCGTCGAGGGTGATGCGGTCGGCGGGGTCGGTGAACGGGGCCGGGGACTCCGGCAGGTCGCCGGGCAGCTCGCGGCGGGACCGGGCGGACTTGAGCTGATCCAGGCAGAGCCGACTGGTGACCACGGTGAGCCAGCCTCGGTCGTCGTCCACGTCCGTGGCCGCCGACCAGCGGACAAAGGCCTCCTGCACGACGTCCTCGGCCGCGCCGATGTCGCCGAGCATGCGGTACGCCAGGTTCACCAGGTACGGGCGGTTGGCCCGCCACACCTCACCGAAGCCAGTCACAACGGATACGACGATACGGGCGCGGGAAAAGTGACATGTCACTTTTGCGCCGGCCGGCTCGTCCTGAAGACATGATCCTGGTAACCGGGGCGTCCGGCACGGTCGGCCGCCCACTCGTGGAACTACTGGTGTCCGCCGGGCTGAAGGTGCGCGCGGTGGCACGGAACCCGGCGGGGCTGCCGTCGAGTGTGGAGGTGGTGGACCGGCCGGTGCTGGAGGGAGTCACCGGCCTGTTCGTCAATCCGAGGGCCGTCGGCGACGGTATCGAGGGGCTGCTCACCGAAGGAAAAGGCGTGCTGCGCCGGGTCGTCGTGCTGTCGGCCGTGAACGTGGACGACGATCCCCACACCCAGCCGTCACGGTGGCGAGGCGACCGGAACACCGAGGTGGAGCGGGCGGTCACGGCCAGCGGCCTGGAATGGGTGGCGTTGCGGCCGACCACGTTCGCGGCCAACGCGTTCGGGCTGTGGGCGGAGCAGATCCGGCACGCAGACACGGTGCGCGGCTCGTACGCGGAGGCGACCTGGTCGCCGATCCACGAGCTGGACCTGGCCGAGGTGGCGGTCCGGGCGTTCCTGGACGACGACCTGCTCGGCACGCGGCCGGTGCTGACGGGCCCCGAGTCGCTCACCCAACGGGCGATGGTTCAAACCATCGGCGACGCCATCGGCCGCGAGCTCAGTTACCTTGAGATGGCGCCGGACGTGGCCCGGGCGGCGCTGGTGGACCGTGGTTTCCCGGTGGGGTTCGCCGCCGGTCTGCTGGCCTTGCAGGCGCGCTCGGTCGGCGTGCCGGCCCTGATCACCAACGAGGTGCGCCGGGTGCTGGGCCGGCCGGCGCTGACCTTCGCCCGCTGGGCGGTCGACAACGCTTACGTCTTCGGGAGGGCGGCATGAGGATCACGGTTTTCGCGGCGACGGGCGGCATCGGGCGCTGCGTGCTCGATCAGGCTGTCGCGGCCGGGCACGAGGTGACCGCGGTGGTGCGGGATCCGGGCAAGCTGCCGTCGACTGTGCACTCGATCAAGGCGGATTTGTCCACTGTGGATCCGGCGGCGCTGGAAACGGCCGTCGGCGGCGCGGACGCGGTGCTGTCCGGGCTGGGGCCGCGCAATGCGAGGCAGGCCGGCATCACCTCGGCCGGCACGAAGGCGATCATCGACGCGATGAAGGCGACCGGCGCGCGGCGGATCGTGGTGGTCAGCGCGGCGCCGGTGTCCACGACGCCGTCGCCGGACCGGCCGAACCCGCCGCGGCACGACCCGGCGGAGGGCTTCATCATGCGCACCGTGCTGACGCCGATCGTGCGCAAGGTGTTGGCAGCGCACTATCGCGACCTGGCGATCATGGAGGACCTGCTGCGGTCCAGTGGCCTGGACTGGACGTCGGTGCGGCCGCCGAGGCTCACGGACAAGCCGTTGACCGGGCAGTATCGGACGGCGATCGAGCAGAACATCCACCGCGGGGCGCTCATCCCACGGGCCGATGTCGCACACTTCATGCTGGCGTCGATCACCGACCCTTCGACGTTCGGTCACGCGATCGGCGTCGCCACCTGAGTCGGCCGCAGCACGCGGTCGAAGCCGACGAACCGGCGCGGGCCGGTGAGCCGCAGGTCCAGTGTGGACGCCATGTCCACACTGGACCGTCCGATGCGGAGCTCGACCGCGCCGGGATCGACCTGCCGGCGACCGGAAAGCCCGGTGTAGCAGGTGAGATCGGCGTGCAGCTCGAAGTCGACACGCGTGGTGCCGCCGGGCGGCAGCGTGACCCGGGAGCAGGCGATGAGCTGCTGCACCGGGCGGACCACCTCGGCCACCGGATCGTGCAGGTACACCTGGACGACCTCGGTCGCCGGCACCGCGTTGTCGTTGCGCAGGGTCACCGACAGCCGGCACACGCCGTCGGTCGGCCAGGCCGGCGAACAGGTGGCGTCGAGCCAGGTCGCTGAGGCGTAGCCGAGCCCGTGCCCGAACGGGAACAGCGGCGTCGGATCGACGCTGCTCACCTCGGTCTGCCGGCCGAGCGCCGGGGCCAGGTAGGTCGATGGATGGCCGGCGCCGGCGCGCGGAAAGCTCACCGGCAGCCGGCCGGAGGGATCGACCCGCCCGCTGATCACGTCGGCGAGTGCGGTCGACCCCTCCTCTCCGGGCAGGAAACCGCACAGGACGGCGGACAGGCGGTCCGCCTGCCGGGAGATCTCGTAGGGCCGGCCGACCAGCAGCACCAGCACGACCGGCTTGCCGGTGTCGAGCACCGCCTCCAGCAGCTCCTCCTGCCGGCCGGGAAGCCGCAGGTCGGCGACGTCGCAGCCCTCGCCGGACGTGCCGGCGCCGAACATGCCGGTCCGGTCGCCGAGCACGACCACGCAGCAGTCGGCGTCCCGGGCGGCCTCGACGGCCTCGGCGATGCCGGCGTCGTCCCCGCCGAGCACGGGGCAGCCCAGGGCGTAAGTAACGTCATAGTCGTTACGTAGTGCCTCGACCACGGTCGGCACCGAAACACCAAGCGGCACCTCGGGATGGTGCGCGCCGACATGCACGGGGAACGAGTAGCAGCCCATCACCGCGTGCCGGTCGTCGGCCCGCGGGCCGATCACGGCGACCCGTGCACCGGGGGTGAGCGGCAGAGTGTTGTTGTTCTGTAGCAACACGATCGACTGACGAGCGAGGTCCAGGGCCAGCGCACGGGAGGTGTCGGGATCGAGGTCGACCGGGCCGGCGGGCTCGGGGGAATAGTCGTCGTCGAGCAGGCCGAGCTGCCATTTCTGGGTCAGCACACGGGAAACCGCACGGTCGATCAGTCCGATGTCGACGCTGCCGGCGTCGACCGCCGCCAACAGCGGTTCGCCGTAACAGTTCACGGTCGGGAGCTCGACGTCGATGCCGGCCCGCAGCGCGAGGCTGGCGGCGTCGCCGGCCGTGTCCGCGACTCCGTGCAGGGTCTGCAGGAAGGAGATCGCGAAGTAGTCGGCGACGACCGTGCCGGTGAAGCCGTAGTCAGCGCGAAGTCGTTGCGTCAGCAGGGATTCGTCGGCGGCGGCCGGGATGCCGTCGTTGTCGGTGTACGCGTTCATCACCGAGCGGGCCCCGTCCCGCAACGCCGCTTCGAACGGCGGCAGCAGCACGTCGGCCAGCTCGCGCGGGCCGATCGACACCGGCCCGAAGTTGCGGCCGGCCCGCGACGACGAATAGCCGGCGAAGTGCTTCAACGTGGCGACAACGCCGGCGGACTCCAGGCCGCGCACGTACGCGCCGCCGATCAGCCCGACCAGGAACGGATCCTCGCCGATCGTCTCCTCGACCCGGCCCCACCGCAGGTCCCGCACCACGTCCAGCACCGGCGCGAGCCCCTGGTGCACGCCCAGCGACCGCATGGTCCGGCCGATCGCCGCCCCCATCCGTTCGATCAGCGCGGGGTCGAAGGTGGCGCCCCAGCACAGCGGCGACGGGAAGATCGTCGCCTGCCACGCGGTCAGCCCGGTGAGGCACTCCTCGTGCACCATCGCCGGAATGCCCCATCGATTGGCCGCCATGATCAGGCGCTGGCTGCGCGCCACCGCCCGCGCGCCCAGGTTGGGCTCCACCGGCCGGGTGCCGAACGCCCTGGTCAGCTGGCCGATGCCGTGCTTGACTGCGGCGTCGAAGTCGACCGGCTCGACGGCCATGTCGTGCTGGTGCGGGGCGACCCCGCCGCCCTCGTCCACGCCGACCCAGACGCTCTGCAGCTGGGCGATCTTCTCCTCGACGGACATCCGCGCCAGCAGGTCGCGGACCGGGTCTACCTCGGGGCGCATGTCGACCCCCGCACGACGAGGTGGGTGTCCAGGGTGACGTGCGTCTTGTCGAGCTCGTCGCCCCGCATCAGCTGCACCAGCATCTCCACCGCCCGCCGGCCCATGACCTTGATCGGCTGGTTCACGGTGGTCAGCGGCGGCGAGTTCAGCGCCGACTCGGGGATGTTGTCGAAGCCGACCACCGACAGGTCCTCCGGCACCCGCAGCCCCAGCGACCGGGCCGTCTCCACGGTGGCGATCGCCGCGGTGTCATTGGCCGCGAACACCGCGGTTGGTGGCGTAGGTGCACCCAAAACCCGGGTTGCCGCCGCCGCGGACACCACGGCGTCGTAGTCGCCGGGCTGCACCAGCTCCTCGTCCACCGGCACGCCCGCGTCGGCCATCGCCTCCCGGAAGCCCCGTTCCCGCAGCCGCGCCGACTGGAGGTCCTCCCGCCCGGTGAGCAGGGCGATTCGGCGGTGTCCCAAGGAAAGCAGGTGTTCGACGGCCAGCCGCGCGCCGCGCAGATTGTCGGAGTCGACGGTCGGCAGCCCGGACGGGCCGGTGTGCGGGTCGACGGCCACCACCGGGGCGTCGAAGCGCACGTCGAGCACGCTGGGCGTGACCAGCACGGCCCCGTCGACCAGGGTCCCGGACAGCCGGGACAGGTAGCGCCGCTCCCAGCCCAGCTTCTCGCCGGTGCGGCCGCCCGCGGAGTAGACGACCAGCTCGTAGCCGGTGTCGCGGATCGCGTCGGCGGCGCCGCGCAGCAGCTCGGTGCTGAACGGCTCGATGTCGGCGACCAGGATGCCGATCACGTTGGTCTTGTGGTTGCGCAGGCTCTGCGCGACCAGGCTGGCCTCGTAGCCCAGCTCGGCGATGACCGCGCGGACCCGCGCCATGGTGTCGGCCGACACCCCGTAGCGGTCGTTGATGACCTTGGAGACGGTCGCCACCGAGACACCGGCGGCGGCGGCGACGTCCCGGATGGTTATCCGTGAGCTTGGCTGCACGGGCTCGACGCTACCCGTGTAAAACGTTATCGACAACGATTGACACGAGGTCCGGACGGCTCCAGACTCAGGCACCAATTCGGGCCATGCCGCCCGGTCCAGCTCGGCCGACGTCGTCAGGAGTGGACCAGTCATGCGAAGCATCCGGCTGTGCGCCGCCGTGGTCGCGGCGCTGCTCGTCGCCGCGTGCGGCTCGTCGGGAACCACCGGTTCCGGCGCGCTCACCTGGTGGCACAACGGAACATCAGACCCGCTCAAGAGCCTGTGGCAGTCCGTGGCCGACGGCTATCACGCCGCGCACTCGGACGTCACCATCACCGTGGACCCCATCCAGAACGAGCAGTTCCAGACCAAGGTGCCGCTGGCCCTGCAGTCCGACTCGCCGCCCGGCGTCTACCAGCAGTGGGGCGGCGGCCAGCTGACCAGCCAGATCAAGTCCGGCAAGGTGCTGGACCTGACCTCGGCGGTGTCGGGCTGGATCGGCAAGATCGGCAACGCGGCCGAAGGCTGGCAGTCGGACGGCAAGCAGTACGGCGTGCCCTACGACCGACACGTGGTCGGCTTCTGGTACCGCAAGGACCTGTTCGCCAAGGCGAACATCACCACGCCGCCCGCGACCATGGCGGACTTCAATGCGGCCATCGACAAGCTGCGCGCCGCCGGCGTCACACCGGTCGCGATCGGTAGCAAGGACCGCTGGCCGGACGCCTTCTACTGGGACTACTTCGCGGTCCGCGAGTGCTCGACGGACGTGGTCAAGCAGTCGATCAAGGCGCAGAAGCTGGACGACCCGTGCTGGCGCAAGGCCGGCGACGACCTCACCGCGCTGCTGGCCAAGAAGCCGTTCCAGGAGGGCTTCCTCGGCACCCCGGCACAGCAGGGCGCCGGCAGCTCGGCCGGCATGGTGGCCAACGGGCAGGCCGCGATGGAGCTGCAGGGCGACTGGGAGCCCGGCACCATGGCCGCGCTGACCGAGGACAAGGACTTCGCCGGCAAGCTCGGCTGGTTCCCGTTCCCGTCGGTCGACGGCGGCGCCGGCGATCCGGGCGTCACACTCGGCGGTGGGGACGGCTTCTCCTGCACCACCGCGGCCCCGCCGGCCTGCCCGGACTTCCTGAAGTACATCACCGGAACCGAGGTGCAGAGCAAGCTGGCCGCCGCCGGCATCGGCCTGCCGGTCAATCCGGACGCCGCGAGTGCGTTGAAGGATCCGACACTGCGACAGGTGTTCGACTTCAGCCAGAAGGCGACCTACATCCAGACCTACTTCGATGTCGCCCTGCCCACCGCCGTCGGCCAGGCGCTCGACGACGCCATCGCCAACTTCGTGGCGGGCAAGGGCACCCCGGCCAGCGTCGCGCAATCGGTCGGCCAGGCGGCGACGGGGGACCGGTGACCCGCAGGTTTGAACTGGCGCTGCTGCTCGGCCCGGCACTGGTGCTGTTCGTCGGCTTCGTGCTGGCGCCGATCGGCGTCGCCGCGTACTACAGCCTCTACGACTGGCAGGGGTTCGGTTCGCTGACCGACTTCGTCGGCCTCGGCAACTACCGGGACGTGCTGACCGGCGCCGTGTTCCAGAGCGCCGTTCTGCACAACCTGGTGATCGTCGTGCTGTCGTTGGTCGTTCAGCTGCCGGTCAGCGTGGCGACGGCGTTGCTGCTCAACCGCAAGCTCCGCGGCCGTTCCGCGTTGCGGCTGATCGTGTTCGCGCCCTACGTGCTGTCCGAGGCCACCACCGCGGTGATCTGGCTGCTCATCCTGCAGCCGGGCGGCTTCGTCGACCAGTCCCTGACGGTGCTCGGCCTGCACGGCCTGGTCCGCCAGTGGCTGGCCGATCCCCAGGTGGTGCTGCTGACCATGTTCGTCGTGATCACGTGGAAGTACATCGGGTTCGGCATCATCCTGCTGCTGGCCGGCCTGCAGGGTATCCCCACCGAGCTCCGCGAGGCCGCCGCCCTCGACGGCGCCTCGTCCTGGCAGGCCACCCGCCGCGTCGTGCTTCCCTTGCTGGGCCCCACCATCCGCATCTGGATCTTCCTCAGCGTGATCGGCTCGCTGCAGGTCTTCGACGTCGTCTGGATCATGACCCTCGGCGGGCCGGCCAACGCCTCCACCACGATGGCCACCTACCTGATCGACCACGGCTTCAAGCGCTACGAGTTCGGCTACGGCAGCGCGGTCGCGGTGGTGCTGTTCATCATCTGCTTCGCGTTCGCGTTGGTGTACCAGCGATTCGCGCTGCGGCGGGACACCGAGGGGGCGATGGCGTGAAGAAACTCGCCTATCTGGCCGCCCTGCTGGTCGCCGGCGCCACCGTCGTTCCGCTGCTGTTCGTGATGATCGGCAGTTTCCGGACCACGGCCCAGGTCAACGCCGTCCCCGTCGGCTGGCCCAGCCCATGGGTGGTCGACAACTACACGGCCATCCTGGGCGCCTCCGCGTTCTGGCGATTCCTGTGGAACAGCGCGGTGATCGCGGTGATCGCCACGGCACTGGCGGTGGGCTTCGGCGCGATGGCGGGATTCGCCCTGTCGCGCTACCGGTTCCGCGGCCGGGAGGCACTGTACGGGCTGTTCACCGTGGGCCTGCTGTTCCCGCTGGCCGTGGCGTCGTTGCCGCTGTACCTCCAGCTGCGGCAGATCGGCCTGTTGGAGAGCCCGCTGGGCGTGGCCGTTCCCGAGGCGGCGTTCTCGCTGCCCGTGACGATCCTGGTCCTGCGGCCGTTCATGCTGGCGATCCCGCAGGAGGTGGAGGACGCGGCCAAGTTGGACGGCGCCTCGCGGCTGGGGTTCTTCTGGCGGATCCTGCTGCCGCTGTCCATGCCGGCGTTGAGCACGGTGACCGTGCTGGCCTTCGTGACCAGCTGGAACGCGTACCTGTTGCCGTTGCTGGTGTTCAACGACCAGAGCCACTTCACGCTGCCGTTGGGCGTGGCGTCGTTCCAGTCGCAGTACTCCCAGGACACGGCGCGGATCCTGGCCTTCACCACGCTGTCCATGGTGCCGGCGCTGGCCGTGTTCGTGCTGGCCGAGCGGCGCATCGTCGGCGGGCTCAGCGGCTCGGTCAAGGGCTGAGGATCGGCCGAAAGTCGGAGGCCGACTCCGTCCGTGGACAGAGGCGGTCGGGCTCGCCGGGCCGGACGATACGGGCATGACGCTGATTCGCTTGGTTTCCGGGGTCGCCCTGGTCGTGGTGGGCGGCAGCCTGCTCGCCGGGTGCGGCAACAAGAGCTACACGTACGAGGTCGGGCTCCAGGTCACCGGCCAGGGGTCGGCCGAGGTCACCGTCGAGTACCCGACACAGCCCGGCGACTCCGACGACAAGAGCCCGAAGAGCACGCCGCAGAAGACCACTGCCACCCAATCCCTGCCGTTCCACCAGAAGGTGCTGGCCGCCGGCCTCGGGCACGTGTCGGTGTCGGTGAAGGCCGCCGACGGCCAGCCGGTCAGCTGCGCGGTGACGCTGGAGAAGGACAGCCCGATCACCAAGGACGGCAAGGGATCCGTGCGGTGCGACGCCGACATCACCGAGAGCACCGACAACTGACCGTGCCTGGTCGAGCTCGCGTCAGCGGTCGGCGACACCTGACTGCCAGGCCCACATCGCGATCTCGACCCGGTTGCGGGCGGACAGCTTGGCCTGCACGTTGCCCAGGTGTGTCTTGACCGTGCCGACGGAGATGAACAGCCGCTGGGCGATCTCGGTGTTGGTGAGCCCGCGAGCCACCAGCTTCACGACGTCCAGCTCACGGGCGGACAGCTCGGCCGCCGGTGGGGCGGCGGACGGGGAACCGAGCTGCCGCAACAGTTTCACCGTGATCGCCGGGCTGACCAGTGCCTCGCCGGCGGCGGCGGCGCGGACGGCCTCGACCAGCAGGGCGGAGCCGGAGTCCTTGAGCAGGAAGCCGTAGGCGCCGCCGCGCAGGGCCTGGTAGACGTACTCGTCGTCGTCGAAGGTGGTCACCACGACCACCTTGGGCGGGGCGACCCGGCCGGGCTTCGTCAGCTGCCGCAACGCCTGCAGACCGTCCATTTTGGGCATTCGGATGTCCATCAGCACCACGTCGGGCGCCAGCCGATCGGCCAGCTCCACGGCATGCACACCGTCGACGGCCTCGCCGACGACCTCGATGTCGTCCTCGGCGGCCAGGATCATGGCGATCCCGGTGCGGATCATCGCCTGGTCGTCGGCGATCAGAACCCTGATCGACACCTCAGTGACCTCCCGCGGGCAGGCTCGCCTCGACCACCCAGCCGCCGGCGGCGCCCGGTCCGGCCTTGATGCTGCCACCCACCGCGGCCACGCGTTCGGCCAGCCCCCGCAACCCGAAACCGCCGCGGCCGGCGTGCCGGGGCCGGCCGTCGTCGGCCACCCGGACCTGCACCCACTGCCCGGACCGGGAGACCCGCACCGCCGGTGTGCCGTCGGAATGCTTGCGCACGTTGGTCAAGGCCTCCATCACGATGCGGTGCACAGTGGACTGGAGCTCGGCCGGCAACGCGTCGAAATCGCCGTCCAGGTCCACAGTGGCCTCGGGGCCGAACTCGGCGACCAGCCGGGAGATGTCCGCGATCACCGCGGGTGGACTGAAGTCGGCGCCGGCGTCGGCCTCGCGCAGCAGCCCGACCATGCGCCGCATGGTGGCCATGGCCTCGGTGCCGGCCTGCTCGATCCGCTCCAGCGCGGGCAGCACCAGCTCCGGCTTCTTCTCGGCCATCGCCCGTGCCCCCTGGGCCAGCAGCACGATGCCGGTGACGTGGTGGCCGACGTAGTCGTGCAGGTCACGGGCGAACTCGGCCCGCTGGGCCAGCCGGATCGCCGCGGCCTGCCGCTCCCGGCTGATCCCGACCAGCCGCGCGGCCAGCCCGGCGGCGATCGACACCACCAGCACGAGGGCCAGCGCCAGGGCCACGATCGCGGTGATGCCGCTGGTGCCGGGCAGGATCGGCTGCAGCACGACCACGGCCGACAAGATCGGCACGGTGATCGCCGCCAGCACGGCCTTGCCCCGCCAGGCGATCAGCGCGATCAGCCAGCACAACGCGACGGTGGCGGCGAATGTCAGCGGGGGCCGCCGCTCGGCCTCCATGGCGGTCAGCACCGTGGCGGCGAGGGTGGACACCGCCGGCAACAGGGCGACCAGCGGCAGCGTGATCCGGCCCAGCCCCGGACCGGCCAGCGCGACCAGGCAGGCCAGCAGGCCCGAGCCGAGCTGGATCAGGCCGAGCGGGTCGGCACGGATCGTGCCGGCCTCGTAGTCAACCGCGCCGAGCGTGAGCAGCAGGGCGGCGCCGGCCAGCCAGCACAGTGCCCACAGATAGCGCATGTGGGGCAGCGTAGTCACTCCGGCCGGGCGCGCAGGTCGGCCGAAAGTCATAGCCGGACCGGTCCTTGGGCAGAGGCGGCGGCCCGGGTGCGGCGGCGAGCCTGGACAGCATGGCAGCAGCGATCACCGCGACGGACCTGGTCAAGGTCTACGGACGTGGGGCGGCGCAGGTGCGTGCGCTGGACGGCGTCAGTGTCGCGTTCGGACGGGCCCGGCTGACGGCGATCACCGGTCCGTCCGGCTCCGGCAAGTCCACCCTGATGCAGTGCCTGGCCGGCCTCGACACGCCCACCTCGGGGCGAGTGCTGCTCGGCGACGTCGACGTCACGGCGCTGTCCGATCGCAGGCTGACCCGGCTACGGCTGGACCGCGTCGGCTTCGTGTTCCAGTCGTTCAACCTGCTGCCGCAGCTGACCGCGCGGGAGAACATCCTGCTGCCGGCCAGCCTGGCCGGTCGGCCCGTGGACAAGGCGCGCCTGCGCGACCTGGCCGACCTGCTCGGCATCGCCGACCGGCTGCGGCACCGGCCGTCCGAGCTGTCCGGCGGCCAGCAGCAGCGGGTGGCCATCGCCCGGGCCATGCTGGGACGACCCGAGGTGATCTTCGCCGACGAGCCGACCGGCAACCTGGACTCGGCGTCCGGCGAGCAGGTCCTGGAGCTGCTGCGCACGGCGGTGCGAGACTTCGAACAGACAACCGTCATGGTCACCCACGATCCGCACGCCGCCTCGTATGCGGACCGGATCATCAGCATGGCGGACGGCCAGGTGGCGGCGTGAACTTCACCGCCATTCACCTGCGGGGCGTGCTGCGCAAGCCGGCCCGGTTGGCGCTGACCGGCATCGCCGTCATGGTCGCCGCTTTCTTCGCCACGGCGGCGATGCTGACCCACGACATCGCCAGGGCCACCGCACTGTCCACTCTCACCACTATTCCGTCCGGTGTGGACGAAGTGCTGCAATCCGACGGCAGTCCGGCCTCGGCGCAGCTGGACAAGGTCCGACACGCGCCCGGGGTCGTCTCAGCCGCCGGTCGCATGGTCGCCACGCTGACCGTGAACGGTAGGCGTTTGCTGCTCACCGCCGACCCGGGAGCCGGTCCGCTGAGCCGGATCCGGGTCGTCGAGGGGACGTATCCTCAGCGCGGCAACGAGATCGCCGCTTCTCCCGCGTCGGGTCTGCCGATCGGCGCGACGGTGTCTATTGGCGGGAAGTCGTTGCTTGTGACGGCGATTGTCGACGCGCCGTCGGCCGACGGGCCGGCCGTGTACATGACGGACACCGACCTGCTCGCCGTGACGCCGCCCGACCTGAAGCGAATCGACATCAAGGGATCCTCGTCGCTGCGTGGTGTGCAGACGGCCGAGCAGGCCCGGGGCGACGCACTGGCCGCCGCCGACAGCAAGATCGAGTCGCTGCTCGCGGTGCTGACGGCGTTCGTGATCGTCGCCGTGATCGCCGCGCTGCTGGTCGCCACGTCGACGTTCCGCATCGTGTTCGCGCAACGCATCCGGCAGACCGCGTTGCTCCGGGCAGTCGGTGCGCCACAACGGAAGTTGGTGCGGGCGTTCGTCGCCGAGGGCACACTGGTCGGCTTTGCCGCCGGTATCCTCGGCACCGCGTCGGCCGTCGGCGCGGGCTTCCTGGTGGCGTTCCTGCTCGGCGTGAGCGGTCCGGGGCCGGCGCTGCCGTTCACGCCGTTCGTGGTCGTCGCGTCGGTGCTGGTCACGATGATCGCCGCGCTGGCCCCGGCCCGTTCGGCCACCAGGGTGTCGCCGCTGGAGGCATTGCGGGTGGCCGACGCCGACCGCGACTCCACGACGGCGAGCTGGGTGCGCGTGGCCGTCGGAATCGCGCTCCTGGCCACGGCCGGATTGGTGTCGTACAAGGCATTCGGCGACGGCATCGCCGCCACCTATCGACCGGCCGGCGCCGTGTTGCACTACCTGCTGCTGACCATTGCCAGCGGCACGCTGACGTTCTGCGCCCTGCTGGCCCTCGGACCGGTGCTGCTGCGGCCGGTGCTGCGCGGCATCGGCGCGGTGCTTGCCCCGCTCGGGGCGACGGTTCGCCTTGCCGTACAAGGAGTCGGCGGCGCACCCCGACGTGCCGCGGCCGTGTCGGCAGTGGTCGCGCTGGGCACCGGACTGCTTACGGGCGTGCTCGTCGGCGGCGAGACCGTGCGGGTGTACAACGACGCCCAGGTGGCGGCGGCTTTCCCGGCCGACGTCGAGGTGTCCGGGCTGAAGGAGGACGAGCCGATCCCCGACGCCGTGCTGGCCAAGCTCGACGGTGTGAAGTACCGGCTGTCGCGTCAGGACCTCGTGGCCGCCGGCACGCCCTGGAACCTGGAGGTGTCCGATGTGGACTTGCACAAGCTGCCGCTGGCCGGCGAACTCCGGGCCACCATGGGCTCGCTGGACGACGTCGGCCCGGGCACAGCGGTCATCACCACCAGCGAGGCCGAGCGGCTGAGGCTCAAGGTCGGCGACACCATCGGCATCGGCGCGGTGCGCGTGCGCGTGACGGCGATCGTCGTCGGCGAGCTCATCGCCGGCTCCGGGGTGGTGGTCGATCCCGCCGACCTGAGCCGCCTAGGTGTGGCCGCCCGGCCCACGAACGCCTTGCTGACCACGGATTCTCCGCCGAGCTTCGGCGACAGCGTCGAGGTCACCGTGCTGTCGCAGTACCGGGACGAGCAGCGTGATCTCGTGGCGTCGCTGGAGATCCTGGCCCTGGCCGTGCTGGCGCTGACCCTGCTGATCGCCATCGTCGGGGTCGGCACCACCGCCGCGCTGTCGGTGGTCGAGCGGCGGCGGGAAGCTGGGATGCTGCGGGCCATCGGCCTGACCCGGCTCGCCCTCGGCGGCATCACCGTGTCGGAAGCCGCGCTGCACGGCGCGCTCGGCGTCCTGTTCGGACTGATCATCGGCATTCCGCACGCCTGGCTGGCCGTGCTGTCCCTGGGCCTCGGCGCGCCGCTCACCGTGCCCGTGCCGCTCCTCCTCGCCACCGCCGCCGGCCTGATCGCACTGACCATGCTCGCCGGCCTCCTGCCGGCCCGCCGCGCCGCCCAGGAGAGCCCAGTGACCGCAATGCGCGTCGACTGACCGGGTCAGAGGTCGGGCAGCGGGTCGGGTGGGAGGTCGCCGGCGCGGTCGAGGTCGGCGGCGTTGAGGACGGCGACGTACTCCTCGTCCACCTCGTAGGTGAAGCCGCCGAGCTTGAAGGTGGCGCCGAGGTGGTAGTGGACCGGGCCGAGCCGGGTCTGCCTCGGGTACTCGGCCTCCAGCGACTTGGGCGTGGTCCGGCTCCACCGCCCGGTGGACAGCACCTTGACCGCCTTGCGGGTGACCACGACGAGCACCGACGGCCGCGGGCTCAGCCGCATCAGGTCCGCCGGGAAGATGTAGCGGATCTCGTCGTCGGGGTCGAGGAACTGGCGCGCCGCGGCGCGCGCTTTCGCGGAGACCGGCATGACGGAAGGGTAGAACCGTGCCAGGGTGCGTGGTGTGGAAAACGTGCCGAATTTCCGTCAGGTCGTGCTGGACACCACCGACGCCCGCAGGCTGGCCGAGTTCTACCGCCAGTTCCTCGGGCTGAACTACCGCCCGGGGGACGAGCCGCCCGCGCCGGGCGAGCCCGACCCGGCCGGCCAGGACTGGCTCGTGCTGCGCAACCCGGGCGGCTCCCAGCTGGCGTTTCAGCAGGTCGAAGCCCTGCCGGCGGCGACGTGGCCGGAGGGGCAGCATCCGCAGCAGCTGCATCTCGACCTCACCGTGCCCACGGTCGAGGCCCTCGACGCCGCCCACGACAGCGCGCTGCGGCTCGGGGCGCGGATGCTGCTCGACCGATCCTCGGATCCGCAGGAGCCGCTGCGCGTGTACGCCGACCCGGCCGGCCATCCTTTCTGTGTGTTCGTTTCGCCCCATTAGCCGGCCGAGAACGCCGAGCGCGGGTCAGCCCTTTCGGCCGCCGTCGGCCACCCGGTTGACGGTGCGGGCCACGGCGTTGCTGCCGACGGCGATGCTCTTGGCGTCGATGCGGCCCTCGCCGGTGACGTAGATGCCGTTGTTCAGGATCGTGGTGGTGCGTTCGACGAGTTCGTGGGTGTCGATGCCGTGGTCTTCGAGGAAGCGCGTGAGGGCGTCCATCACGCGGCGCTCGACCAGCTTCCCGTACATCTCGCGGTCGAGCTGCTGGAAGTACCGGTGGTAGCGGCTGTCGGCGGCCTGCTCCCGAAGGCTTTGTCGGGCGCCGTAGTTGAACGTGCGGTCCTCGGTGATCTCCCGGGCGTCGCGGCGCAGCTTGCCGGGGCGGCCGAGCGCGGCCAGCGGCACGGCCAGCGTGCGGAAGAAGCCGCCGAACAGCGCGGGCACGGTCTTGGCCAGACTGGCCGACACGAGCCGGCTGACCTGCCGCCACGTCGGCCGGGGCCGCAGCCGGTCGACCGCGAGATACTCCTGACGCATCGGCGGCAGCAGCGAGTAGTTGGCCTCGACGAACAGCATGTCCTTCTGCGGCAGCAGAGCGAAGCGCAGGAACATGGTCACCACCAGCTGGCCGCGCCAGCCGCCGATGCGCACCACCAGATACGGCCGGGTCCGGCTCTGGGGATCGTCCTGCAGGCGGTCGAAGACGTCATCGTCCACCCGGGACAGCGGCGCGGCCAGTTCGTCCGGCAACACGGCCTTCTGGACCTCGGGTTCGAAGCCGTGCAACAGATCCAGCCCGTTGACGAACATCCGGTTCTCGACCACGACACCGGGCAGCGCCAGCTCGGTCACGTCCGCAGCGACGAAGTCGTGCAGCTCCTGCACGGTGAACGGGATGACCTTGCGGTCCTCGGCCGCCTTGGCCACGTTGAGCGTGAACGACCACTTGTCGGCCGTCGGCCCGTAGCCGACGAAGGGGGAGTAGCCGGCGAACACGGTGACATTGCCGTGGTCCCGGGCCCCGATGTCGGCCAGTCGCGACCGGTCCTGCTGGTTGTCCGGTTGCGGCGCCTTGGCCGGGTCGAAGGCATCGCGGGAGAGCTGCGCCGCCACCACGCCGTAGTGCGCGACCATCGTCTCCACGAACACCGTCAGCCACGCCAGCAGGCCCAGCGGGATGATCCACGCGAACGCGGTCGGCGGCGAGCCCAGGAACATGATCAGGAAGACGAGCAGGATCACGCCGAGCACGCCGTCGCGTAACAGATGTCGTTGCCGCGCCGCCAGTCCGTACTTGAGCACGGTGACCAGGTCCACGCCCGGCGACGAGGCGACGGCGCGGTGCTCCTCGTGCAGGATGCCGCGCAGCGCCGAGTCGTTGAGCCCGGGATCGAGCTGCACCGCCGCGCACAGGTAGCGGGTCGCGTCCCAGGTGGTCGCATCGGTGGCAACCGGGGCGGGTAACGCCTGTTTGGCGCCGCAGTTCTCGCAGAAGGCGAAGTCGCCGTGGTCGGCCCAGCCGCATTGCTGACACTTCATCTGGTCACCTCGTTCAGCGGCGGCGGCGGTTCCGGCTCGGGCACGGGTTCCGGCACGGGATCCAGGATCGGTGCGGGCTCGTCGCCGGCGCCGCACAGCAGGATGACCGCCGCGGCGATCGCCGCAGCGGCCCACCACGCACGGGCCGGTGCCGAAAACACGCAAGCACGATAACCACGGAAAAGCGGACGCGAGGTGATGTTCAGCCGATTGGGCGCAGCGGGTATGCCACTCCATTAACACGGAAATCCGCCGCGCACTCCCGGAAATCAGGGACTACGCCGTGACCGGTGACATCGCTGTCCACTATGGACTAGGTGAGGGTTGGCTGCTTGATCTCGTTGAACACCGAGCACAGCCGGTGCACGCCGGCCCGGAGATCGTCCGGCGGCGTGGCCCCGTAGCCGAGCACGAGGCTCGGCGGCACACCGTCGGGGTTGGCGTAGAACTGGGACAGGGCATAGGCCCGGACCCGGGAGCGCCGCCCGGCGGCCACGACCTCGTCGGCCAACAGGGCGCCGGGCAGGCCGAGGATGAGATGTGTGCCCCGGGCCGAGGTCCGGATCGCCAGGTCCTCGCCGAGGCAGGAGCGAATGGCCTCGACGCACGCCTCGCGGCGTTCGCCGTAGGCGTCGGAGACCCGTCGCAGGTGGCGGATGAAGTGGTTGGTGGACATGAGATCGGCCAGCGCGGCCTGCTCGAGCATGGGCAGCACGCCGACCGAGGCGCGCTGGGCGGTGGTGACGACGTCGGCCAACTCCTCGGGCACCACGGCCCACGCGATGCGCAGCCCGGGGAACAGCACCTGGCCGAACTCGCCGATGTGGATCACCCGGCCGCCGTCGTCGAACCGGCACGGCGTCGGCGCGGACGGCTCGGACCAGCTGCCGGGATCGTCGTGGTCCTCGATCACCCAGCCGTCCACCCGGTCGGCCCAGGCCAGCAGCTCGGCCATCCGCGCGGTGGACATGACGTGCCCCAACGGGAACTGGCTGTGCGGGGTGGCAAGCGCCATGCGGGCGCCGGGAAAACGGCCGGCGCAGACCCCGACGATCATGCCGTTCTCGTCGACCGGCGTGGGGCAGGTGGGAAAGCCGGCGGCGGTGAACGCGGCCCGGATCGCCGGCCGGCACGGTTCCTCGACCAGCACCGGGGTGCCCGCGTCCAGCAGCAGCTTGGCCAGCAGGCCGGCGGTGGCGCAGGCGCTGGAGGTGACGATGACCTGGTCCGGCGCGCAGCGGATCCGGTAGCGCAGGCCGAGATAGGCGGCGATCTCCTGGCGCAGCGGCCAGAACCCGGCCGGCGACTGCTGGGCCAGCAGCGAGTCCACCCGCCCGGCCCTGGTGGCCAGCAGCCGGCCCCAGATCTTGGTGGGGAACA
>DASWRQ010000051.1:0-8547 GCA_036403095.1 Kutzneria sp. | reverse complement strand
CCGAGTTCCTCCTCGGCGATCTGGCGTGGCGTCGCAGCCATCCCTGCCCCCTGCTGTGGTTGTTGTCGGACACAACTTACACGATCGGAACGTGTTTCATTTTCACGTTATCCGCACGTCGGGCCGGGGGCGGCCTGGCCGGGAGCCTCACTCGAACGCCCATCGCCCGGCTGGAGCAGTCCGCGCAACTGAAACACGTTCTATTATCGGCCGATGTCGATGGTCATCGATGACGGCGGGCGGCAGCTGCGGGCGGCCGTGATCCAGGCCGGTCCCGGCTGGTCCGACCTCGCCGAGCTGGGGCTGTTCGGCCTGGCCCTGCCCGAGGCCGTCGGCGGCCTCGGCAACCCGGTCGCCGACCTGGCCGTCGCCGTCGAGGCGGCGGCCGAGCTGCTCGCCGACGGCCCGGTCCTGTCCACGCTGACCGCCGCGGTCGCCCTGGCCAGAGTCCCCGACCACCCGCTCGCGGCCAAGTTGCTGCCCGGCATCGCCGACGGCAGCGTCGCCGTAGCCGTCCACTGTGGACCGGTTGCGCTGGGCGAATCCGGGCCCATGCTGGTCAAGGACGGTGACGACTGGGCGCTGGCCGAGGCTCTGATCGACCCGGCCGACCCGGTGGATCTGGGGCGGCCACTGGGGTTCCCGCAGGTCGACCCGATCGCTGACGATCAGCGTCTGGGACCGTTGCCGGTCGAGGACATCCTGGCCACGCTGGCCGCCGCCGAGGCCGCCGGCATCGCCGACTGGTGCCTGCGCACGGCCGTGGAGTACGCCAAGGTCCGAACCCAGTTCGGCCAGCCCATCGGGGCCTTCCAGGCGGTCAAGCACCTGTGCGTGGAGATGCTCTGCCGGTCCGAGCGGGCGGCCGCCGTCGCCTGGGACGCCGCCCGCGCCTACGACCAGGAGCCGGCCGAGTTCCCGCTGGCCGCCGCCGTGGCGGCCGCGATCGCCGTCGACGCCGCCGTGGACAACGCCAAGGACTGCATCCAGGTGCTCGGCGGCATCGGCTTCACCTGGGAGCACGACGCCCACCGCTACCTGCGCCGCGCGATTTCCACCCGGCAGCTGCTCGGCGGCACCGCCCGCTGGCGTCGCCGCGTCGCCGAGCTGGCCAAGGCCGGCCACCGTCGTACGCTCACGCTCGCGATCGACGCCGATCGGTCGGAGATCCGGCAGCAGGTCCAGGCCATCGTCAACGCCGATGACCAGCGGAAACAGCTGGCGGACAGCGGTTTCCTGGCCCCGCACTGGCCCCGTCCGCACGGCCTGGACGCCGGCCCGACCGAGCAGCTGATCATCGACGAGGAGCTCGACCGGGCCGGCGTGCAGCGGCCCGACCTGGTCATCGGCTGGTGGGCGGTGCCGACGATCCTGGCCCACGGCACGGACAGGCAGCGCGAGCAGTTCGCCGGGCCGACCCTGCGCGGCGAGATCACCTGGTGCCAGCTGTTCAGCGAGCCCGGCGCGGGCTCCGACCTGGCCTCGCTGCGGACCAAGGCGGAGCGGGTCGACGGCGGCTGGCGGCTCACCGGCCAGAAGGTGTGGACCTCGCTGGCCCGCCAGGCCGACTGGGCCATCTGCCTCGCTCGCACCAATCCTGACGTGCCCAAACACCGTGGCATCACGTACTTCCTGGTCGACATGCGCACGCCCGGCATCGACATCCGGCCGCTGCGGGAGATCACCGGCGACGCGGTGTTCAACGAGGTCTTCCTGGACGGCGTCTTCGTGCCGGACGACTACGTGGTCGGCGCGGTCGACGGCGGCTGGAAGCTGGCCCGCACCACCCTGGCCAACGAGCGGGTAGCGATGAGCCGCGGCTCGTCCCTCGGCGAGGAAGTGGAACGTGTTCTGGCCACGGCCGAGCCGAGTGAGCGGCTGGGCGGGCTGGTCGCCGACGGGCTGGCCATGTCGCTGCTCGACCTGCGCGCCACGCTGCGCAAACTGGCCGACCTCGACCCCGGCGCGGCCTCGAGCGTGCGCAAGCTGGTGGGCGTGCGACACCGGCAGAACGTGGCAGAGACGGCACTGGATCTCGACGGACCGCTGGGCGCGATCACCGGCGAGCGCAGCCACGAGTTCCTGCTGACCCGGTGTCTGAGCATCGCCGGCGGCACCGAGCAGGTGCTGCTCACCCTGGCCGGCGAGCGGCTGCTGGGCTTGCCCAGGGCGTGACCGTGCGCTAGAACTAGAACACGTTCCAGTTAGGGGGTCCGGGTGGACTTCACGCTCGACGACACGCGGGTCACCCTCCGCGAGGTGGCCGCCGATGTGTTCCGCGACGCCCCCGAGGCAGCCTGGAGCACGCTGGTCACGGCGGACATGGACGTGCTCAGCGCCATGGTCGTGCTCACCGAGGCCGGCCGTGCGGCGACGCCGCTGCCCGGGCTCGCGCTCGGCGTGCTGCCGCTGGCCAAACATGGAATCGAGGTGCCCGAAGGCACCCGGGTGACCGCCGCCCTGCACGAACCGTCCGACCCCATGACGTCACGGCCCCGGACCAGGGCCGCCGGCGGCGTGCTCAACGGGGTGAAGATCGGGGTGCCGGACGCCGTTGGCGCGCACCGGATCCTCGTGCCGGTGTCGACCGACGAGGGTGCCGCCGTCGCACTCGTCGACCCGGAAGCGCCCGGTGTCACGCTCAATCCCGCCCCTACTTCCAGCGGTCACCCCGAGTTCAGCCTGCACCTGGCGGACGCGCCGTACGAACGCACCTTCGACGGGCTGGCCGACCTGCACCGGTTCGCCCTCGCCGGGGCCTGCGCGACGGCCGACGGCGTGCTGGCGGCCGTGCTGGAGCTGACCAGGACGCACGTCGCGACCCGCGAGCAGTTCGGCCGGCCGCTGGCCACCTTCCAGGCCGTCGCACAGCAGATCGCCGAGGTCTACATCTCCTCGCGGACCCTGCACCTGGCCACCTGGTCGGCCTGTTGGCGGCTGGCCGAGGATCTGGACGCGGAGTCCGATGTGGACATCGCGGCGCACTGGCTGGCCGAAGAACTGTTGCCGGCCATCAGGACCTGTCACCACCTGCACGGCGGCCTCGGCCTTGACGTCACGTACCCGCTGCACCGCTACTACTCGCTCGCCAAGGACCTGGTGCGCTCGATCGGCGGCGCACGGCACCGACTGGAGGCGCTGTGCACATCGAACTGACCGCCGCGCAACGCAAACTCCGCGACGAGCTGCGCGCCTACTTCGCCGGCCTGCTGACGCCGTCCGAGCGCGAGGAGATGCTGACCGTACGGCACGGCGACATCTATCGGGACGTCGTCAAGCGCATGGGCCGGGACGGCTGGCTCGGCGTTGGCTGGCCGGTCGAGTACGGCGGCCGCGGCTTCGGCGAGATCGAGCAGCAGATCTTCGTCAACGAGGCGGCGCGGGCCGATGTGCCGCTGCCGTACGTGACGCTGCAGACCGTCGGCCCGACCCTGCAAGCCTTCGGCACCGACGAGCAGAAGTCCTATTTCCTGCCCCGGATCCTGTCCGGCGACCTGCACTTCGCCATCGGCTACACCGAGCCCGGCGCCGGCACCGACCTGGCCTCGCTGCGCACCAGGGCGGTCCGCGACGGCGACCACTACGTCGTCAACGGGCAGAAGATCTTCACCACCGGCGCGCACGACGCCGACTTCATCTGGCTGGCCTGCCGCACCGATCCGGCCGCCCCCAAGCACAAGGGCATCTCCATCCTGATCGTCGACACCGCCGATCCCGGCTTCTCGTGGACGCCGATCATCACGTGCGACGGCGCGCACCACGTGAACGCCAGCTACTACAACGATGTGCGCGTGCCGGTGACCCGGCTGGTCGGCCAGGAGCACGCCGGCTGGCGGCTGATCACCACGCAGCTCAACCATGAGCGGGTGATGTTAGGGCCGGCCGGGCGGATAGCCGCGCTGCACGACCGCGTGCACGAATGGGCGGCCAAGCACGACCTGCTGTCCCATGTGGACGTTGCCGCCACGTTGGCTCGGGTGAGAGCGGTGGTCCGGGTCAACGAGCTGCTGAACTGGCAGGTCGCCGGGTCCGAGTCGACCGGCCTCGACCGGATCGCCGACGCGTCCGCGACCAAGGTCTTCGCCTCCGGCCGCACCCAGACGATCACCGCCGAGCTGGAGGAGATCGTCGGCCGGCACGGCGATCCGGCCGACCGGGACACCGCGGATCTGGTGCGCTGGCTGGACGTGCAGGCCAAACGCAACCTGGTGCTGACCTTCGGCGGCGGCGTGGACGAGGTGCAGCGGGAACTGATCGCCACCGCCGGCCTCGGCCTGCCGCGGGTGCCGCGATGACCGCGGCGGACGGGATCGCCGGCGCCGCCTTGCCGGGGACCGCTGCCGAGCGGATCGCCGCCGCTGCGCGGGAGATGCGCGAGGCCGGCGAGTGCAAGCCGCGCACCGCCCGTGATCCGGTCAACGAACCGATGATCAACAACTGGACGGAGGCGTTGGGGGACAACAACCCCGCGTATCCGGCCGTCGCGCCGCCGGCCATGGTGCAGGTGTGGACCATGCGCGGGCTGCACCCCCAGCCGGACGAGGATCCGCTCGGCCGGATGAGCGAGGTGCTCGACGCCGCCGGCTACACCTCGGTCGTGGCCACCAACTGCGAGCAGACCTACAACCGGCTGCTCAAGCCGGGGGAGCGGCTCACGGTCAGCGGCCGCCTCGAAGACGTGGTCGGGCCCAAGCAGACCGCGCTGGGCGAGGGCTGGTTCGTCACCACGCGCAGCATCTGGCGGGTCGGCGACGAGCCGGTGGCCGAGATGATGTTCCGGATCCTGAAGTTCAAGCCGAAGCCGCCGGTCACGGCCTCGGTGCCGCCGATGGCCAGCCGGGACACGGCGTTCTTCTGGGAAGGGACCCGTCAAGGCGAGCTCCGCATCCAGAAGTGCTCGGCGTGTGGGGCTTTGCGACATCCGCCGGGCCCGATGTGCCCGCGCTGCAACGCCCTTGACCCGACGTACATCGTCTCCAGTGGACTGGGCGAGGTGTACAGCTATGTCGTGCACCATCATCCGCAGGTGCCGGGCAAGCGCACCCCGTTCGTGATCGCCCTGGTGGAGCTGGAGGAGGGCGTGCGCATGCTCGGTGAGCTGCACGACGTCGACCCCGAGCAGGTCAAGATCGGGCTGCCGGTGCGGGTGCGGCTCGTGCCCTCGGGCGAGTTCGTCCTGCCGGCGTGGGAGGTTCGATGACCAACCTGCCGGAGCTCAGCATCGATGTCACGCCCACGTTCGTGATCAGCACCGCGCTGGCCACGCGGGACTTCCAGGACGTGCACCACGACCGGGACAAGGCCGTGCGGCGCGGATCGAAGGACATCTTCCTCAACATCCTCACCACCACCGGGTTGGTGCAGCGGTTCGTCACCGACTGGGCCGGTCCGGACGCCTTCGTCCGCAACGTCTCGATCAAGCTCGGCGTCCCGTGCTACGCGGGGGAAACGCTGACCTTCAGCGGTCAGGTTCTGGAGCAGGTGGGGGCCGAGGCGACCGTACGGGTCGTCGGCTGCAACAGCCTAGGCGACCACGTCACCGGCACGGTCAAGGTGGTGCTGCCATGACCGCCGCGATCGCCGGCATCGGGGCGACCGAGTTCTCCAAGGACTCCGGCCGCAGCGAGCTCCGACTGGCCGTGGAGGCCGCGTCGGCGGCGCTGGCCGACGCCGGACTCAAACCGTCCGATGTGGACGGTCTCGTGTCCTTCACCATGGACAGCAACGCCGAGATCGCCGTGGCCCGCGAGCTCGGCGTGCCCGAGCTGACATTCTTCAGCCGCATCAACTACGGCGGCGGCGCGGCCTGCGCGACCGTGCAGCACGCGGCGATGGCCGTCGCCACCGGTGTGGCCGAGGTCGTGGTGTGCTATCGGGCCTTCAACGAGCGCTCCGGGCACCGGTTCGGGCAGTTCGCCACCGCCGCGGCCACCGTGCCGACGTCGTCCGGTGTGGACAACAGCTGGTCGTATCCCATGGGTCTTGGCACGCCCGCCTCGACCGTGGCCATGGTCGCTCGGCGGTACATGCACGAATTCGGGGCCACCAGCGAGGATTTCGGTCGGGTCGCCGTCACGATGCGCGAACACGCCGCCACCAACCCGCACGCCTGGTTCCATGGCCGGCCGATCACCTTGGCGGAGCACCAGGCTTCCCGTTGGATCACCGAGCCGTTGCACCTGCTCGACTGCTGCCAGGAGAGCGACGGCGCCGTGGCCATCGTCGTCACCTCGGCCGCCCGGGCCCGCGACCTCGCCCAGCCGGCGGCCGTGGTTTCCGCCGCCGCGCAAGGAAGTTCCGCCGATCAGTACGTCATGAGCAGCTACTACCGCGACGACATCGCCCAGCTGCCGGAGATGGGGCTGGTCGGACGGCAGCTGTGGCACCAGGCCGGCTTCGGGCCCGACGAGATCGACGTCGCCGTCCTCTACGACCACTTCACCCCGTACGTGCTGATCCAGCTGGAGGAGCTCGGCTTCTGCGGCCGCGGCGAGGCCAGGGAGTTCATCGCCGACGGCCGCATCGGGCTCACCGGCACGCTGCCGCTCAATCCCCACGGCGGCCAGCTCGGCGAGGCGTACATTCACGGCATGAACGGCATCGCCGAGGCAGTCCGCCAGATCCGCGGCACCTCCGTCAACCAGGTCCGCGGCGTGGAGAACGTCGTCGTCACCGCCGGCACCGGCGTGCCGACCAGCGGCCTCGTGCTGACCAGGGACCGTTGATGATCGAGCTGCCGACCGCCCTGGTCGTGCGTTACCGGGCCGTCGACCGCGAGTTCGTCGGCGCCCCGGAATGGGTCGTCGACACGCCGCGTCACCTGGACGAACTCACCGTCGACATCGGACGGCACGGCATCCTGACGCCGCTCGACCTGGCTTTCAACGAGGAGTTCGCCACCCTCGACGGCAACCACCGCATCGCCGTCGCGGTGCGCCTCGGCCTGGAGTCGGTGCCGGTCGCGCTGCGCCGGCTGCCGCTCACGCCGCGCCCCGCCCACGCCAAGACGATGCGGGCGGACGACCTGTCCGTGCTGCTCACGGCGCTGCGACAGCGACCTCGCGCGGGACGTCCAGAGCGGGCAGACTCGGCGACCGCCGATACATGACACGACTGAGGCAGGCGCCCGGGCGACCTTGGCCGTCACGGCAGGCCGACGCGACCCGGGTGCGGTGTCGAGGGCCGACGCGAGCGGACCTCCGCGCTTGTTCTTCGCCGGTCAACGAACAGCAGTGCGCGACGGCCGGTGCGCTATGCCGTTCCGGCAGGCGGAACAGAGCCGGTGAGCACCAAGCGGTCGTCGACGTAGGTGGCGAACCGTTCGCCCCACAGCCGGGTCCGCAGCGTGTCGCCGGGGAACACCACGCCGGCGAACCGGGCCTGGAAGCGGGGCAGCGGCGCGCCGACATGGTCCACAATGGACTTGTAGACCATGCCGTACGTGCACAGGCCGTGCAGGATCGGCTTCGGGAAGCCGGCGCGGGCGGCGAACTCGGGGTCGACGTGCAGTGGGTTCCGGTCGCCGCACAACTGATACCACAATGCCTGCTGCGGAAGCGTTTGCGTGACCAGGACAGTGTCCGGCGGACCGTCCGGGGGAGCGGACTTGGCCGAGGGGCCACGGTTGCCGCCGAAGCCGCCGTGCCCGCGGGCGAAGATCTCCGACCGCGTGGTGTAGAGCGGCGTCCCGTCGAGGTCCGCGACCTCGTGCTCGGTGACGATCACCGCCGCCGAGCCCTTGTCGTACACGTCGGCGATCCGGCCGGTGGCCCGGGCCTTGCCGCTGGTAGGCAGCGGGGCGTGCACGGTGATCTGCTGCGAGCCGTGCAGGGTGTCGGCCAGGTCGATGTCGATGCCGGGGAACACCACGGCCGGCGGCTCGGTCACGTGGAACGTCGGCGCGACGATACCGAACGTCGGCAGCACGGTGAGTTGGGGCTCGAACGCGTACTTCAACTCCGTGGCGCCGAGAGCGAGGTGGTAGAGGATCACGTCCGAGGCGGACCACTCGAACTCGCGCGCGCCGAGCGACGCGCCGACGGCGATCTCGGGATCAATGGACACCGGACTGCTCCTTCACCGCCGCCATGGCCTGCGCCGCAAGGTAACCGAAGGTCATCGCCGGGCCGATGGTCGCGCCCGGGCCGGCGTAGGTGTGGCCCATCACCGGCGCGCTGGCGTTGCCGGCGGCGTACAGGCCCGGGATCGCCGTGCCGTCGGCGCGCAGCACGCGGCCGTCGACGTCGGTGCACAGCCCGCCCTTGGTGCCGAGGTCGCCGGGCACGATGCGGACGGCGTAGTACGGCGGCTTGACCAGCTCGGCCAGGCTGGGATTGGGGCGGACGCGCGGATCCCCGTAGTAATGGTCGTACGCGCTGTCGCCGCGGCCGAAGCCCAGGTCCTTGCCGGTCCTGGCGTAGCCGTTGAACGCGGACACCGTGTCCTGCAAGGCTTGTTCCGGCGCGCCGATGGCCGAAGCCAGCTCCGCCAACGTCTGCGCCTTGTGCACGGCCCCGCACTTGTGCCAGCGCCCGGGCAGCGGCCGCC
>DASWRQ010000050.1:0-22144 GCA_036403095.1 Kutzneria sp. | reverse complement strand
GCACGCTCAACGGCATGAAGGCCGCGGGCACCATGTACTCGGGCAGCGACGCCGAGACGTGCGCCCGGAGGGCAGCGTCGTCGACGGGCGAGCCGGCGGGCACGTAGTAGGCGACGACGCGGCGGTCCCCGGCCGAGTGCTCGTAGGTGGTGACCGAGACCTGGCCGATGCCGTCGTGCCCGGCCAGCACGGTCTCGATCTCGCCGAGCTCGATGCGGAAGCCGCGGATCTTGACCTGGCCGTCGCCGCGTCCGACGAACTCGATGTGCCCGCCGGGCGTCCAGCGCACGAGGTCGCCGGTGCGGTACATGCGACGACCGCCCGCGACGGCGACGAAGCGCTCGGCGGTCAGGGCCGGCCGGTTCCAGTAGCCGCGGGCGAGCCCGGCGCCGCTGAGGTAGAGCTCGCCGACCACGCCGGGCGGCGCCGGCTGGAGGTGCTCGTCCAGCACCGCCGCCTGCATGTTGTCCATGGCCCGGCCGATCGGCGGGACGCCGGCGAAGTCTCGGGACAGGCGCAGGTACGTGGCGAAGGTCGTGGTCTCGGTCGGCCCGTAGACGTGGACAACGGTTGTTGTCGGGCACAGGTCCAGCACGCGGCGCATGGCCGACGGGGACGCGAGCTCGCCGCCGGTCCACACTTCGTGCACGCCGGCGAAGGCCAGCGGTTGCTCCTCGGCGATCACGTTGAACAGCGCGGTGGTCAGGAACACGCTGGTGATCCGCTCGGACACCAGCAGTCCGGCCAGCGCGGCCATGTCGACCTGGCCGGCCGGGGCGATGACGATCTCGTGGCCGGCCAGCAGCGGCACCCATACCTCGTAGGTGGCGGCGTCGAAGGCGTGCGAGGAGTGCACGAGCACCCGCCGCTGCGCCTCGCCGTGCCAGCAGTGGTCGTCGGCCAGCGCCACGATGTCCTCGTGGGTGATGGCGACGCCCTTGGGGTTGCCGGTGGAGCCGGAGGTGTACATGACGTAGGCCAGCTGCCGCGGATCGACCGTGACACCGGGATCGGAGTCATCGTCGGCGAGGTCGGTGGCCAGCACCTCGACCACACCGTCCAAACCGGGCGGAAGGTCGACCAGCAGCACCGGTGCGCCGGTTTCCTCGAGGACCCAACGCATGCGGTGCTCGGGGTAGCTCGCGTGCAGCGGCACGTACACGCCGCCGGCCTTGAGCACCGCCAGCTCGGCGACGATCAGGTCCACCGAACGGTCCATCAGCACCGCGACCGGCGTCTCCGTGCCAACTCCGGCCGCGATCAGTGTGTGCGCCAACCGGTTCGCTCGAAGATCAAGCTCACGGTAGGTCAGGGCATCGACAACAGCGGTCGAGGATGGGGTTCGGGCGACCTGCTCGGCGAACCGGCTCAGCACCGAGCCGCCGGGCACGACCCGAGACGTGTCGTTCCACGCCTCGAGGTCCCGCTCCTCCGTCGCGGTCAGCAGCGGCAGTGCGCTCAGCCGAACGTCGGCGTCGTCGGCGACAGCCGTGAGCAGTGCGACGAAGCGATCGACCAAAGTCTGAGCGCCGGCCGGGGTGAACAGGTCGACGGCGTAGTCCAGGTCGCAGACCAGGCCATCGGCGGTCTCCTGCATGCTGAACGACAGGTCGAACTTGGCCGCACCGGCCCCGACCAGCTCCACCGAGACGTCGAGCCCCGGCAGCGAAGCCGTCAGCTCACCCGGCTTCTCGAAGGTCAGCGCCACCTGGAACAACGGGTGATGGCCCAGCGACCGCGTCGGGTTGAGCAGCTCCACCAGCCGGTCGAAGGCCACGTCCTGGTGGTCGAACGCGGCCAGGTTGGTCCGGCGCACCCGGTCCAGCAGCTCGGCGAAGCTCGGATCCCCGGACAGGTCGTTGCGCAGCACCACCGTGTTGATGAAGAACCCGACCAGGTCGTCGAGGGCCTCGTCGTCCCGGCCGGCGACCGGCGTCCCGATCGGCACGTCGACGCCGCCGCCCAGCCGCCCGAGCAGCGTCGCCAGCGCGGCCTGGGCGACCATGAACACGGTGGTGTCGGTCCGCTTGGCCAGCTCCGACAGCCGGCCCTGCACGTCGGCCGGGATCGTGAAGTCGAGCGTGGCGCCCCGGTAGGACGACGTCGCCGGGCGCGCCTTGTCCAGCGGCAGCTGGAGCAGCTCCGGCAGGTCGGCCAACTGCTTGCGCCAGAAGGAGAGCTGCTCGGCGAGCAGGCTGTCCGGGTCGTCCTCGGCACCGAGGACCTCGGCCTTCCACAGCGTGTAGTCCGTGTACTGCACCGGCAGCGGCTCAAACGCCGGCTCCGCGCCTTCGACCCGCGCCGCGTAGGCCAGCGACAGGTCGGCGCACAGCGGACCCATCGACCAGCCGTCGGCCACGATGTGATGCATCACGAGCATCAGCACGTGCCGCTCCGGCGCGACCCGGAACAGGCTGGCCCGCAACGGAATCTCGGCCAGCAGATCGAACTTGTGCCGAGCGGCGGCTTCCATCGCGGCCGTCACGTTCGAGATCGACCGCACTTCCAGCGGAATCGTACCGTCCACAACGGACTGGACGGGATTGCCGTCCACCTCGGGGAAAACGGTCCGCAGCGACTCGTGCCGCTGCACGACATCGTTCAGCGCGGCCCGCAGGGCCGGCACGTCCAGCGGTCCGGACATGCGCAGCACCAGGGGGATGTTGTAGGTGGCGCTGGGGCCTTCGAGCTTGTGCAGGAACCACAGCCGCCGCTGGGCGTGGGACAGCGGAATCACAACGCCTCCTGGGTGCGCGGCCGCAGTGCGGGCCGGGCCTTCGCGGGCTTGGTCAGACGCGCCGCCACCGCCTCCGGCGTGGGCTGGTCGAACAGGGCGCGCAGGGACAGCTCGGCGCCGAGGTCGGCGCGGATCCGGCTGATCAGCCGGGTGGCCAGCAGCGAGTGGCCGCCGAGATCGAAGAAGTTGTCCTCCACCCCGACCGCGGGCAGCCCCAGCACGTCCGCGAACAGCGCGCACACCGTGCGCTCGCGGTCGTCCCGCGGCTCCCGGATCGCCGAAGCAGCAGCGTAATCCGGGGCCGGCAAGGACTTCCGGTCCAGCTTGCGGTTCGCGGTCAGCGGCAGCACGTCCAGCGGCACGAACGCGGCCGGCACCATGTACTCCGGCAGCGCGTCGGCCGCGTGCTTGCGCAGCACGTCCAGGTCCACGTCGCCCACGACGTAGGCCACCAGCCGCTTGTCGCCGGGCTGGTCCTCGCGGACGATCACCGCCGCGTGCCGCACGTCCGGGTGGGTGCCGAGGCAGCCCTCGATCTCGCCCAGCTCGATGCGGAACCCTCGCACCTTCACCTGGTCGTCAACCCGGGCGATGAACTCCAGGTTGCCGTCGGTCCGCCAGCGGCCGAGGTCGCCGGACCGGTACATGCGGCTGCCGGGTGGACCGAACGGATCGGCGACGAACTTCGACGCCGTCAGGCCGCGCCGGTTGTGGTAGCCGCGGGTCACCAGGTCGCCGGCGATGTACAGCTCGCCCTGCACACCCGGCGGCACCGGCCGCAAAGCCTTGTCCAGCACGTACATCCGGGTGTTCCAGACCGGCTTGCCGATGGTCACCACGCCGGCCCGCACCTCGTCGCCGGGCTCGATCCGGTACTCGGTGCAGCCGACCGTGGTCTCCGTCGGCCCGTACTCGTTGACGACCGTCGTCGTCGGGAACCGGGCACGCCACTGGTCCAGCACCTCGCCCATCAGCGACTCGCCGCCCAGCACCAGCTGCTCGGTGGGGGAGAAGACATCCGGCAGGTTCAGCAGCAGCGGCAGGTGGCTGGGCGTCGCCTTGACGAAGGTCGGCTGCTGGGACATCTGGGCCGCGTCGGCCGACCGGTCCAGGTCGACGATGTGCACGCTGCCGCCGGAGGTCAGCGTGGAGAACAGGCCGGTGACCGTGAGGTCGAACGACACCGGCGAGTGCACCAGCGACCGACCGCCGACGCCGGGATAGGCCGACCGCGTCCACGACAGGTACTGGTTCAGCGAATCATGTTGCACGACAACGCCCTTGGGGCGGCCGGTCGACCCGGACGTGAAGATCACGAAGGCGGCGTTGCCGGGCAGCAGCGGGGAAACCGGGTTGTCGGTAGGACGACCGTCCAGCGCCGGCAGCGAGGTCAGCGTCAGCACGGGGGCGACGTCGGCGACCATGAACTCCAGGCGGTCCGCCGGATACGACGGATCGAGCGGCAGATACGCCCCGCCGGCCTTGAGAATGCCCAGCAGCGCGACCACGAGGTCGGTCGAGCGCGGCATCTTGACCGCGACGAACTTCTCCGGCCCGACGCCCTGCTCCCGCAGCACGTCGGCCAGCTGGTTGGCCCGGGCGTTCAGCTCCGCGTAGGTCAGCGCCGAATCGCCGAACACGACCGCCTGGCCCGAAGGTGTGGTCGCGACCTGGCGCTCGAACGACTCGACCAGCGTCGCCGAGGGCACCTCCCGGCCGAAGTCGTTCCACTCCTCGATCACGCGGCGACGCTCGACCGCCTCCAACAGGTCCAGGGAGCCGATCGGCTGCGTCGGGTTCGCGACCACGGCCGCCAGCACGCGAACCAGCCGACGCGCCACCGAAGCCGCCGTGGCCGAGTCCATCAGGTCGGTGGCGAACTCGACCTCGCCCTCGAGCCCGGCCGGCAGCCCGTTCAGGCTGGGCACCTCGCGGATGTTGAACGACAGGTCGAACTTGGAGATGCCGGTGTTGGCCTCGCCGATCTCCACCTGCACACCCGGCAGCGTCAGCGCGGCGTCGCTGTTGTTCTGGTACGTCAACATGACCTGGTACAGCGGGGCGTGCGACAGCGACCGGGTCGGATTCACCAGCTCGACCAGGCGCTCGAACGGCACCTCCTGGTTGGCGTACGCGGCCAGGCTGGTCTCCCGCACGCGGCGCAGCAGCTCGGTGAACGACGGGTCGCCGGAGGTGTCGTTGCGCATCACCAGCGTGTTGACGAAAAAGCCGACCAAGTCGTCCAGCGCGGCGTCGGTGCGACCGGCCACGGCGGTGCCGATGGGGATGTCCTCGCCGCCGCCCAGGGCCGTGAGCAGCACGGCCATCGCCGCCTCGACGACCATGAACACCGTGGTGTCGGTGTCGTGGGCCAGCTTGACCATCGCCTGGTGGATCTTGGCGTCCACGGTGAACGGCAGCAGGTCGCCGCGGTAGGTGGCGACCGCCGGGCGGGGGCGGTCGGCCGGCACAGTGACCAGTTCCGGCAGTCCGGCCAGCGCCTGCTTCCAGTGCTCCAGCTGACGGGTGACCAGGCTGTTGCCGTCCCGTTCGGAGCCGAGCACGTCCTGCTGCCACAGGGCGAAGTCCGGATACTGCACGGGCAGCGGCTCGAAGGCCGGTGCGTTACCGGAAAGCCGGGCAGTGTAAGCGGTTTCGAGGTCACGGCAGAGCGGCGCCCACGACCAGCCGTCGCTGACGATGTGGTGCATGAGCATCAGCAGCACGTGCTCGGTCGCCGACGCGGCGAACAGCGTGATCCGCACCGGCGCGCCGGCGGCGAGGTCGAAGCCGTACTTCGCCTCCGCGACAACGACTTCGTCGATGTCCGAGGTCTCGACGATGTGCATCGGCGTGGTCTGCGGCAGCACCACCTGGTGCGGCTCGCCGTCGGTCTCGGCGAAGGCCGTGCGCAGTGACTCGTGCCGCCACAGCACGTCGTCGATCGCCGCGGCCAGGGCGTCCCGGTCGATGGGACCGGTCAGCCGCAGGGTCATCGACACGTTGTAGGTCGAGCTGGGGCCCTCCATGCGGTGCAGGAACCACAGCCGCTTCTGCGCGAACGACAGCGGAATGCGTTGCGGGCGCTCGACAACGGCGGTCACGGGCGTGCGGGCCGGCGCGGCGATCTCGGTGCGGCGGGCCAGCTCGGTGACGGTCGGGGCCTCGAACAGGTTGCGGATCTCGAACTCGACGCCGAACACCGCCCGCAGCCGGCTGATCAGGCGGGTGGCCAGCAGCGAGTGGCCGCCGAGGTCGAAGAAGTTGTCGTCGACGCCGACCGTGGACAGGCCGAGGACCTCGGCGAACAGGCCGCAGAGGATCTCCTCGCGCGGGGTGCGCGGGGCCTTGCCCGAGGAGGTGATGGCGTAGTCGGGGGCGGGCAGCGCGGCCCGGTCGAGCTTGCCGTTGCGGGTCAGCGGCAGGGAGTTCATCATCACGACCGCCGACGGCACCATGAAGTCCGGCAGCTCGTCGGCCAGATACGAACGCAGCGCCTGGGTCAGCGCGCCGGCCGAGCGGGACCGGCCCGGGTCGTTGGCGTAGCGCGACGGGTCGAATTCGCCGCCGCGGGCCACGTACACGCCGGCCAGGTCGACACCCGCCGGCACGTAGAGCACGTCAAGCTCGCCGTCGGATCCGTTGCCCGACCAGGTGATCACGGCGTTGCCGAGCGCGTGGAAGTCCTCAGGATCGGGGACATCGGCGCTCCCGAGCAGACTGCGGGCGACCGCCACGCCGGAACCCTGTTCCAGCGCGCGCATCGCGGCCACCTCGCCGGCGATCCGTCCATTCGGGACACCGGTGATCCGCAGCGGGCCGTCGACCGAGATGTCGGCCAGCGAGCCGACGTCCCGGCCCCAGCGCAGCGCGGGAACGTCCGAAACGGACACTCCGGAACCCTTGCGCAGCACGGCGTCGTAGCGGTAGCGGCTGAGCTCGTTGTGGAACCGGCCTCGCTTCAACCGCACATCGACCGACTCGAACCCCGGGATGGTTTCTCCGATGCGCGCGAAGAACTCCGGATCGACCGTGAGTTCGTTCTCCAGCAACAGGTCCTGCTCGACCGCGCGCCGCAGCACCGACGCCGGCACGTCGTCGCCGGCCTTGGTCAACTCGATGGCCGTCGAGAAGTGCCGCAGCAGCCGGTGGTTGCGGACGTCGCCGGCGAACACGACGCCACCCTGGACCAGCAGGTCGGCGCAGTTGCGCAGGACGTCGAGCAGGTAGTCGATGCCGGGGAAGTACTGCAGCACCGAGTTGATGATGATCGTGTCGAAGTAGCCGGCGGGCAGCCCGTCGACCACGTGCGCCGGCTGGGCCTGGAGCCGCACGCGGGCGGCGAAGTCGTGGCGGTCGACCTCGCCACGCAGGGTCTCGATGACCACGGACGAGAAGTCGGTGGCCCAGTACGCATCCACGTGCGGCGCCAGCTGGGACAGCAGCAGCCCGGAGCCGACGCCGATCTCCAGCACCCGCCGCGGCCGTAGCGACCGGATGCGCTCGACGGTCGCGGCCTGCCATTCCCGCATCTGCTCCAGCGGAATCGGCTGCTCGTCGTAACTGCTGTGCCAGCCGGCGAAGTTCTCACCGAAGCCGGACCGGCCGGCGCTGTCGGAGTAGAGGTTCTCGTACAGCTTCTGCCACTCGTCCACGTGCTCGTCGGCGTGGCTGTCGTCGTCGGTGGCAGCCGGCACGGCGTAGGCGACGAGCCGCTTGTCACCGGGTTGGTCCTCGCGCACGACCACGGCCGACCGGGCGACCGCCGGGTGCGCGGAGAGCACCGTCTCGACTTCGCCGAGCTCGATGCGGAAGCCGCGGACCTTGACCTGGTCGTCGTCACGGCCGACGAACTCCACGGTCCCGTCGGCGCGCCAGCGGGCCAGGTCGCCGGTCAGGTACATGCGGCCGTCGCCGAACGGGTCGGCGACGAAGCGCTCGGCCGTCAGGCGCGGGGCGTTGAGGTAGCCGCGGGCCAGGCCGGTGCCGGCGACGCACAGCTCGCCGATCACCCCGACGGGCACCGGTCGCAGGCGGGAATCCACGATGTAGACCCGCATGTTGTCCAGCGGCCGTCCAATCGGGACGATCGTCGGCACGGCGTCGGCGGACCGCATGATGTGGTGCGTGGCGAAGGTCGTGGTCTCGGTGGGGCCGTAGCCGTCTACCACGGTCAGCCCGGGGCAGCGCTCCATCACGCGTCGCACCGAGGCCGCCGGCACGACGTCGCCACCGGTCCACACTTCGCGGACGTTCGCGAAGCACGTCGGGGCCTCGTCGGCCAGCAGCCGGAACAGGCCGGCGGTCAGCCACAGGCCGGTGATCCGCTGGTCGACGATCACGCGTTGCAGGGCGGTGTGGTCCAACTCGCCGGGCGGGGCGATCACCAGCTGCCCGCCGGACAGCAGCGGCACCCACAGCTCGTAGGTCGCGGCGTCGAAGGCCAGCGTGGAGTGCAGCAGCACCCGCTCGTGCGCCCCGCTGCGGAAGGCCCGCTCCCGGGCCAGGTCGACGACGTTGCGATGGGTCACGGCGACGCCCTTCGGCGTGCCGGTCGACCCCGAGGTGTACATCAGATAAGCCAGCTGGTCGGGGTGGATCCGCGCGTCGGGCCGCTCGTCGCTGACAACATCTGTTGTCACGATCGGCGTGCACCCGGCCGGCAGCAGGGCGGCGCCGGCCGCGTCGACCAGGGCCAGCGTGGCGCTGCTCTCGCGGACGATCGCCTCCACCCGAGAGGCGGGGTAGCGCACGTCCAGCGGCAGATAGCTGCCGCCGGCCTTCAGCACGGCCAGGATCGCGATCACGGCGTCGACCGACCGCTCCTGGAGCACGATCACCGGGGTCTCGGCGGTCAGCTCCAGGGCCAGGCCGTTGGCCCGGCGGTCCAGCTCGGCGTAGCTGATCTCCACCTCGCCGGCGACCAGGGCGATCGCTTCGGGATTGCGGTCGACCTGGGTGTGGAACAGTTCGACGATCGAGGCGTCGGGGGCGTCCACCGCCGTGTCGTTCCAGGTGCTCAACACCAGTTGGCGCTCGGCGTCGTCGAGCAGGTCCAGGTCGTCCAGGGCGACGGACGGGTCCTGCGCGACCTGGGCCAGCAGCCGGACCAGCCGGTCGGCCAGCCGCTGCACGGTCGCCCGGTCGTACAGGTCGGTGGCGTACTCCAGGTCCACGCGCAGCCCGCCGGCCTGCTCGACGACGCTGAAGTACAGGTCGAAGCGGGCCACGTCGGCGGCGGCGTTGGCCAGCTCGGCGTCGAGGCCGGGGAAGTCCAGCGTCGCCGAGGTGTTGTTCTGGAACGCCAGCATCACCTGGAACAGCGGGTGGTGCGACAGCGACCGCACCGGGTTGAGCTGCTCCACCACACGCTCGAACGGCACGTCCTGGTTGGCGTACGCGGCCAGGGCGTTGGCCCGCACCCGGGCCAGCAGCGCCCGGAAGGTGGGATTGCCGCTGGTGTCGGCCCGCAGCACCAACGTGTTCACGAAAAAGCCGACCAGATCGTCCAGGGCCGAGTCGGTGCGGCCGGCGACGACGGTGCCCAGCGGCAGGTCGGTGCCCGCGCCGAGCCGGGTCAGCAGTGCCGCCAAAGCCGCGTGCACGACCATGAACAGCGTGCCGTTGGCTTCACGGGCCAGGCTGCCCAGGCGAGCGCAGAGTTCCGCGTCGATGCCGAACTCGACGATGTCGCCCCGGTAGGAGGCGACGGTCGGCCGAGGACGGTCGGTCGGCAGCGCCAGCAGCTCCGGGGCACCGTCCAAAGCGGACACCCAGTGGTCCAGCTGGGCGCGGATGGCGCTGGTCGGGTCATCCTCGCTGCCGAGAAGTTCCTGTTGCCACAGCGTGTAATCGGCGTACTGCACGGCCAGCGGCTCGGCGGCGCGGCCGGCGTAGCGGTCGGCCAGATCGGCACACAGCGGCGCCTGCGACCAGCCGTCGCTGGCGATGTGGTGCGCCAGCAGGAGAAGTGTGTGGTCGGTGCCGGACTTGAACAGCGTCACCCGGAACGGCAGGTCGGTCGACAGCTCGAACTCGTGGCGGACAGCGGCCTTCAGCGCCTCGTCCAGGTTGCCCGGCTCGATCACCTCGAACGGGATCGGGGCGGGCACGATCTGCTGGTACGGCCGGCCGTCGGCCTCGGGGAAGATCGTGCGAAGCGACTCGTGCCGGTCGGCGACCTCGTTCACGGCTCGCCGCAACGCCTCGACGTCGACCGCGCCGGACAGCTTGAGCACCGTCGGCAGGTTGTACGTGGGACTGGGGCCCTCCAGCCGGTGCAGGAACCAGAGGCGTTGCTGCGCATAGGAAAGCGGCACGCGGGCCGGACGCTCCAGGCGCTCCAGGCGCGCCCGCGCCGTGGTGGCCTCGTCCAGGCGGACGGCCAGCTGGGCCACGGTCGGGGCGTCGAACAGCATGGCGATCGGAACCTCGACGCCGAGCTCGGTGCGCAGGCGGCTGATCAGCTTCGTGGCCAGCAGCGAATGTCCGCCGGCCTCGAAGAAGCCGTCGTCGATGGAAACCTTGTCCAGACCGAGCACCTCGGCGAACAGCCCGCAGAGCGTCTGTTCACGCGGGGTGCGCGGGGCGCGACCGGCGGAGGCGAAGCTCGGGGCGGGCAGCGCCTTGCGGTCGATCTTGCCGTTCGGGGTGAGCGGGAACTCGGCCAGCTCGACGACGATCGCCGGGACCATGTACTCCGGCAGGGTCTTCGCCACGTGGGCACGCAGGCCGTCGGATGCGCCGATGACATAGGCGACAAGGCGTTCGTCGCGCACGACGACAACCGCCCGCTCGACCGCCGGGTGTGACTCCAGGGCAGCCTGGATCTCGCCCAGCTCGATGCGGAACCCACGCAACTTGACCTGCTCGTCCACCCGGCCGAGGTACTCCAGCTCGCCGTCGGGGTTCCAACGGGCCAGGTCGCCGGTGCGGTACATGCGGGTGCCGTCGGCGGCGTGCGGGTCGGCCACGAAGCGCTGCGCGGTCAGTTCCGGCCGGCCGAAGTAGCCGCGGGCCACGCCGTCGCCGGCGATGTACAGCTCGCCGACCTCGCCCGCCGGCAGCTCGGCCAAAGTGTCGCCGAGCACCCGGACTTCCTGGTTGCGCAGCGGCTTTCCGATGGTCGGGGAGCCGTCGGTGACGGCTGAGGCCGTGGACCAGATGGTCGTCTCGGTCGGGCCGTAGAGGTTGACAACGGATGTTGTCAGGGCCGCCATCTTCTCGGCCAGCACAGCGGGCAGTGCCTCGCCGCCGACCAGCATCCGCAGGCCACGCAGCCGTTCCGGGTGGCTCGACACCAGCGCCTGCCACAGCGACGGCGTCGCCTGCATGACCGTCACGCCCTCGGTGGCGATCAGGGACGTCAGCGCCGCCGGGTCGCGGACCTCGGCCTCGGTGGCGATCACGACCCTGCCGCCGTGCACGAGCGGGAGATACATCTCGAGGCCGGCGATGTCGAAGGCGATGGTGGTGACGGCCAGCAGCGTGTCGGCCGGCGTCATCGGGGCGGGCACGGCGACGCCGTCGAGGAAGTTGGCCAGGTTGGCGTGCGTGACCGCGACGCCCTTCGGTCGACCGGTCGAGCCGGAAGTATAGATGACATAAGCGATATCGGCCGGCAGCTGAATGTCCTCGGAGGACAGACCGACCGCACCGGCCAGCTCGCCGCCGACCAGCTTCGTGACCGCCTGAGCGTCGTTGAGGACGTACTCGATGCGGTCGGCCGGATAGTTCGGATCCACCGGCAGATAGGCCGCGCCCGTCTTCTGCACGGCCAGCAGCGCCACCAGCAGCTCCACCGACCGCCGTTGCGCCACCGCGACGACCCGGCCCGGACCCGCGCCGCGAGTGATCAGCAGGCGCGCCAACCGGTTGGCCGCCGCGTTCAGCTCCGCGTAGCTGAGCCGCTCGGGACCGCAGACCACGGCGGTCGCGTCCGGCGTGCCGGCCGCCCGCGCTGCCACCAGCCGCGAGACCAGGTCTTCCATGCCGATCGACTCCTCAAAGTGTGCGTGAGAACGGGTTTCGGTGTGCCGGACGGCGCGACTCGCGGGGACTCACGTGCGGTTGCGGTAGCGGAGCACCGCCAGCGGCGCGAATACCACCATCAGGCCGACGCTCCAGGCGATCGCGCCCAGCGCGGAGCCGGCGACGGGACCGCCGACCAGCAGGCCCCGACAGGCGTCGGTGACCAGCGTCGTCGGGTTGATCGCGACGAACGCCTGCAGCCAGCCGGGCATGGTGTCCGGCGGCGCGAAGATGGAGCTGCCGAACTGGAGCGGGATCATCCACAGGAAGCCGACCGTGGACACCACCTGGGCGTTCTTCACGCTCAGCCCGACAAAGGCCGACACCCAGCACAGGGCGGTGCCGTACAACAGAAGCAGGGCGAACGCGCCGAGCACGGCGATCGGGTTGGTGTGCACCCGGAAGCCGACGACAAAGGCGAAGGCCAGCATCACCAGTTGCCCCAGCAACAAACGGCACACATCGGAGCCGATGCGGCCGGCCAGTACCGCGGCACGGGAGATGGGCAGGGACCGGAAGCGGTCCATCACACCCTGGCCGAAGTCGGTGTTGAGGCCGATACCGGTGACCGTGGAGGCGAAGGACGCGGTCTGAACCATGATCCCGGGCAGCAGGTACTCCCGGTAGTCCAGGTGGTCGCCGCCGATCGCGCCGCCCAGCACGTACAGGAACACCAGGGTGAACACGATGGGCATCACCGTGGCGTCGAGCAGCTGCTCGGGATCGTTGCGGATGTGCACCAGGTTGCGCCGGCAGATGGCCAGCGAGTGCCGCAGGGTGGACGCCGTCATGCCGACCTCTTCGTGAACGTCAGGAAGACCTCGTCCAGGCTGGGCAGCCTGGTCTCGATCTCGGCGATGGTCAGGCCGAGCCCGCCGATCACGCGCAGCGCGGCGGTGAGCCACTGTTCGTCGGCCATCGGCAGGGACAGCCGGCCGGCCGGCTCGTCCGTGACCGCCGCGCCCAGACCGGCGTCGGCCAAGGCCTTCGCCGCGTCCGTGACCTCGTCGGCCCGCTCCATCCGCACGTGCAGCACGCGGCCGCCGACCCGGGCCCGCAGCTGGTCCGGCGTGCCGCCGGTGACCACGCGACCGTGGTCGATCACCACCACGCGGTCGGCCAGGGCCTCGGCCTCCTCCATGTACTGCGTGGTCAGCAGCACGGTCGAGCCACCGGCCACAAAGGACCGGACCTCGTCCCACAAGTCGTTGCGGCTGCGGGGATCCAGGCCGGTCGTCGGCTCGTCCAGGAACAGCACCTTGGGGTTGCCGACCAGGCTCGCGGCCAGGTCCAGCCGTCGGCGCATGCCGCCGGAGTAGCCCCGCACCGGCCGGGTCGCGGCCGCGGTCAGCGCGAAGCGCTCCAACAGCTCGTCGGCCCGGGCCTTCGCCTTACGCGCGGACAGGTCCAGCAGCCGGCCGATCAGGTACAGGTTCTCGCGGCCGGAGATGTTCTCGTCCACCGAGGCGTACTGGCCGGTCAGGCCGATCAGCCGGCGCACCTCGGTCGCCTGCGCCACGACGTCGTAGCCGCCGACGAAGGCACGGCCGCTGTCCGGCCGGACCAGTGTCGCGAGTGTGCGGACCATAGTGGTCTTGCCGGCGCCGTTGGGGCCGAGCAGGCCCAGCACGGTCCCGGCCTCCACCTCCAGATCGACGCCGTCCAGCGCCCGGGTGTCGCCGAAGCGCTTCTCCAGGCCTTCGACGCGGATGGCAGCTGTCATAGCACGGGACGCTAGAGAACCGCCTTATCGGTCAGATATCGACGGGCGATGTCCGTCCACAGGGGAGCGATCGACGAAATGCCGGCGATAACGGAACAAAGCCGGTGCTGCCTACCGTCGCGGGCGTATCCGAGCGGAGGTAGGACAGCTATGACGGTGGTCACCGAAACCTCAGCGGGTTCCGCGCCGGTCACGTTGGCCACGGCCGACGCCGAGGCCGTCGAGGAGCTCGCCCGTGCGTTGAGCGCGGTGGACAATGATCTCGTGGACGCCACGGAGTGGGTGGACGACGCGCGGCGGGCCTGGGACGAGGCGCCGGTCGGCCTGCGCCGGCCGCTGCGGGAGTTCCGCCGTGACTCCGGTCCGCGGGGCGCGATGCTGCTGCGCAACCTGCCGGTGGACGAGCACGGCCTGCCGGCCACGCCGACCGTGAACGGCTCCGTGCAGCGGACCGTCGCGGTGCCGGCGGCGGTGCTGATGATGATCGCGACCGGGCTCGGCGACCCGGCCGCCTTCCTGCCGGAGAAGACCGGCGCCCTGGTGCAGGACGTGGTTCCGGTGCCGGGCAAGGAGGAGTTCCAGGGCAACGCCGGCTCGGTGCTGCTGGAATGGCACACCGAGAACGCGTTCCACCCCAACCGTCCCGACTACGTGATGCTGCTGTGCCTGCGGCAGGACCACGAGGGCGTCGCCGGCCTGCGGACCTCCTGCGCCCGCACGGTGCTGCCGATGCTGACCGACCAGGCGCGGGAAGCGTTGTTCAGCCGCGAATTCGTCACGCAGGCGCCGCCGTCGTTCGGGCTCGGCAGCGACGGGGCCGTCGAGCACGCGGTCCTGTTCGGGGCCGAGGAGGACCCGAACCTTCAGGTCGACCTGGCCGCCACCACGGCACAGACGCCTCGGGCGGCCGCGGCGTTGGAGGAGCTGCGGGACCGGTTCAACGACGCGTCGCAGACGCTGCGGCTGCGGCCCGGGGACCTGGCCATCGTGGACAACCGCGTGACCGTGCACGGCCGCACCGGCTTCACGCCCCGCTACGACGGCAAGGACCGCTGGCTCCAGCGGACCTTCGTGATGAACGACCTGCGCCGCAGCCGCTTTCAGCGGCCGGGCGACGGCTACGTGCTGGTCTGAGCCTTGGTGAGGGGTCGGCGTGACCGCCGCTCGTGCAGCGCGATCACGGCGAGGGCGAACAGGCCGACCCCCACTCCGGTCAACCCGGCGAACTCCTGCTCGACCAAATCGAAAACCTCGGTGAACAGCACCGTGACCAGTGCGGCGTAACGGCTCCAGCGCAGCACGGCATTCCGGTCGTCGGACCACTGCAGGATCAGCGCCACGACCGCCAGCACACCGGCCACGGCCGCGCTGATCAGCTGCCCGAAGCCGGCGATCCACTCGGCCCCGTGCGGATCGGCCAGCAGCACCAGCAGCGAGCCGACGATGCCGGCCGCGGCCTGGCCGATCAGCAGGATGTTGGTCAGCCACACCAGAACCCAGCTCTGCGGCAGCAGTGCCGCCAGCCGGTGCCGGAACGTGTCGAAGACGTGCGGAGCCGACCGGCCCGGCGGGCACAGATCGACCACAGTGGACAGTGCGGACGTCATGGCGGCGTCCGCGCCGCCTTTCGCCGCTCGCGTCAGCAGCCGGTTGGCCACCGAGCGCCGCGACTTGGTCAGCCCGGCCACCACGCCCTCGGCCGCGATCGCCGCCGCGTTGGCCAGTTGCTCGGCCGGGCCGCGTGGGCGTCGGTCGTGCACGAGCCGGCCGGCCAGCACGATCACCACGAAGACCACGTACATGATCGCGACGGCCGGCCGGTAGAAGTAGTTGTTGTCGGCCGTGACGAACTTGCCCACCTCGTCGATGAACAGGCCGAACCCGACGCCGCCCAGCACCGCGGCCAGCGGCTTGGTCACCGGGCCCAGGTAGGACAACACCAGCAGCTGCGAGACGAGCAGCAGCAACCCACCCCACAGCATGTGCGCGATGTGCAGGCCGCCGCTGCCGATCTTGGGATAGCCGGTGGCGCCGAGGAACGAGCGCGTGATCAGGATGGTCGCCACCGCGCAGACCACGAACGCTTCCAGGTGCTGCCAAGCGTTGCGGTCACGCACCAGCGCGGGTCCAACAGCCATTGGCCGAACCTACACCAGCAGCGGGCTGCCGTAGTGCTGCTCCACCCACTCGGGCTGGTACACCGAGTCCAGGTAGCGTTCGCCCAGGTCAGGGGCGATGGCCACGGCAGTCGCGGCGCCGTTGTCGGCCAGCCAGCGCTCGGCGCCGCTGACCACGGTCCCGGTGGAGCCGCCGAACACGAAGCCGGCGGCGGCCAGCCGGTGGCACATCTTCACCGTGTCCTCCTCGCGTACGTGCACGACGTCATCCACAAAGGACTCGTCGAGCAGCTGTGGGCGGACGCTGGTGCCGAGGCCGGGGATGAGCCGCGGCGAGGCCGGCGCGCCGAACGTGACCGAGCCGACCGCGTCGACGGCCACGATCCGCACCGACGGCCGGTGCTCACGGAAGTAGCGCGCGCAGCCCATCAGCGTGCCGGTCGTGCCGGCCCCGACGAACAACACGTCCAGCTCGGGGAACGCCTTGGCGATCTGCGGCGCGGTGCTGCCGTGGTGGGCCAGCCAGTTGCCGCTGTTGGCGTACTGGTTCAGCCACACGTATCGCGCGTCCCGCCGGCACATCCCTTGCACGTAGCCGATGCGCGCGCCGAGGAAGCCGCCGTCCGGATCGGGCTCGGTGATCACGTGCACCCGCGCCCCGAGCGACTCGATCAGCCGCCGGGACGCGGTGTTGCAGCGGGCGTCGGTCACGCACAGGAAGCCGTAGCCGCGGCTGGCGGCGATCATCGCCAGGGCGATGCCGAGATTGCCGGATGAGGACTCGACCAGCACCGAGCCCGGCGTCAGGCGGCCGTCCCGCTCGGCCGCGTCCACCATGGCCACGGCCGCCTTGAGCTTGACCGAACCGGCGAAGTTGAACCCCTCGCACTTGAGGTGGAGCGCCAGTCCCACCGCCCGTCGCAGGTCCACGTAGAGGTCGTCGACATGGAACTCGTCGGGGCCGGAGATCACCTGCATGGCCAACCGCCTTCGTCAGGACCTGCCGTATCGGGAGAGCTCATGGAAGAAGTCCGGCACGCAGGCCAGCTCGCCGGCCGCGGCCAGCTCGTCGTGCACGTGCTTGCCGACGGCCAGGTCCAGCACGCCGAGGCCGAAGGGGGAGAACACCAGCGGCTTGTCCGCGGGCAGCTCGACCTGGCCGGTCAGCACGTCGAACAGCGTGCCGGCCAGGAAGTCCCGGTTGCCGGTGGCCTGCTCGGCCAGGTGCGGCGAGGTGTCGGCCTTCAGGCAGTGGTCCACATCGTCCACGATGTTGGTCGAGGCCAGGATGATCTCGGGCGACAGGTCCCGCAGGGACACGTGCAGCACCAACGGGTTGTGCGTGAGCCAATCCACATCGGACACGTGCGGCTGGCCGGCCACGGTCGCGAACACGACGACGTCGCTGGTGCGGATGAGGTCCTCGGCGCTGTCCCGAACGGTGATCGTCGCGCCGGTGCCGCTGCGCTCCAGGTAGCCCCGGAACCCCTCGGCGTGCTCGGTGGACAGGTCGTGCACGCCGATCTCGTCGAAGTCCCAGCCGGTGCCGGCGAGATAGGTGTGGATGTAGCGGGCGATCAGGCCCACGCCGAAGAAGCCGATGCGCCGGGGGCGGGTTCGCCCACGCGTCAACACATCCGCGGCCAGCGCGGCCGACGCGGCCGTGCGCGCGGCGCTGATGATCGAGGCTTCCATGCAGGCCAGCGGATAGCCCGTGTCGTGGTCGTTGAGGATCAACACCGCCGAGGCGCGCGGCACCCCCCGCTGCACGTTCTCCGGGAAGCTGGAGATCCACTTCAGGCCGTCCACCGCGACGTCGCCGCCGATCGAGGCGGGCAGCGCGATGATGCGCGAGGTGGGGCGGTCCGGGAAGCGCAGGAAGTAGGACGGCGGGTTGACGGTGTCGCCGCCGCCGTGCACCCGATAGGCCGCCTCCACGATCTCGGTGACACGCTTCTCGTTGCCGGACAGCACCTGGTGCACCTGCCGGCCGGGGATGACGGCGAACGGGGGCACCTGCGGGTCGGTCATGAACGGCTCCATCTGATGTCGGTGCGCCGCACGGGATCCCCCATCGCGACGACGATCTCGCGGTCGCCCTCGTAGGGCTGCCGGCTGTGCGCGGTGCGGAGGTTGTCCACCAGCATCAGATCGCCGCGCCGCCACGGGATGCTCGCGGTGTGCCGCTGGTAGACCTCGTTGATCACGTCGACGACCTCGGCCGGAATCGGCTCCCCGTCGCCGAAGCGGGTGGTGAACGGCAGGCCGTCCGGGCCGAGCACCATGGCCAGGTACTCGCGGACGTCCGGGTCCATGGTCAGCTCGTTGAGGAACGCGATCTGGTTGAACCACAGGCGTTGTCCGGTCACCGGGTGGTGCGCGACGGCCGTCCGGACCTGCCGGGTGCGCAGGCCGGCGTCGGTCCACTCGAACTCGGTGTCGTTGGCCCGGCAGTACGATTCCACTTCGGACGGATCGTCGGTGCCGAAGGCCTGCTGCCACGGCACGCCGATGGTCTCGCCGTAGTTGCGGATCAGCTGCCAGCCATCCTTCTCGAAGCGGGACACGATGTCCGGCGGCAGGTCGGCCAGCACCGCCGCGGCGTCGGCGACGGCGGTCTCGCCGCCGCTGGTCGGGGCCTGGAGGCAGGCGAAGACCATGGTGGCGGGCAGTTCCTGGGCGTAGCTGAGCTCGTGGTGCATGCACATCGGCTGGTTGGCCGGCCACGCCGAGGAGGAGTAGACCTGTGGCGCGTAAGCGGTTCGGGGCGCGAACGACTCCCGTTCGGTGATCAGCTCGGCGGTGATCAGCTTGGCCAGCCGGCCGGTCTGCGCCGCGTCGGCGACGTCGAGACCACGCACCACCACCGTGCCGTGGCCGTTCAGCGCGGCGTGCAGGACGTCGACGTTGTCGGCGACCCAGCCGTCGGCGTCGCTGTTGGCATAGGCCCGCAGGATCGGCGGTCTGCCTTCGAGAAGTGGCGCGAACGCCTCTACCAAGGACGACATCGTGACTCCTCTCAGCCGGCCTGTTCGACGAGCGCGGCGAGCTTGCTCAGGGTCGGGGCGGCCGTGATGTCGGTCAGCGAGACCGCCGGCTTCAGCTTGATGGCCAGCCGGACCGCGCTCAGCGACGTGCCGCCGAGCTCGAAGAAGTCCGCGTCGGCGCCGATCCGCTCGACCGGAAGGCCGAGCACGTCGGCCCAGGCCGCCGCCAGTTTCCGCTGCGCTTCGGTGGCTGGCGCGACGTAGTCCTGCTTGCTCAGGTCGTTCGCGGCGGCCCGCAGCGCCTTCTTGTCGATCTTGCCGTTGTCGGTCAGCGGCAGCTTGTCCAAGCGGTGCGCCGCGGCCGGCACCATGTAGTCGGCCAGCGTCACGGCGGCGTGCTCGCGGAGCTGCTCACCGGTCAGATCGCCGGTGGCCGTGAAGAACGCCACCAACTGTGGGCCGTCGGCCACGACCACCGCGGCGTCCTTCACGCCGGGCGCGCCGAGCAGGCGGTTCTCCACCTCGCCGATCTCGATGCGGAAGCCGCGGATCTTCACCTGGGCGTCGCGGCGGCCGAGGAACTCCAGCCGCCCGTCCGGCAGCCACCGGCCGAAGTCGCCGGACCGGTACATGCGCTGCCCGGGCCGCAGCAGGTCGTCCATGAACGCGGCGGCCGTGCGCTCGGGGTCGTTGATGTAGCCGCGGCCGACGCAGATCCCGGAGAACGCGATCTCGCCGACCGCGCCCAGCGGCACCGGGCGCAGTCGCTCGTCGAGCACGTACACCGTGGTGTTGGCGATGACCTTGCCCAGCGGGACGGATTCCGTTGTCGGCGGTGCGGTCATGACCTCGTGGTTGGTGTCGTCGGAGGTCTCGGTGAGGCCGTAGGCGTTCACCAGCGTCCCGTTGGGACGGTGGGCGAACCAGCGCTGCACCAGCTCCTTCTTGATGGCCTCGCCGGTGACCGAGACGCAGCGCAGCGCCGGCAGGGCACGCGGGCGGACCTCCAGCTCGGAGAGCACGACCTCCAGGAACGACGGAACCAGTTGCAGGACCTCGACCTCCGCCGTCTCGACGGTGTCGAGGAACCGGTTGATGTCGAGGATGTCCTGCTGCGGCACGATGACCGTGCGGCCGCCGACCAGCAACGCCGACACCAGCTGCCACAGCGAGATGTCGAAGCACTGCGGCGCGGTCTGGGCCACCACGGCGCGCTCGCCGACGGCCAGGTCGTCGATCTTGGCGTAGAGGTGGTTGATCATGCCGCCGTGCTCGCACATGGCGCCCTTGGGCTGGCCGGTCGAGCCGGACGTGAAGTAGATGTACGCCAGTTGGTTCTGCTGCACCGGAATGTACGGGTTGGTCGTCGGGCCGTCGGTGATGCCGGCGAGGACGTCCTCGGTCAGCCGCACGGCCGCGTTGCTGCGGGTGAGCATCGCGTCGATGCGCTCGGTCGGGAAGTTCGGCTCGATCGGCAGGTAGACCGCGCCGGCCTTGAACACGCCCAGCACCGCCGCCATCCAGTCCAGGTTGCGCTCGGAGATCACCGCGACCACGTCCTCGGCCCGGACACCTTGGCCGAGCAGGAAATGCGCGATGCGGTTGGCCCGCTCGTTGAGCTCGCGGTACGTCCAGCGCTCGTCGAGGCACTGCGCCGCGACGGCGTCCGGGTGCCGCTCGGCCCGCTCCTCGAACAGCTCGTGCATCCGGCGGTCGGGCAGATCACGCCGGGGGCCGGCCATTCCGTGCACCTGGAGGTGCAGTTCCTCGTCGCTCAGCAGGGTTTCCGCGTCGTGATCGGCCTCGGGGTCGGCGATCAGCAGCCGCACTGCCTTGGCGTGATAGCCGGCTGTGCGTTCGTCCATCGCGGGGCACGTGGCGACTCCGGACGCCTGCGCCGCTTCGACGAGGTCACGCCAGGTTCCGTCGCGGACCACGACGTGACCGTGACCGTAGTGGACGGCACCCTCGCCCGTGAGCACGCTGTGCACCTTCGCGTGCGCCGCGAGCAGCAGGATCTCCTCGGTCACGCCGAGGAGTCCCGCCGCCTCCGCGAGCCCGTGGGCGCTGTCCATACGACCCCCTACGAACGGTTCGGTTGCTACCGAGCCGCCACGCTAGCCAGGGGCCTTATTGGCGCATTATTGCGTCAGCTACCGAGAGCGCGTCGAGCAGCTGTCGAGCCTCGGGCGGCGTGGCCCGATTCGGCAGCCAGACCGCGATCTCCCGGTGCAACGGCGGGTCCAGTTCCCGGACCACGATGTCGTCACGGCGGTGGGCGGCCAGCGAGAGTCCGGGCAGGACCGCGATGCCCTGGCCGGCGGCGACCATCGCCTGCATCAGCACGTAGTCGTCGGTGACCTGGTGGTGCAGCGCGGGTTGGATCCCGTGCCGGGCACAGTGTCCGAGGAACCTGGCCTGGCACAGTGGACAGCCGGCGATCACCGTGGCATCGCGGAGTTCCGTCAGCGGAACGGTTTCCCGGTCCGCCAACGGATGCGTGACCGGCAGCGCGGCGAGCAGCGGATCACGGCCGAGTACCGTGACGTGAGGGCCTTGCGGCGGCTCGTCGTGGAAGGTCACGGCGACGTCGACCGTACCGTCTTCCAGCGCCGCCAATGCTTCCGGCGGCTCCGCCTGCCGGACGTCGACGCGGAGACGGCCGAGGGAAGTCACGGCGTCGACCACCAACGTCGCGCAGGCCGTCGGGAATGCCGCCACACGCAGCCGCGGCGCGTGACCTCGCGCCAGATCTGGCAGGCAGTTCTCGGCTGCCGTCAGCGAAGCCGCGATCTCCGCCGCATAGCGGGCCAGGGTCCTTCCCGCTTCGGTCAGGTGGACTCCGCGTCCGTGTCGCTGGACCAGATCGCAGCCGGCCGTCCGCTCCAGGCGCTTGATGTGCTGACTGACCGCCGGGTGCGTCCAGCCGAGCTCCCGCGCCGCCGCCGACATCGAGCCCGTGCGGTCGATCAGGTGCAGCACCACCAGGCTGCGCGGATCCAGCATGTCACGAATTCTGCCAGGACCTGTCACGAGATCGCACTTTTGCTTACATCAGCGCGGCCCGATCCTGGGGGCCATGGAACTGATCGGAATTATCGGCGGCCTGAGCTGGGAGTCCACCGCCGAGTACCTGCGGCTGCTCAACCAGGGCGTTCGGGCCCGCCTCGGCGGTCTGCACTCCGCCCGGCTCCGCGTCGCCACCGTCGACTTCGCGCCCGTCGAGGCACTGTTGGCCGCGGGGGACTGGTCGTCCATCGCCACCGTGCTCATCGGCGAGGCCCGCGCCCTGGAGGCCGCCGGCGCCTCGCTCGTGCTGCTGGCCACGAACACCATGCACAAGGTGTACGACGAGATCGCCGCCTCGATCTCCATCCCCGTGCTGCACCTGTGCGACGTCACCGCCTCAGCCGCCCTCGCCGCCGGCGTTACCCGCGTCGGTCTGCTCGGCACCAGGTACACGGTGGAGCAGGACTTCTACCGCGACCGACTGGCCCGGCACGGCGTCGCGGCCGACGTGCCGGGCGTGGCGGAGCAGGCGGTGCTTCAG
>DASWRQ010000049.1:0-5256 GCA_036403095.1 Kutzneria sp. | reverse complement strand
CCGGCCTGTTCGATCGAGCGCTGAACTTCCTGTGGCCCAGTGGCTGGCTGCCCTACGACCTCGTGCAGGTGGTTCGCCGGGAGTGCGACGACTTCGCCACGGACCTGGTCGTTGACGTCATCGCGGCGAACATGTCGCAGTACGCCGAGGCGACGATGCACGAGCGCTGGCGCGACCAGCTCCGGCAGATCGAAGCCGAGCCGTGGTGGCGGCCCGACCGGCAGCACTTCGAGCAGTGGCTGGCCCGGCACATCCTGACCAAGGAGGAGGGGCTGGAGGTTGTCATCGTCGCGCTGGCGACGTTGCTGGCCCTGCCCAGGCTGCCGCTGATCCTGCCGCTGCCCGGCAGCGCGACGAAGGCCGACGCGTTGCTGGGTCTCGGCGTCGACCAGAAGGTGTTGGCCAAAGTTCGAGGACTGCTCGCAAAGGCCGAGTCGACCGAGTTCCCGGAGGAGGCTGAGGCGTTGTCGGCCAAGGCCCAGGAGCTGATGAGCCGGCACGCCTTCGAGCGGGCGTTGCTCGACGCCGACGAGCACGTGCCGCAGACAGCCAGTTCGCGGCGGGTCTGGCTGGACACGCCGTACGTCGGGGCGAAAGCGCAGCTGGTGGCGGCGGTCGCGGCGGCCAACCGATCCAAGGGCGTGGTGTACGAGAAACTCGGCTTCATCGCGCTCATCGGCGCCGACCTCGATCTGGAGATCACCGAGCTGCTGTCCACTTCACTGCTGTTGCAGGCGACGCGGGCGATGGTCGCCGCCGGCGCGGGCGTCGACAGCCGCAGCCGCACCTATCGGCAGTCCTTCTTGCTCGCCTACGCCACCAGGATCGGCCAGCGGCTGCGGGCCGCCGCCGAGGACAGCGACGACCACACCGCCGACGACCGGCTGCTGCCGGTGCTGGCCGATCGCGAGAAGGCGGTGTCGAAGCTGTTCGAGGAGCTCCATCCGGCGACCGTCAAGAAGTCGTATACGGTCGGCAGCGCGGCCGGTTGGGAAGCCGGCACCGCGGCCGCGGATCAGGCCGACATCGGGCTGAATCGGCCGAACTTGACACCTACTCGGTAATTCCGGCCGAAGACCCGAGATCAGCGACTACGGTAGGCGAGCGTGACGGAAATCGAGGACCTCACGTCCCGGATTCGCGAGTTCGCGGCGGCCCGGTCCTGGGAACGGTTCCACACACCGAAGAACCTGGCGATGGCGCTGGCCGGCGAGGCCGGGGAGCTGCTGGCCGAGCTGCAGTGGCTGACCGACGAGGAGGTCGCCGCCGCGCTGTCCGAAGAGGACGCACGGGACCGGGTGCGGATGGAAGCGGCCGACGTGTTCATGTATCTGCTCCGTTTCGCCGATGTGACCGGCATCGATCTGGCGCAGGCGACGTTGGACAAGATGGCTCGCAACGAATTGAGGTACCCGGTCGACAAGTCACGGGGAAAATCGACAAAGCACGACCGCCTATAAGTATCTGACCAGCAAATTCACCTGACCTATACGCACGGGCAACGCTCAGGACATCCGCCGAGCCTGGCGCCGGCCACCTCGATCGGTCGCGGCCCGATCGGAGCAGCTCGGCAGGTCAGCAGGGTTGTCACCTGGGTGCAAGTACCAAGCGGACGCTTGAGGCGCGCTGAACTCCCACGCAAACCTTCCTGAACTCACTAGTTCCTCAATTGACGAAATGGCAGCTTCGGCCATAGCCTTTCCGCTCGGATCCACCCAATTAGGGTGTGGCTACACCGTTGTGCGCACCCATAGGTCCCGTTCTCCCATGCGGAGGCTCGATGGTTGCCCACACCTCCGGCGCTGGATTCTCAGAGAATCTCGTGCTAGGAGTCAGTCCCTTCACCGCTCCGGATGCGCGATTGGTTTCCGCGGTCGGTCGCGCCGGCGGTGTCGGCGTACTCGATCTCGGCGTCGGCGACCGGCACAGCCGTGAGGCCCTTGACCTGCTGCTGAGCTGGGCCGCCGGGCCGTTCGGCGTGCGCGTCACCGGAGTCTGCGCGCTCCAACCGGGTGATCTTCCGCAGGATCACGTGCACACTGTCCTGCTCGGACACGACGCGAAGTGGTCTGTTCCAGATCTGGCCGCGCAGTACCGGGTTCTGGTCGAGGTGTCAAGCAAGGCCGAGGCGTTGCGGGCGGTGGCGCAGGGCGCGCACGGGATCGTGGCCCGTGGTCACGAAGCCGGCGGTCGAGTCGGCGAGCTGAGCACGTTTGTCCTGTTACAGCAGCTGGTTGACGCCGTCGACGTGCCGGTGTGGGCGTGGGGCGGCATCGGCGTGCACACGGCTGCCGCAGCGGTGGTCGGCGGCGCGGCCGGTGTTGTCCTTGACACACAACTGGCCCTGCTCTCGGAGTCCGATGTGGACAACGAGATCGCCGCCGCAATCCGCCCGATGGATGGTTCCGAGACGACCGTTGTGGACGGTGAGCGAGTGCTCATCCGTCGCGGCGCCGGTCAGGTCCGGATTCCCGTCGGGCAGGACGGTTTTCTCGCCACTCGCTTCGCGGACCGCTACGGCCGTGTCGACCGTGTGGTGCGGGCGATCAAGGACAGCGTGGTCACGGCGTTGCGGCAGCGGCCGGTCGCGCCCGGCCTGATCGCCCAGGGACCGATGACCCGAGTGAGCGACCGCGCCGGTTTTGCCGCGTCTGTCGCGGAAAACGGCGGCCTGCCGTTCGTCGCGTTGGCGCTGGCGACCAAGGAGCAGACCCGAGCTTTGCTCCGGGAGACAATGGGCCGGCTGGGCGATCGACCCTGGGGCGCGGGCATTCTCGGCTTCGCCGCCGAGGAGGTCCGTGACGGTCAGCTGGCGGTCATCGAAGAGCTGCGGCCGCGGTACGCCATCATCGCCGGTGGTCGGCCGGCCCAGGCCGCCGCGCTGGAGGCACTGGGCATCACGACGTTCCTGCACGTGCCGTCGCCCGGGCTGCTCAAGCAGTTCCTGGACGCCGGCGCGCGGCGGTTCATCTTCGAGGGCTCGGAATGCGGCGGCCACGTCGGCCCGCGTTCGAGTTTCCCCTTGTGGGAGGCTCAGCTCGGGGTGCTGCTCGACTGGCTCACCGGCAACGCCGAGGCCGAGGTGGACGTGCTGTTCGCCGGCGGCATCCACGACGAGCGCTCGGCGGCGATGGTCGGGGCGCTGGCGGCGCCGCTGCGGGAGTACCGCTGCAACGTCGGCGTGCTGATGGGGACTGCCTACCTGTTCACCGAGGAGGCCGTTCGGGATGGGGCGGTACAGCCGCTGTTCCAGCGTCAGGTGATCGGCGCCTCCGAGACGGCGTTGCTGGAGACGGCCCCCGGGCACTCGACGCGCTGCGTGACGAGCCCGTTCGCCGAGGAGTTCCTGGCGCTGAGGGACTCGTTGCGCGACGGCGGCGTGCCGGACCGCGAGGTGTGGGAGCAGCTGGAGCAGCTCAACATCGGGCGACTGCGGATCGCCAGCAAGGGCGTGGAGCGTGACGGGGCCGCGCTGCTCGACGTGAACGAGGACCGGCAGCTGGCCGAGGGCATGTTCATGGCCGGTCAGGTCGCGGTGCTGCGCGATGCCGTGACCACGGTGTCGGCTTTGCACGAGAGCGTGACCGCCGGGGCTGTCGAGTACCACTCCGCCCGTGCGCAAGCGCTTGGCATCACGGAGAGCCACGTCGAGGAGCCCGAGCCGCAGCCGCTGGACGTGGCGATCATCGGCATGGCCTGCATGTTCCCGCAGGCTCCCGACCTGCCGACGTTCTGGGCCAACGTGCTGGCCGGCGTCGACGCCGTGACCGAGGTGCCGCCGGAGCGCTGGGACGCGGACGTCTACTACTCGGCGGCCGGGCAGGCCGACCGGACGCCGTCGAAGTGGGGCGGTTTCCTGCCGGAGATCCCGTTCGACCCGCTGCGCTACGGCATTCCACCGGCCTCGCTGGCCAGCATCGAGCCGGTGCAGCTGCTGGCACTGGAAGCCGCTCACCGATCGCTCGTGCATGCGGGTTACGGCGACCGGGCCTTCGACCGGACCAAGACCAGCGTGGTGTTCGGCGCGGAGTCGGGCAGCGACATGGCCAGCGCGACCACCCTGCGCACGGTGCTGCCGTCGTACCTGGGCGCGCTGCCCGAGGAGTTGGACCGTCAATTACCGCGGCTGACCGAGGACACGTTCCCCGGCGTGCTGGCCAACGTCATCGCCGGGCGGATCGCCAACCGCCTGGACCTGGGCGGCGCGAACTACACCGTCGACGCCGCGTGTGCCTCGTCGATGGCCGCGGTGGACGTGGCCTGCAAGGAACTCGTGCTCGGCACCAGCGACATGGTGCTCTGCGGGGCGGCCGACCTGCACAACGGGATCAACGACTACCTGATGTTCAGCTCGGTCGGCGCGCTGTCGCCGTCCGGGCGCTGCAAGACGTTCGACAGCAGCGCCGACGGCACCACCCTCGGCGAGGGCGTGGCCTGTGTGGTGCTCAAGCGGCTGGCCGACGCCGAACGGGACGGCGACAAGATCTATGCCGTGATCAAGGGCATCGGCAGCGCCAGCGACGGCAAGTCCCTTGGGCTCACCGCACCGCGGCCGGAGGGCCAGCGCAGCGCGGTGGAAAGGGCCTACCGCAACGCCGGTGTGTCGCCGGCGCAGGTCGGGCTGGTCGAGGCGCACGGCACCGGCACGGTCGTCGGCGACCGGACCGAGCTCGGCACGCTGGCCACGGTGTTCGCCGAGCACGGTGCCGCGCCGGGCAGTTGCGCCATCGGCTCGGTGAAGTCCCAGATCGGGCACACCAAGTGCGCGGCCGGGCTGGCCGGCCTGATCAAGACGACGTTGGCTCTGCACAACGGGATCAAGCCGCCGACGCTGCACGTGTCGCGGCCGAACTCGGCCTGGGACGCGGCGGACAATCCGTTCGCGCTGCACGCCGAGGCGGCCCCGTGGGCGGCGCCGGCGGCGGAGCGGATCGCCGCGGTCAGCGCGTTCGGCTTCGGCGGCACCAACTTCCACCTGGTGCTCGCCGCGTACGACAAGGCCCCGACTCCTCGGCACAGCAACGACGAGTGGGCGGCCGAGCTGTTCACGTTCCGTGGCGCTGATCACGCATCGGCGGCGCGGTCGGTGGAGTGGCTGCTTGGCCTGGCGGCCAAGGACGCCTGGCGGCTGCGGGACCTGGCCAAGACCGCTTCGCGGCGGGCCGAGCAGCGTAACGAGCCGGTGCAGATCGCTGTCGTGGCAAGGAACCTGGACGAGCTGCCGGCACTGCTGCGGGCCGGCGCCGCCGGCGAGCA
>DASWRQ010000048.1:0-20264 GCA_036403095.1 Kutzneria sp. | reverse complement strand
GTGTGCAGGCCAAGCACACGCTGTCGGTCGCGCCGGAGGCCGTCGTGCCGCCGCTCCAGGTCCGAGTCACCCGTGCGGAGTTCGAGGAGCTGATCAGGCCGTTGTTGCACCAGGGAGTGGACGTTGTGCTGAGGGCGCTGTCCAACGCCGGCCTCACGCCGGACCGGCTGGGCGCGGTGGTGCTCGTCGGCGGCTCGGCGCGGATCCCGTTGGTCCGGCAGGTGCTGGGGGAGCGGCTGCGCCGACCCGTGCTGGTCGACGGAGCCCCCGAGGCGACCATCGCCGCCGGCGCCGCGCTGATGGCCTCGCGGTCGCTGCCCGAGCCGGTCAACCCGGTCGCGGAGACGGTGATCATGGCCAGGATCACCGACGAGACCGTGGTGCTGTTCCCGATGGACGACCCCGACGCCATCGACGACTGGCCGGCGACGGAGGAGCCGCCGGCCAGACCGCCGGTGGAGACCGAGCCGCCGCAGCTCGTGCCGGCCAAGCCGGCGCTGGCCGCGGCGCCGCGTGGTCGTCGCCGTCGGCGCAAGGCCAGCCGGCGCGGTCTGGTCATCGGCATCATCACGCTGCTGCTGGTGCTGGCCTGCGCTTATCTGGTCCTTCAGTACTTCAGCACCCCTCTGGGCGGCGGCCTGTGATGGTGCTGGAGTCCGATCTACGGCGACTGGACGACTCGATCGCCGCCGATCCGTCCGCGCCGAGGGTGGTCGGGGTCCGCGCGCCCGGCGGCTACGGCAAGACCGCCCTGCTCATGCGCTGGGCGCAGATCTACCGCGAGGCCGGCGTCCCGGTGTACGACGGCCGGCACGAGCTGCCGGCGCGGGACGGGGCCGTGCTGGTCGACGACGCCCACCAGCTCGACGACGAGCGGTTACGGGCGCTGCGCGGGCTGGCCGCCTCGGGCAGCGCGCAGCTGGCCGTGGCCTATCGGCCGTGGCCGCGGCGGGCGGCGCTGACCGACCTGGTCGACGCCGTGACCCGGGTGCGGCCGCCGGTGCTGCTGGGGCCGCTGAGCCGGGCCCAGATCGGCGAGCGTGCCGGGCTGCTGCTGGGCGCGAAGCCGTCCGAGGATCTGGTCGACCTGGTCGGCCGGCAGACCGGCGGCGTGCCGCGGTTCGTCGACCGGCTGGTCAAGGCGGTGTCCGAGACCGCGGACTGCTCGGTGTCGGCGGCGGCCGTCGAGGGTTTCCGGTACGAGGTCGAGAACCTCGAGGACGGCGTCCGGCGGGTGCTGCTGGCCACGGCCCTGGGGGCCGGCACCGATCTGCTGGTGTCGCTGCTGGGGCTGGACCTGGAGGCGCTGGGCGACGCCATGGACGGCGCCCGGGCCAGCGGGCTGCTCGACGAGTACGGGGTGCTGCTGCCGATAGCGCAACGGGCGTTGCTCGCGCTGAGCCCGTGGGAGCGGCGGCTTTCCCTGCACCAGCGGCTGATCGAGATCCAGCTGGCGCGCAGTGGTCCGCTGTTGCCGCTCGTCCGGCCGCTGCTGGGCGCGCCCGTGAGCGGTCCGCTGTTCGCTTCCGCCTTCAAGAAGGCCGGTGACGAGGCCCTGGCCGAGTCGCCCGCCCTGGCGGCTCAGCTGTTCACCGCGGCGGTTGACGCCGGCGAGCCCGCCCTGGCGCTGGCCGCCCGGCGGGCCGAGGCCGCGGCGCTGTCCGGGGACCTGGATTCCGGCTTACGTCTCGCCGACCAGGCGATCGCCGCCGAGGCCGCCGCCGACCGGGCCCACGGGGCCAGCGTGGCCGCCGCGGTGTTGGCCCATCGGGGACTCCTGAGCAGCAGCACCGAGTTCTACCGCTGGGCCGGCGAGGGCTCGGCCGTTCCGTTCGCGGCGTTGGGGCTCATCGGCACCGGTCGTCTGGCCGAGGCCGACGAGCTGCTGTCCCGTCCCGGCAGCGGCGGTCCGCCGACCCTGCTGGCCGGGGCCGCCCGGCAGTTGGCCCAGGGCGTTCGCGAGTCGGTCGCGGGTTCGGCGACGACGGCTCTGGCCACGCTGACCAGGGCGGCCGTGCTGATCGAACCGTTGGGACGCAACGTCCTGCTGCCCGACACCCCGGCGGCCCTGGCGGCGTTGGTCGCCATGCACTGCGGCGAGTTCACCGTGGCCGAGGCCGTGCTGCGGCGGGCCGTGGACTCGGGGATGGGCGGTGCCATCGCCGTCCGGCGGCACCTGCTGCTGCGGGGTTGGACCGCCATGCTGCGCGGTGGTTTCGACGCCGCCCGGTCCGATCTGGTCGCGGCCACGTCCAGCGGGGCCATGGAACCGCGGGACTGGTTGCTCGCCACCGGGTTGGAGGTCGGCCTGGCCCGGCGGGACAGCGACCTGTCGGCGCTGCGGACCGTGTGGGATCGGGCTCGGGAGGCCATCGTCCGGCACCCGGCCGACCTTTTTGCCCTGCTGCCGCTGGGTGAGCTGGCGGTCGCCGCGGGCCGGCTGCACGACTCGTCGCGGCTGGCCCCGCACCTGGCCCAGGCCACGGAGTTGTTGGGGCAGCTCGGCAATCCGCCGTTGTGGTCGACGTCGCTGGCGTGGAGCCGGATGCACGCCGCCGTGTTGGACGAGCACCCCGAGGACGCCGCACGGCACGCCGCCGACCTTGCCGCGTTGGCCCCGGCGCATCCGTACTGCGCGGCCGTCGCCGACGCTGCCAAGGCGTGGGTGAAGCTGCTGGCCGGCGACGTCGACCCGGTGGAGACCGAGTCCGCCGCTCGGGCTTTGGCCGCCGCCGGCCTGGTCTGGGACGGCGCTCGGCTGGCCGGCCAGGCCGCTATCCGCACGACGGACCGTGCCGCCATGGTCGCCTTACTGGACTGCGCGCGAATCATTCAGGGCCGTCAGCAAGAGCCCCAGCAGGAGGCTCCACTGGCCGCTGACAACGCCACGACGTTGTCCGATCGGGAGCGCGAGGTCGCCGAGCTGGTGGTCAGCGGGCTCACGTACAAGCAGATCGGGGAGAAGCTGTTCATCTCCGCGAAGACGGTCGAATACCACGTGGCCCGGATGCGGCAGCGGCTCGGCAGCGACACCCGTAGCGACCTGCTCAACCAGCTCAGAGGACTGCTGGGCAACCGGGTCTAGTCCGGATTCTTGCCCTCTTCGCTGACCTGCTCGGCTCCCCGGCGGCGGAAGAACCTGAAGCCGGGGATGCCGACGATGGCCTGCCGCACGTCCCGGGTCACCTTGAGCAGCTCCGTCACGTCCGGGCCGACCCGGTCCAGCGTGCTCAGGATGGGCAGCACGTTGCGGATCATGTGCTCGGTGAGCTGGGGCAGCTCGTCGACCAGCCGGATGGCCGCGGCGACCTCCTCGTCGGACAGCTCGCTGACGAAGCGCCCGGCCAGCGGGGCGGCGCGCAGGGCGATCGGCTCGTAGACCCGGATGAGCTCGTTGGCGATGCCGGCGGTGCTCTCGGCCAGCGCGACGACCGCGGCGGCTTCCTCGCTGACCCGGGCGGCCCCGCCGACCACCTCGTTGGCCCGGCCGCTGACGTGCTCGGCCACCGCGACGACCCCGGAGGCCTGGCGGCTGACCTGCTCGGCCACCGCGATCACGCCCGAGGCCTGGCTGCTGATCTTGGCCGCGTCGACCACCACCACGCCGGCCGAGGCGGCGATGGCCTCGGCCTCGGCGACCATGCGCTCGGCCCGCTCGACGACCTCGGTGATCCGCTCCACCAGCGTCTCGACCGCGCCGACCAGCCCGATCAGCCGGGCCGGCAGCGACACCAGCGCGACCGTCGTGTCGATGGCGGCCACGGCGACCGCCTTCGCGAGTCCGATGATCGGCAATGCCATGACGCCCACTCTGCCCTGCTCGCGGCCCTCTTGCGAGCGAAACCGGGGCGGCAAACGTTTGCCTGTTGTTGAATTGCCGACCATGGGGTGCACGACACTGACCGTGACCGAGCTTCGGCTGCCCGCCGCGGCCCTCGGACCGGAGAATCCGCTGCCCGTGTTGGGCGAGGACCGGACGAAGGTGCTGCCCTGCCTCCTCCAGGACGGTTACGGACGGTCACTGGTCGAGACCGACCTGCCGGCCGTGGTGCTGGAGAACGACTTCCTGCGGGCGACCGTGCTGCCCGGGCTCGGCGGCCGGCTGCACTCGCTCGTGCACAAGCCGTCCGGGCGGGACCTGCTGTTCCGCAACCCGGTCTTCCAGCCGGCCAACCTCGCGTTGCGCAACGCCTGGTTCGCCGGCGGCGTGGAGTGGAACCTCGGCAGCACCGGGCACACCACCATGACCTGCGCGCCGATGTACGCCGGTTCCGTCGAGGGGCCCGACGGCTCGCCCGTGCTGCGGCTGTGGGAATGGGAACGGACCCGTAACCTGGTGTACCAGGTGGACCTGTGGCTGCCGCCGGACTCGGAGTTCCTGTACGTCGGCGTGCGGATCCGCAACCCTTGGCCTTGCGAGGTTCCCGCTTATTGGTGGTCCAACGCCGCCGTTCCCCGTGCCGACGACACCAGGATCCTGGTGCCGGCCTCGGAGGGCTGGCACTACGGGTACACGCAGACACTGTCCCGTGTGGACGCTTCGTTCGTGACCGTGGCCGACCGTGACGCCGCCGACCTGTTCTACGACATTCCCGCCGACAGTCCACCTTGGATCGCCGCCGTCGACTCGTCCGGCTTCGGGCTGATGCAGGCGTCGACGGACCGCTTGCGTGGTCGGAAGTTGTTCGTGTGGGGCACCAATGCCGGCGGCCGGCGCTGGCAGTCGTGGTTGGCACCCGGGACCGATGGCTACCTTGAGATCCAGGCCGGTTTGGCCCCCACGCAGTTCGAGTACGTGCCCATGCCCGGTGGGGCGTCGTGGGACTGGCTGGAGGCGTACGGCCCGTACGGCGATTTCCCTTCTTTGCCACTGGATTCGTGGCGCTCGGTCGCCGATGTTGAGCCGGAGCGCCTGTTCTCCGGCTCCGGCTGGGGCGCGTTGGAGTTGTTGCGCACCGGCACCGATCCCTTGCCCGGCACGCCTTTCGACTCCCTCGGTGAGGCCCAGGCCCCGTGGCTGGCCCTGTTGGACGGGGCCATGCCCATCGGCGATCCCTTGTCGCCGCCCGGATGCACCTTGGTGGCGTGGCATTCGTTGTTGGAGGCTGCCCCCGAGTCGTGGAACTCCTTGTACCACTTGGGTGTTGCCCGCTGGTACGACGGCGACACCCTCGGCGCCGAGTCCGCGTGGGAGCAGTCGTTGGCGTTGGTCGAGTCGCCTTGGTCCTTGCGTGCCTTGGCTTTCGCCCGTCCCGGCCGCGCCGCCGGCTTGCTGCTCCGGGCCATCGAGCTCGCCCCTGCCGTGCCCGGTCTCGCCGTCGAAACCCTGGAGGCACTCCTCGCCGCCGGCTCTGCCGACCAGGCCGCCGCCGTGTTGGCTTCGTTGCCCGACTCCGTTGCCTCGCTTGGCCGTCTGCGCCTGCTGGTCGCCCGTATCCGCCACGCCTTGGGCGATGTCGCCGGCGCCCGTGCCGTCTTCGACGCCGGCTTCGAGGTGCCCGACCTCCGTGAGGGCGAGGAGATCCTCACCGACACCTGGCGTCTCGTCGCCGGCGACGAGCCCATTCCCGCCGCCTACGACTTCCGCATGGTCACCGACGTGCTGCCGAAAGGTTGACCCCGGAGCACCCTCGAGGCATGCGACGTGTCGTCTTCGGCGCCACCTTGAGCACGCGGAGAAACGCTGCCTGGGCGGCCAGCGGGTCAGGTGGTGTTCAGTGCCGGGGTGGTTGCGGGATCTCGGTGCTGAGCAGGTGTAGCGCGCGGAGGAAGGCTGCTCGGTCGTCGAGGGGGAGACGTCCGAGCAGGCGATCTTCGTTGCGCTGGATGTCGGCCTGGGCGGCCTGACGCCTGCGACGGCCCTCGTCGGTGATGGCGAGGAGCCGCGCGCGGCGGTCGGCCGGGTCGCGGGTGCGCTGGAGCAGACCGCTGTCCTCCAACTCGTCGAGCACGCCGATGATGCGGCTCTTGTCCGCGCCGATGAACTCGGCCAGCGCGGCCTGGGTCCGCACGGGCTCGCTGTCCAGGACGCTGAGCACGGCATAGCCCCACATGCTCAGCCCGTGTGCCTTCAGCACCGGCAACTCGGCGGCGATCAGCGCGCGCTGCAGCGGCGCGATCATCGCCGCCAGATCCCGCCTTCCCATGATCCGCATGATAGCGACCTTGCGCTTATCGTATGCGTCTGCTTATCGTAAGCAGGTGCATATCAATGAGCTGCTGGACCATCACCGCGCTGTCGTCCGCGCCAGCATGGTCGTCGTTTCCCAGGTCCACGGCGACGACCTCGATCGACCTACCCCATGTGTCGAGTGGACACTCGCCGACCTGCTCGCCCACATGACGGCCCAGCACCGCGGCTTCGCCGCCGCGGCTCGTGGCCAGGGCGGCGATCCCGCCGCCTGGCAGGTCCATCCCCTCGGCCCCGACGCAGCGACCTCGTACGCCACCGCCGCCGAGGACCTTCTCGCCGCCTTCGCTTCGCCCGTCGAGGAGTTCGAACTGCCCGAGCTCCAGCCGGTGTCGCACTTCCCCGCCGCGCAGGCCATCGGCTTCCACTTGATCGACTACGTCGTGCACGGCTGGGACGTCGCCCGTTCCCTCGGACTCGACTACCAATTGCCGCCGGACGTGGCCGGGCCGGCGTTGCAGATCGCCGTCTTGGTGCCCAACGGTGACAACCGGCTGGCCCCCGACTCCCCGTTCGCGCCCGCCCTGGCCGCCGGCGACGACGCCGACCCGCTGCGTCGAATCCTCACCGCATTGGGCCGCTCGCCCGAATGGCCCAAATCCTGATACCGGCCCCTGGAGCACCGCCAGTGCGACCTGGGGATCGCGCTGAACGCGGCCTGCGTGAGCAATGCTCGTACGAACGTCGCCGGCATCGGAGTGGCCGGCGTACAGGTGGCGAAGGCGGTCGCGGCTACTCAACTGCTGCGGGCCCCGTGATCGGGTTGAGCGGGCTTCACGAGATCGGCCGGCAGCCGTCCGTGGCCGGTGGGTCAGCGGCGGCCGGCCACCTGGGAGTACATCCGGGCGGGATGGGCCGGGTCGAGGAAACCGGGCAGGGGCGGGAGATCCGTCACGAAGGGGAGCAGCCGGTCGTAGAGCGCGGCGGCGTCGGCCGGGCGACGTGACGGATCCTTCTCCAATACGTCCCGGAGCAGCTGGTCGAGCTCGGCGGGAAGACCGGGCACGGCCGGCGGCGACTCGTTGACCTGCTTGTCGAAAACGGCGTAGGCGGTAGGACCGGTGAAAAGCTGGCGACCGGTGAGCATCTCGTGCAGGACACAGCCCAGCGCGTAGAGATCGCTGGACGGCCCGGCGGCGCCGCGCTGGATCTGCTCGGGGGCCATGTAGGCGGGAGTGCCGAGGATCTGCCCGGCCCGGGTGAACTGCGCGAGGTCGGACTCCCGCAGCAGGGCGAGTCCGAAGTCGAGCACCTTGACGCTGCCGTCGGGACACAGCATGAGGTTGGTGGGCTTGAGATCCCGGTGCGCGATGCCGAGCGCATGGGCGGCGGAGAGCACGGCGCAGGCCTGCGCGGCAACGGAAGTCGCCCACGGCACGGGCACGGGACCGTGCTCGCTGACGAGGTCGGCGACGGTGACGCCGTCGATGAACTGCATGACCTGGAACAGTCGGTGCTCGTGCGCCCCGAAGTCGTAGAGCACGGGCGCGCCGGGGTGTTCGAGCCGGGCGAGGATCCGCGCCTCCCGGACGAACCGCCGCTCCAGCTCGTCGTCGGAACCGCCGGGCCAGTGCAGGAACTTCACGGCGACCCGGCGGTCGAGGTGCTTGTCGTGGCCGCCGTGCACGGCGCCCATGCCGCCCCGGCTGAGCGGCAGGTCGTCGAGTTCGTACCGGTCGGCGACGATCATCGGCCCTCCCGCTAGCGTCCTGGCCGCAGGCTACCCTCGACCAGGCCGTCGACGCCGAGCCGTACCAGGGAAGCGCCGACGGATGCGGCCGCCCGCAACCGGTCCTCGAACGCCAGCAGCAGCTCGAACGCCTCCCCGCAGGCCCGCTGCTCGGCCAACCCCAGCCGCGGCACGAGCGTGCGCCGCGCGTCGAGACGGCTGGAGCCGGTGACGGGCCGAGCGGTGGAGGCCCGCAGCGCGCCGGCCAGGAACCGAGCGTCGAGCTGCTGCTCGTCGACGCGATACACGGTGAGATACGGCCCGAGCGCGGCGGCTTCGGTTGCCACGCGGGCCATGCCGGTCGGGGCGGCGACGACCTCGCCGGGCTCGACCAGCACCAGGTCGCCGGAGTCGGCGGCACGCTCACTGGCCGGACGGCCGTGCGCCAGGTCTTCCATGGTCAGCACGGCAACGTCGTCGCCCGGCGCCAGCTTGACCGGTGCATGCCGAACGCTGAGCGCCCCCGACCGGGCCAGCTCACCGACGGTCGTGGTCGGCGCGGCGGCGTGCAGGGTCAGCACGGTCAGGTCCGGCGGCGTGAGGTCGATACCCCGGAACCGCTCGACGGCGTCGGCGAATTCGCGGCCGATGTCCGGCGCCTGGGCCAGCTGTCGCCGCCGGGCCGGACTGATGTCGACGTCGTCGTCGAGCAGGTCGATGATCCGCACGGCGTCGGCGGCGGACGGATCGAGCCACGCCGTCTCGACGCCCGCCGGATCGTCGGTGATCAGCACGGTCGACGGCGGCCGCAACTCGGGCGTCGGCCGGCACAACAGCCACAGGTCGGAACCCGCGGCCGGCAGCCCGATCACGGCCCGCAACGCGCCGGTGCGCAGCAGTTTGGCCCGGATGCGCCGGCCGGGTCGGCGGCTCGCGGCGGTCGGCGGCATCAGGATCGCCACCATGCCGCCCGGTTCGACGTGGGCCAGGCAGTGCTGCACCCACGCCAGCTCGGGCTCGCCCCGCGGCGGCACGCCGTACTCCCAGCGCGCGTCGCCGACGAGCTCCTCGTGCCCCCAGGTCCGGTCGTTGACCGGTGGGTCGCACAGCACGGCGTCGACGAGCTGGCCGGCGAAGCGGTCGTGCCGCAGCGAGTCGCCGGTAGCCATGTCGACGTCGGTGTCCCGCAGCGTGAGCCGGCACGAGGCGATCACCACGGCGGCGCGGTCGGTGTCCTGGATGAAAACTTCGTGCGCGGTGCTGGCCATCGGCAGCGTGCCGATGCCGCACGCCGGGTCGAGCACGACACCGCCGTCCGGGCAGGCGAGACGGACCATCAGCTCGGCGACGGCCGGCGGCGTGGCGGCCAGCCGGCGGGAGTGCGCTTCCAGGTAGCGGTCGACGATCAGCTCGTACGCGCCGGCGGCACCGTGTTCGGCGGTCAGCCGGTTGAGCAGCTGCGCCAGTTGCGAGTCGTCGAACCCGCCGCTGCCGGCGAGGAACATGCCGGCCCGGGCGACCTCGTCGCCGAGCTTGAGGTCGTCGACGCCGGCGCGCAGCGCCTGCCACGCCCGCTCGGCGGTGGACACCTCGAACGCCTTGCCGTTGCGGCGCAGCCAGTCCTCGACCTCGCTGAGGGAGAACAGCGGACTGGCCGCACTGCCGCCGACCGGCCGGGGGAAGTCGTCGAACCGCCGCCGCCAGTTGCTGACCGCCGCCCGGCCGACGTCGACCAGTCGGGCGATGTCGGCAGCGCTGACGGTCGCACTGACGGGCGCACTGGTCGAGGCACTGGCCGGCGTGTCGGGGTTCACCGACCGAAGCCTAGCAGCATCGATGCACAACCGTTTTGCTTGTGAACTCAGTTCACAACTGCTTCACTGGTGGCATGGCGAACACATCGAAGTTTCGGTTGACCGCTGTGTCACGCACCCACCCGGGCTGCCTGCGCGGCTCCAACCAGGACGCCGTCCACCTGGGCAAACACGTGCTGGCGGTGGCCGACGGCATGGGCGGCCACGCGCACGGGGAGGTGGCCAGCGCGGTCGCCGTGCAGGTGCTCGCCGAATTCGAGACGGCTGTCGACAACGAGAAGAATGGCAAAATCGACCACACTGCCGCACTGGGCTCGGTTGCCGGCGAAGTGCAGCGCCGCCTCGACGACCTCGCCGCACGCGACAGTGGTCTGCACGGCATGGGCACGACCATCACCGCATTGCTCTGGAATGGCGAAATGCTCGCCGGCGCGCACATCGGAGATTCTCGTGCGTACCGCTGGCGCGCCGGCGAACTCCAGCAGATCACCCAGGACCACACGCTCGTCCAGTCACTGCTGGACAGCGGGCGCATCACCGAGGAGGAGGCCGCCGTCTACCCGCGGCGCAACATGCTCGCCCGCGCCGTCCAAACCGGCAGCACTGCCGAACCAGACGTCTTTGCCCACCGAGTGCAGGCGGGCGACCGCTACCTGATCTGCTCCGACGGGCTCACCGCGGTACTGACCGACGAGACGATCGCCGACATCCTCGCCGACGTCGTCTTCCCGGACGACGCCGTCGACCAGCTCATCGACCTGGCTCTACGCGGCGGGGCGCCCGACAACGTGAGCGTCGTGCTGGCCGATGTGTCCGAAGCCCCGCGTTCCGGCTACCGAAAATACTGGCTGCGGCACTCTGGGTAGCGTATGCGGGGTGAGCTGGGGCAAGGGTGGCTCCCCCGGGCGGGTGACCGGGTGGGCCTGGCTGAGCTGTGGCGTGATCGTCGCCGAGGTGCTGGCCGGCATCGGACTGTGGTTCGGCGACGGCTGGACGTTCGCCGACGCGGTGCCGAACCTCGTGGTGCCGAACTTCCTGGTGACGGACAGCCGTCTGCTGACCGCCGTCCGGGAGTCGCTGCGGCTGCCGTTCGCCGCGTTCCGACTGGACGGGCGAGAAACGGCGACATCCGGTCGGCCGGGCGGGTGTGTCGCGGTCCTACCGCTGCTGAGCTCGGACAATGGCGACGTGGAACTGGTGGTCGGCGTCCGGCCGGGACAGTCGCGACTGGATCCCGAGGATCTGCGGTGCTCGGTGTCCTGGTCGCCCCGCAGGCCGACCGACGCGCCGGCCTCACCCGTAGCTCACCGGCATCCCCGGGGTGAGTATCCCGGCGAACTCGGCCTGGGGGATGGAAAAGCGCGCGACGATGCCGAAGTCAGCCAGGAACATTGGTTTCTCCCAAGGAAGGTGAGGGCGCACTGCCCCCGACACTGCACAGCCTGCCCCGACCGGCTTCCCGGTCACAGGGGGCAGGGCCCCGGCTAGACCGGGAAGTTCGTCCCGGCCGGGCCGGGTGAGCAGAGCACTCATTCGCCACGAACACAGGAGCAGCAGGTGCCCGACCCCGAGATCACTGTTGTGCTGGCCGACGACCATCCCGTGGTGCGCAGCGGCCTGCGGGCACTGCTCTCCTCGACACCCGGCGTGCGGGTGGTGGCGGACGCCGTCAACGGCCGGGAGGCGATCCAGGCAGCCGCCGCGTACCGGCCTTCGGTGCTGCTCGTGGACATCCAGATGCCCGAGCTGGACGGCATCGACGCCACCCGCGCCGTCGTCGCCGTCGCGCCGGGCACCGCCGTGCTGGTGCTGACCATGTTCGAGGACGACGACTCCGTCTTCGCCGCCGTCCGCGCCGGCGCCCGCGGCTACATCCTCAAGGGCGCCGCGCCGGACGAGATCCTGCGGGCGCTGCGCTGCGTCGCCGAGGGCGGCGTGATCTTCGGGCCCACCATCGCCCGTCGCATCGACGCCCTGCTCAGCCCCGGCCCCGACGACCTGCCCAATCTGCCCTTCCCCCAGCTCACCGACCGGGAGCGGGAGGTGCTCGACCTGATCGCCGCCGGCCTGGCCAACGGCCAGATCTGCGACAAGCTCGGCCTGGCCGTCAAGACCGTCGGCAACCACATCTCGTCGATCTTCGCCAAGCTCCAGGTGGCCGACCGCGCGCAGGCGATCGTGCGGGCGCGGGACGCCGGGCTCGGCCGGGGCTGACCGCTGCCGGCTGAATCGTGCTGACCTGGGTAAGCGGGTGTGCCCTTGATGTTGTCGGGGTGGCCGGCCAGGCCTCGCACCGCCGAATCCGGGGAACGCGGTCAGGAAGTCCAGGGCACGGCGGCGTTCAGGAGCCCGATCATGCCGGACACGAGCCGCATCTGGTCCACGGTACGGATGTCGGCCTCGACGAGCTTGGGCGAGCAGACCAGCACGGCGACGGCCTGGGCCCGGGAGAGGGCGACGTTCAACCGGTTGCGGGACAACAGGAAGTCCAGCCCCCGAGGCAGGTCGACGGCCGAGGAGGAGGTCATGGTGGTGATCACGACCGGCGCCTCCTGGCCCTGGAACCGGTCGACGGTGCCGACGCGGATGTCGGGGAAACCGGCGACTTCCAAGGCCCGGGAGACGACGCGGGCCTGAAGGTTGTACGGGGCGACGACAAGGATGTCCTCGTCGCCGATGGGGCGGACGCCGGAGCTGTCGGTCCACTTGCGACCGTGCAGGGAACGCACGATGTCGACCACGGCGGCGGCTTCCTCGACCGAGCGGGTGGTGTTGCCGCGATGGTCGACGGAGGCGAGGTACAGGCCGGCGTCGATGCCGTCGATGGAGCGTTCGGCGGCAGAGGGATGGGCGTGCAGCAGCCCGGCGTAGGACAGGCGTGACACGGGCTCGCAGACGGCGGGGTGCATCCGCCGGGACTGGTCGAGGAAAAAGCCCAGCGAAGGGGGGATCACGTCGTTGTCGCCGATGAGGTGCCCGAGCGCGGACGCCTCGGCGCCGGCGGGATGGGTGCCCTGAACGACTTGCGGCAGCTGCTGGGGATCGCCGAGCAGCACGAGGTTGCGGGCGCACATGGAGACCGCGAGCGCGTCGGCGAGGGCGAACTGACCGGCCTCGTCGATCACGAGCACGTCGAACGGCTCGGCCCGGATGGCCTCGTTGGCGAAGGTCCACGCGGTGCCGCCGACGAGATGCCCGTCGGTGTGCTCGGACCGCCATCGGGCCAGCCCACGGTTGTCCTTCGGCTGCTCCCAGGGCACATCCTTCTCGGGAGCCTTCTTGGGCCGCTTCGCGGCCGGCAGGGTCGGCGCGGCGGAGGCAGCCGCCCGCAACACGTTCTCGACGGCCTTGTGGCTGGTGGACGTCACCGCGACGGTTCGGCCGGCGCCGACGAGGTGGGCGATCAGCTTACCGGCCAGGTAGGTCTTGCCGGCGCCGGGCGGACCCTGCACGGCCAGCGTCGACCCGTCGAGCAGGTCGACGGTCTCGATCACGGTCCGCACGAGGTCCTCGCCGTGCGACGGCAAGGGGCGCCCGCCCCGGAGCCGCGGGGGAGTGCGGCGTAGTAGGTCGATGCCCGGATGGCTTGGCAGCGAAGGCAGAACGTCCACGGCCAGCTGAGCCAGCTCGGCGACGGCCTCGTCCTTGGGCTGCGGACGGACGGGCGCGCCGGGCAGCACCGCGCCGGGGCGACCGTCGGAAGTGTCGTCCGGCTTGGCGCTCTCGACCACCGTCAGCTCTTCGGCGGTGGCGGCGCTGACGATCGCGTCGCGCGTGGAATCCCCGTAGCGCAAGCGAACCTGGTCGCCCGCGGCGTACGGATGCGGCCGGTCCGGGTCGCACACCAGCGTCAACACCCGCTTGGCCAGCTTGGTCCGCCCGGCCGGCGGCTGCCAGTCGCCGACCTGAACGGAAACCGGCACCGCGCAGGTGGTGTCAACCTCCAGATCGGACAGTGGGGCGGCCACCTGGCGGAAGAACTCCCACCATGCCGGATTGGTCTCCCGGCGGTGATAGCCGACCGAAGCGCCGAGCAGCGCCCGGGCCTTCTCGTCGTCGGTGGCGTCCACGGGATTGTCGGGCAGGTCGGCCAGCAGCGGGTCGACGAGCGCGGCCAGTCGGGCGGCGCGCTCGGCCCGGCGCTCGGCGGCCACGAGGTCCTCGGTCTGGGCGACGAGATCGCCCTCGACGACCTCGACCACCGTCTCGATCTCGGCCTCGACGCGAACCCGGTGCAGGAAACGGAAAAGCTCCCGCGTCGACACGCAGTCGTACTCGTTGTAGTCGCTGATGCCCTGCAACACCTCGGCCGCCCGCGGGTCGCCGAGCTGGTGCAGCGTCAGGTATTCCTCGTACGCCTCGATGCTCGACACGGCCGTCTTCACGTCCCCGTCACGGGCCGACGGCATGTACAGCGGCTCAAGGCACTTGATGGAGTACGACCGCTGCGAGACTCGCAAAGCCTTGCGTACCACGGCATACAGGTCGATCAGGGCCCGGCTGCGCAGGAGGTCGTCGACCGCCTCCTCGCGGGTGCCGTGCACGGCGGCGAGCCGCTTCAACGCTGTCACCTCGTACGGCGCGTAGTGGTAGATGTGCGCGCCGGGATGCGCGGCCAGCCGGGCCGAGGCGAAGTCGACGAACTCCTCGAACGCCCGCTTCTCGGCCGCCCGCGAGTGGGCCCAGAACGGCGTGAAACCGTCCGTGGTCACCGCGCCGAACAGGTACTCCAGCCCGGTCCCGGCCAGCGCGAACGGGTCGCCCTCCATGTCGAAGAACACGTCGCCGGGGCTGGGAGCGGGCAGTTTGGCCAGCTCGTCGCCGTCCACGATCTCGTAGGTGATCTTGCCGGTGGCGTCCTGCCGAACCTGGATCGCCGCCTGCGCCCGCAGCGCGGTGAACGTCGTCGCGGACAGGTCGCGCGGGCGATCCTCGGGGGCGGCGGCGGCCAGCGCGTCGATGGTGTCCACGCCGGCCTCGACGAGCTTGCGCCGCTGATCGGCCCGCATCCCGGCGACCAGCGACAGGTCCCGGTCCTCTTCCCGTCCGGATTCGCACGTGCTCAAGAACTTGCACGTCGCACAGGCCGGCCGGGCGTCGTCCCACAGCCTCACGGGCAACGTCGGCGGACGCACGGACAGCTTGGCCCGCAAGCGATCCAGCAGCGGCACGAAGTCGTCCACCCGCAGCGTCACGTCGCTGCCGTCGCCCAGCAACAGGTGCATGTGCGGGCCGGTCGGAAAACCGGTGCGGCGCAAGGCATCCGCGTACGCCGTCAGCTGGAGCACGGCCGCCGGCCGGGCGTGCCGGGCCAGCTTGGTGTCGTAGGCCTCGTACCGGCCCTCGCCGTCGGCGATGAGGAAGTCGGCCCGCCCGGTCAGGTCCCCGTCGCGGAACACCGCCTGGTAGATCACCGGCGCGCCGGCGGCCAGCGCGGCCAGGGTGGCGGCCACCGGGTCGTCACCGGAGATCTCGACGACACCGCGCTCCGAACGCAGCCGCTCCAGCACCGCCAGCTCATGGGCCTGCCCGTGCTTGACGGCCAGCTGGTCGCCGCCGGGATCGGGTCTCGGCGCGCCGGGCAGCCCGGCGGCCAGCGCCTGGTCGAGCACGCTCCGGTGCTCGCACTCAAGCAGGTCGGCCAGGTCCGTTGGGGTGAACATCGCCGGCCCAGTGTTTCACAGGCGAAGATCAACCCGTGGTAACCACGCGCGCGGCCTCGTCGGCGAGTCGCGCGGCCAGCCCGGGGTCGGCGGCCGAGCTGAACACCGTCAGCACCAGGTTGCCGCAGCGCACCACCATCTCGGTGCCGTGGTCGGTGCGCACCTGGGCGGCCTGGTCGCACGGCCCGTCCACAGTGCGCGGTGCGCCGAAGACGGCGATGGTGGCCAGCGCGAACTGCCGCTTCGACTGCTCGATGTCGCCGCTGCCGACGTACGCGTCGATGGCCACGAAGTCGATCGGCAGCGGCCCGTGCCGCTGCGACCACTCGCAGCCGTTGACCGCGGCCTCGCTGAAGGTGACGCCCGGCGGACCGTCGATCTTCGGCGCGATCCGGGCCAGCGCCTCCCGGGACAGCAGCGAGCACGCCGACACCTGGCGGAACTGCGGTTCCGGCGGCGGGCCGGCCAGCACCGGGGTGAGCAGGCCGAGCCCGATGGCGGCGATCGAGGCGATGGACAGCCAGGACAGCTGGCTGATTCGCTGCGGCGACAGCCGGTTGCGGCCGCGCACGGACGAGGTTCCCAGGCCGACGCCGAGCGATATGACGGCAATCGTTGACACGACAAGCCATTCGCGCACGCCGAACGCGTGTTGCCACCAACTGGTGTCCCAGGACCGGCGGATCGTCCAACAGGCCATGAAGGCCGGCGGCGTCAGCGTGACGGCCGCGACGCGGATGCGGCGACCGCTCGACGTCCCCAGCACGACCTCGGCCAGCGGCAGCACGCAGGCCAGGGACAGGCCCAGTGCCAACGAGATCGACCGGTGATAGGTGGCCGGCTTGATGTTCCAGGTTTGTTCCAGCCAGGCCAGCGCGGCCACGGCCAGCGCGCAAGCCACCACGGCACCGACGATTTCCCGCGTCCACCGCGGCTTGGACGACGGCACGGTGGCCAGCACCGGATAGACCATGTTGGCGCGCAACAGCTCCGCGGCCACGGTCAGGCCGGTCGAGGTGCGCTTGCCCAACGGTTTGTGCTGCGCGGCCAACTCGTCGGCCACATACGAGCGGAGATCGACATGGGGTCGGAACGGCAGCAACGCGGGGATCGGCGCAACGTCGGCGTCCAGTTGGCCCAGCACGAACTGCGCCGTCGCGCTTGTGGGCTGCAGAGCCAAACGTTCCCGTTGGGCCGACGCGTACCCCGCCCGTGACCGGAGAAGTTGATCGTGCAGACTGTGCCGGAACCCGGCGGTCCCGACACGGTGGCGCAGCCAGGTTTCGACGCCGAGCCAGCCCGCGCCGGCCGCCAGAAGCGGCGCGAACGCGGGCAGCCGCACCGCCAGCGCGGCCAGCATCAGCGTTGCCACCAGCCCGGCCACGGCGGTCCCGGTGCTGATCGGACGCCTCTTCGCCATGCGAGCATGATCCTCGCCGGCGGGATCGTCTTCGTCTTATTTTAAGGCGTGTATTGACGCTTCCCGGTGACCCCCCTAGCATTCGGCCTCGTCGGGGCCGCCACTCAGACCTGTCCTCTCCCAGCGAAGCAGGAGGGCCCTGTGACCCCTGTGCGTACCACCGCGCTCGCCGCGGCGGTCGTGACCTTGTCCGCGACCGCCATGGCCGTCGGCCTGGCGCCCGCGGCCAGCGCCGCGGTGTCTCCCGGCACCTACACCGTCACCAACGCCGGCAGTGGAAAGTGCGTCGACGCGCGCTCCGCCGCCACCGCCAACGACACCGCCGTGCAGCAGTACACCTGCAACGGCACCGCTGCCCAGTCGTGGACGTTCACCGCCACCGACTCCGGCTACTTCCAGATCGGCGCCTCGACCGCGACCGCCCAGGTCTGGGACGTCGCCAACGTGTCGACCGCCGACTCGGCGGTGGTCCACCTGTGGACCTATGGCGGCGGCGCCAACCAGCAGTGGCAGCCGGTCGACGAGGGCAACGGCAACTACCACTTCATCAACCGCAACAGCGGCAAGTGCCTCGACGTGCCCGGCGCGTCGGTGAACGACAGCGTGCAGCTGCAGCAGTACACCTGCAACGGCTCCGCCGCGCAGCGGTTCTCGCTCAGCGGCGGCGGCACCACGCCTCCGCCGCCCCCGCCGCCGCCCGGCTCCCCGGACTTCGGTCCGAACGTGTCGGTGTTCACGCCGTCCACGCCGCAGTCGACGATCCAGAACAAGCTCAACTCGGTGTTCAACTCGCAGCAGTCGGCCCAGTTCGGCACCGGCCGCTACGCGCTGCTGTTCACGCCCGGCACCTACAACGTGGATGCCAACGTGGGCTTCTACACCGAGGTCGCCGGCCTCGGCCTCACCCCTGGCCAGGTCACCATCAACGGCCAGGTGCACGTGGAGGCCGACTGGATGGGCGGCAACGCCACCTGCAACTTCTGGCGTGACGCCGAGGGCCTGACCATCAACCCGCCCGGCGGCACCAACACCTGGGCCGTGTCCCAGGCCGACCCGTTGCGCCGCGTGCAGGTCAACGGCAACCTGAAGCTCGACGACAACGGCTGGTCCTCCGGCGGCTTCCTGGCCGACTCCCGGGTCACCGGCCAGGTGCAGTCCGGCTCGCAGCAGCAGTGGCTGTCGCGCAACGACCAGATCGGCAGCTGGAACGGCCAGAACTGGAACATGGTGTTCTCCGGCGTGCAGGGCGCGCCCGGCAACACGTTCCCGAACCCGCCGTACACCACGCTGAACACCAGCCCGGTGATCGCCGAGAAGCCGTACCTGTACATCGACGGCAACGGCAACTACAGCGTGTTCGTGCCGGCGCTGCGCACCAACAGCTCGGGCACCTCGTGGGCCAACGGCAACCCGGCCGGCACCTCGCTGCCGATGAGCGGCTTCTACATCGTCAAGCAGGGTGACACCGCCGCGACGATCAACGCCGCGCTGTCGGCCGGCAAGAACCTGATCGTCACGCCGGGCATCTACCACCTCAACCAGACGCTGAACGTGACGCGTCCGGACACCGTGGTGCTGGGCCTGGGCATCGCGACCTTCGTGCCGGACAACGGCATCACCGCCATCCAGGTGGCCGACGTCAACGGCGTGAAGATCGCGGGTCTGCTGATGGACGGCGGCACGGTCAACTCGCAGCAGCTGCTGCAGGTCGGCCCGAGCGGCTCGACCGCGGACCACTCGGCCGACCCGACCGTGCTGTCCGACGTGCACTTCCGGCTCGGCGGCGCGACCGTCGGCAAGGCCACCCGGTCGCTGGTGATCAACAGCAACAACGTGATCACCGACGACACCTGGATCTGGCGGGCCGACCACGACGACAACAACGGCACCGCGGGCTGGAACACCAACACCGGCGCCAACGGCCTGGTCGTGAACGGCAACAACGTCACCGCGTACGGCCTGTTCGCCGAGCACTACCAGCAGTACCAGGTGATCTGGAACGGCAACGGCGGCAAGACGATCTTCTACCAGTCCGAGATGCCCTACGACGTGCCCAACCAGAGCTCGTACATGAACGGCTCGACCCAGGGCTGGGCCTCGTACAAGGTGGGGGCCAACGTCACCAGCCACGAGGCGTGGGGCATGGGCGTGTACGCCTACTTCAGCGCCAACCCGAGCGTGGTCAACTACCACGCCTTCGAGGCGCCGCAGAACGGCAACGTCAAGTTCCACGACATCCTGGACATCTCGTTGGGCAACAACGGGTCCATCACCCACGTCATCAACGACACCGGTGCGCAGACCCCGACGAACACCACCCCGGTGGACATCGTCAGCTACCCGTGACGAGGTAGTAGCGACACCAAGGCGGCCCTGCTCTCGTCCGACGGGAGCAGGGCCGCCTTGTATTGTGAGCGTCGAGATGAGACGTCGTGCCAAGCCCCCGCTGCCCCAGCGCCTCGGCCTCGACCCGGTGCGGATGCGGATGCCGGCCGAGGGGCCCTGGCGGACCTTGCGCGAGCACCTGGTGTTCCGACTGCCGCGGGTGGATCCCGGGCGGATCGACGAGATGCTGCGGGAGCGGCGGATCGTCGACATCGACGGGCCGCTGGGGCCGGACGCGCCGTTCGTGCCGGACGGGGTGATCTGGTTCCACCGGGACCTGCCGGTGGAGACGCCGGTGCCGTTCGACATCGGAATCGTGCACCGCGACGAGAATCTGCTCGTGGTGGACAAACCTCACTTTCTGGCCACTATCCCGCGTGGCCAGCACATCGCCGAGACCGCGCTGGTGCGGCTGCGGCGGGACCTCGATCTGCCGGATCTGGTGCCGGCGCACCGATTGGACCGTGTGACCGCCGGCCTGGTGATGTTCGTGATCAACCCTCAGGTTCGTGGCCGCTATCAGACGCTGTTCCGGGATCGCTTGGTGCGCAAGGTTTATGAGGCGATCGCCCGGCATGACCCGTCGTTGGCCCTGCCGACGACCGTGCGGAGCCGGATCGTCAAGGAGAAGGGTGTGATCGTGGCCCAGGAGGTCCCCGGCGAACCGAATGCGGAGACCGTTGTGGACCTCGTCGAGCATCGGGACGGCCTCGGCCGATACCGGCTTTCCCCGCTCACCGGCCGCACCCACCAGCTGCGGCTGCACATGGCCGATCTCGGCGTCGCGATCCTGAACGACGACTTCTACCCGGTGCTCACCGAGAAACCGTTGGACGACTTCACGAATCCGCTCCAGCTGTTGGCCAGAACGCTGGAGTTCACCGACCCGCTCACCGGCCGGCCGCGCCGCTTCGAGAGCCGGTTGCGCCTGTCGGCCTGGCGTTGACCGTCGATTCGATTGTCGATTCAACGAGTCGGCGGCGTGTCGTTATTCGGTCGCTTGCATAACGGGCGTTCGGTATTTCCCGGTTTCGGGGGAGTGAGCGGCCCGGCCCGGCGGGAGCGGCCCAGCGGCGCCTTCGGCATGGGCGGCGTTGCCAGGTTCGGGGCGTAGCGTGGCTCG
>DASWRQ010000047.1:0-19808 GCA_036403095.1 Kutzneria sp. | reverse complement strand
CCTCCACTCGGAGTGGAGGAATGGTCCCTTCCGAACGGCGCGGGGGCGTCAGTGGGGGGAGGAGTTGCGGATGAAGGTGGCTAGGTCGGCGGACTGTTGTAGGCGGCTGGGCTCGTGGACGTACATCATGTGGCCGGCTTCGTAGTAGGCGAGGTCGATGTTGGCCCGTAGCTCCTCGGGGATGGCGAGGTGGGCGACGACGTGGTCGCTGCTGGCGAAGGGTGTGGCGCCGTCGTGGTAGCCGGCACCGATGTGCACACGTAGATGCGGGTTGCTGCGCATGGCGGACCCGAGCTTGTCGGCCACGGTGACGTGGGAGTTCTCGAACTCCTTGTAGGACCACGGTCGCACGCGGTCGGAGAGGACCTCGTAGGGCAGGTCGTTCTGGTAGTTGAGCTCTCCTCGCAGATAGTGGTTCAGGGCCGAGGCGTACGGACCGGTGATGGCGCTGATGGACGGGTCGTGGCTGAAGTGCTCACGCCCGTAGTCGGCCTCCCAACCGGTGAACCGGCCGTCGATGCGGCCGACGGTGAGCCGACGGGAGCGAAGGAGCTCGGTGAAGAAGCGGACGTGCTCGATGCGGAAGTCGACCCGGTCGACGTATTCCGTTGTCAGGCCGGTCAATGCGGCGGTCCGCTCCACAATGGACTGACGGTCCTCGGCGGACAGCCGGCTGCCCTGGACCAACGCCCAGAGGTAGTCACGGCTGGCGAAGGCAGTGGCCTCGGCGAGGACGTCGGCCAACGGGCGGTCGCCGTGCAGGCCGTGGTAGTGGGCGATGGCGGCATAGGTGGGCAGGAACAACGTGTACGGCAACTCGTTGCCCTCGCTGAAGTCCAGGGCGTTGAAGTCCAACGCGGTGGAGATGAGCATCAAGCCGTTGAAGTACATGCCGTACCGGGACTGCAGCCGCTCGGCGATGGCGACGCCGCGGGTGGTGCCGTACGACTCGCCGGCGATGAACTTGGGCGACATCCAGCGGTCGTGCCGCGAGGTCCACAGCCGGATGACCTCGCTGATGTACTCGATGTCGGCGCCGAAGCCGTGGAACTCCTCGGGCTTGCCGCCCTTCACGGCCCGCGAGTAGCCGGTCGACACCGGGTCGATGAACACCAGGTCGCTCTCGGCCAGCAGGGTCTCGGTGTTGTCCACGATCTCGTACGGCGGCGGCTTCATCGCCCCGGCGTCGCCGCTGACCACCCGACGCGGCCCGAGCAGCCCGAGGTGCAGCCACACGCTCGCGGACCCGGGGCCGCCGTTGAACGCGAACGTCACCGGCCGCTGGCCGGGATCGGCGCCGTCCAGGGTGTACGCGGTGAGGAACACCTCAGCCTTGGCCACGTTGCCGTCGAACGCGCCGTCGGTGAGCTTCTCCTGCCGCAACACGATCCGCCCGGTGGTCGCGGTGTACTCCAGCGCCCGCCCGCCGACGGTGATCGAGTGCTGGCTGGTCACCAGGTCGTCGGTCGGGTCTTCGCTGGGCTTCTGCTCGTCGTTGCCTGCCATGGTGGAACCCTAACCATCGTGGATCTACAAGATCTGGACAACGCGGTGGTCGGCTGTCGACGGTGTCCGCGGCTGGTGGCCTGGCGCGAGTCGGCGCCCACACAGTCACGGGCCCGGCCCGAGGAGTACTGGGCCCGACCGGTGCCCGGGTTCGGGCCGGCCGACGCCCGGATCGCGGTGATCGGCCTGGCCCCGGCGCTGCACGGCTCCAACCGCACGGGCCGCATGTTCACCGGCGACCGCAGCGGCGACTTCCTGTTCGAGGCGCTGCACGCGGTGGGCCTGGCGTCGCAACCCCACGCGATATCCCGCGACGACGGCATGCGGCTGACGGACGTGCGGATGGCGTCGCCGGTGCGGTGCGCGCCGCCGGAGAACAAGCCGTTGCCGGAAGAAAGGGACAACTGCCGGCCGTGGCTGGCCCAGGAGCTGGAGCTGCTGCGGCCGACGCTGCGGGTGGCGGTGGTCCTCGGGGCGTTCGGCTGGCAGGCCCTGCTGCCCGTGTTGAGCGCCGCCTGCTGGACGGTGCCGAAGCCGCGACCGAAGTTCGGGCACGGAGTGGAGGTGCGGCTGCCGGCGACGGATGACGGGGCGCCGCTGACGCTGATGGGCTGCTTCCATGTCAGCCCGCACAACACCTTCACGAAGAGGCTGACCCAGGAGATGGTGCGGGACGTGTTCCGCCGGGCGACGGCGGTCGCGGATGACCAAGAGTGACCGTAGGATGCGCCAACGCTGGGCCGTTCGGTCGGTGAACCGATTCGGCCGACCGGGAGGAACCGGGCAATACCGGTGTCACGACCACTCCCCGTGATCATGCTCACGGGGGACGGCCGTCACATCGGGGCCCTTGTGGGCAGCGGGGTGCCGCGTCGGGTGCGACCATGGCACGTATGGCGGCAGTGAAGTCGGAACCCGCGAGGATCCTGATCGTCGGCGGTGGCTACGTCGGCATGTACACCGCGCTGGGACTGCAGAAGAAACTCAAGTCCCGGGAAGCGTCCGTGACGGTTGTCGATCCGCAGCCGCACATGACCTACCAGCCGTTCCTGCCCGAGGCCGCCGCCGGCTCCATCGAGCCGCGCCACGTGGTCGTGCCGCTGCGCCGGGTGCTGCGCCGCTGCCACGTGCTGACCGGTCGGGTCACCAAGATCAGCGACGCCGACAAGGTCGCGACCGTCGAGATGACCGACGGGCACGTCGAGCAGATCAACTACGACGTGCTGGTGGTCGCGCTCGGCTCGGTCGCCCGCACGCTGCCGATCCCCGGCCTCGCCGACCGCGGCATCGCCTTCAAGACCATCGGCGAGGCCATCTACCTGCGCAATCACGTGCTGTCGCGGCTGGACCTGGCGTCCACCACCGACGAGCCGGAGATCCGCAAGCGGCTGCTCACCTTCACCGTGATCGGCGGCGGCTACGCCGGCATCGAGGCGCTGGCCGAGCTGGAGGACATGGCCCGCTACGCGCTGCGCTACTACGAGAACCTCGATCCGGCCGACATGCGCTGGGTGCTGGTCGAGGCGACCGGCCGGATCATGCCCGAGGTGCGCGACAGCCTGGGCGTCTACACCGTCAAGCAGCTCGAGGCCCGCGGCATCGAGTGCTACCTGGACACCCGCGTGAAGACGATGGAGGGCGGCCACGTCGTCCTCGACGACGGCACCGAGTACGACTGCGACACGATCATCTGGACCGCCGGCGTGAAGGCCAACCCGGTGCTCAACGAGACGGATCTGCCGCTCGACCAGCGCGGCCGGGTGATCTGCACGGCGACCATGCAGGTGCAGGGTCTGGACGGCGTGTGGGCGGCCGGCGACAACGCGGCCGTGCCGGACCTGTCCAAGACCGACGTCGACCCGGCCGCCACCTGCAGCCCGTCGGCCCAGCACGCGGTGCGCCAGGCCAACCAACTGGCCAAGAACATCGTGGCGGTGCTGCGCGGCCGCAAGCCCAAGGCGTACATGCACAAGTACGCCGGCTCGGTGGCCAGCCTCGGCCTGTACAAGGGCGTGGCCGACGTCTACGGCATCAAGGCCAAGGGCTTCATCGCCTGGGGCATGCACCGCGGCTACCACGTGTCCCGGATGCCCACGTTCAACCGCAAGGTGCGGGTGGCCTTCGACTGGCTGGGCTCGTGGCTGCTCAAGCGTGAGGTCGTCTCGCTGGGTCAGATCAACGACCCGCGGGCCGAGTTCGACCGGGTCACGAAGAGCTGAGAAGGTAGCTATCGGCGTACGACACGCCGGGCTTGATCCGCCGAATGGGCTATGATCGGTGTCAGTCGTCTTGACATTGCGTTAGGCGGGTCCCGAAACTACCCGGGGCGGATCGCCTGAACGTGTGATGCGCCTTCGGGGAAAGAGGTGACCGCGATGTCGATGGAGGACCTGGCCGCGCAGCTGCGCAGTGGCGAGATCGAGGACCAGCAGCTCGCGGACTTCGCTGCGGAGTACGCGCGGGCCGAGCGGATCTCCCGCAGCAAGAAGGACGACTGAGCATGATCGGCGCTGGGCGGGCCCAGACGGACGGCCCGTCCCAGCCGATGCTCCCCGCCCGGCCGACGCCTCTGCTGCTGCAGGGCCAGGACTACGTGTTCCGGGCGCCCAGCGGCTGCTTCGACTTCCAGGAGCAGATCCACCGGCTGGAGATGGTCGAGGACACCGGCGAGCCATCGCCGTGCGTGCTGGTGCTGGCCCGGTCGGCCGACATGGAGATGAACGAGCTGTCCATCGCGCTGGCCGAGCGCGGCATCCGGATGGCCCGCATCGACGTCGACCGCTGCCTCGACCTGGCGCTGACGATCTACACCGACAACCCCCTGATCGAGCTCAACCGTTGGCTGCTGCGACCGCTGCTGGTCTGGCGCCGGCACTTCGAGCTCACCGCCATGCCCGTCGACCCCAGGACCATCAGCGGCGCCTACGCGCTGGACCAGTGGGGCACCGTGGCCGGCTGGCTGACCGAGCGCACCGAGTGGGCCCACGTGAACCCGGCTCGGGCGACGGGGCACCTGAACCGGCTCACCCAGCTCTCCGATGCCGTCGCGTTCGGGCTGAGGACGCCCAGGACGGCCGTGACGACCCAGCCCGGACGGAGTAGGCCCGGCGGCGGCCAGTGCATCGTCAAGACGGCCGGGCGGCACCTCGTCGAGCCTCGGCCCGGCGTGCAGCACGGCCTGTTCCCCCGGCCGCTGGACACCTCGCGGGCCGGCGACGTGCCCGAGACCGCGCCGGTGATCGTGCAGCAGTACCTCGCCGCCGACACCGAGCTGCGGGTTTTCGTGGTGGGGGACAAGCTCATCGGCTACCAGGTCGACAAGTACGACCCGGCGCAGCTGTGGGTCGACCCCGACAACGTTTCCGTGCAGGCCACCGAGGTTCCACCGGCGCTGGCCGACCGGCTGCTGGCGCTGGCCCGGCACTGGCGGCTCCAGGTCGCCGCCTTCGACCTGCTGGTCGTCGACGGCGAGCACGTCTTCCTCGAGGTCAACGTCAACTGTGACTGGCGCTGGTTCGAGCACCGCGCCGGCAGCACCGACGTGTCCGACGCCGTGCACGAGTGGGTGGCCGTGCGTTTCGGCGAGTTGCTCGCCGCCGATCGGGGTCGCTGACCGGTGCGCTCGTACCTCCACCGGATGTCCCGGCGATCCGCCGGGTGGGCGAACAGGGTCTCAATTGGCTGTAAGTACCTGACCTTGGGCAGTCGGACGGCTTAGGCTCCCCAGGCCCCCGTAGCCCAATCAGGCAGAGGCAGGCCCCTTAAAAGGGTCAGAGTGTCGGTTCGAGTCCGATCGGGGGCACAGAGAGTAATTGAAGCCCTGACAGTTTGTCGGTGTTCACCCATTAGGGGAAAGTTCCCGGCCCGCCGAGTGACCAGAGTCGGCGGCTGCCGCGGGCCAGTGCGCGGGCCCGGCGGACCAGGTCGTCGATCACCTCGGCGTCGGCCGACGGGGGCGTGCCGGTGCGGGGATCGCAGCAGCTGGGCTTGGTGCGGCGGGTGTTGTCGGTGGGCCAGGTGCCGGCCAACTGGTAGAGGGCGTCGTAGACGTTGCGGCCGGGGTCGGTCTGCTCGTGCGGGCCGACGAGCACGATCCAGGCCCGGGCGGGGCCCTCGAAGGCGACCACGACGCGGTCGTTGTCGCGCAGGTGGCGCACACATAGCCGGGGCAGCGGGGCGGGGCCCGTGACGCGGTAGCCCAAGGCGGCGCAGCCGCGATGGGCGAGGTCGTCTAGGAAGGACTCGTAGGCCTTGCGGGCCGGCCCGCGCAGCAGCGCGGCCTGCGCCGAGGCGACGCGGGTCTCGACTACTTCGATCACTCAGTGATCGTCGTCCCGGCGCGCACAATCGTTCCCTCGCCCCGAACAACCTGGTCCAGGCTCTCGACGAGATCGTCGCGCGCCAGCAGGGCCTGGTCGCTCAGGCGGCGGTGCACCTCGTCCAACAGGCCGCGGGTGCGGCCGATCCGGCGGATCTCGCGGACCAGGTGCATGACCTCGTGCACCCGGCGGGGTTCGAGGCGCATGGTCGGCTCCTGCTCGCTGACCAGCAGCACGCCCTCGCTGGCCCAGGCCCGGACGGTCTTCTCGGTCAGGTCGAGCAGGTCGGCCGCGACCACCGGGCGGATCGGCATGGCCGTGGCCAGCAGGTTGTCCGCGACGTCGTAGAGCTTGCTGCGCCCGGGGGCGCCGCTGGGCAGCGTGCCGGCGACCTCTTCGATCGCCTCCACATTGGCCAGCAGCCGCTCGGTCTGCTCTTTTTCGGCGGCCACCGACATGACAACCTCCCCGTGTCTCGACTACCGATTATGGGGTCTGTTTTCAGTACTTGCAAGTGTGATTCACGTGAAACGTCAAGCAGGCGGGCGGCGTGTCGCGGACTTTCATACGGCCTGGTGACGGGCGTCACGAAGTTGGGACCGGGCTGATGTAGGTTCGTCTCCCTGCTCCCGTAGAGATGACGCGATGCCCAGTCCCGAGTTCGAGGCGCTGATCACGGCGATCCGGGCCAGTCCACGGCCCGAGCCGGCCACCGGCCCGGCCGGCGTGCGGCAGGCACGCGAATCGATGGATCTCGCGCTGGGCTCGATCCCGCTGGCCGACGGCGTGCTCACCGGCGAGACCGACGCCGATGGCTGCCCGGCGGTGTGGGTGCGACCGCAGGGCGGCGCGATGGACCGGGTGCTGCTCTACCTGCACGGCGGCGGCTACCGGGCCGGCTCGGCGGCGGCGTTCAGCGGCTTCGCCTCGCACTTCGCCTCGGTGATGGGCATGCCGGCGCTGCTGCCCGACTACCGGCTCGCGCCGGAACACCCGTTCCCGTCGGCCGTCGAGGACGCCGTGCAGGCCTACAGATGGCTGCTGGCAGAAGGCTATTCGCCGAGACGGGTGGTGCTGCTCGGCGACACCGCCGGCGGCGGCCTGGTCGTGGCCGCCATGCTCGCCGCCCGTGACCTCGGCTTACCGCAGCCCGCTGCCGCCGCCTGCCTGAGCCCGTTGTTCGACCTGACCGCGAGCGGCGAGTCGTACGAGAAGTTCGCCGAGGACGACCCCATCTACAGCCGTGCGCAAGCGCTTGCCGCCGCCGCCGACTACCTCGGCGACGCCAACCCCCGCGAGCCCCTCGCCTCGCCCCTGTTCGCCGATCTCTCCGGCCTCGCGCCGCTCATGGTGCACGCCGCCGACCGCGAGGTCCTCGTCGACGACGCCCGCACCCTCGTCGCCGGCGTGCTGGCCGCGGGCGGTCGGGCCAACCTCGAGATCTGGCCCGACCTCATGCACTTCTGGCACGTGTTCGTGCCCGACGTCCCCGAGTCCACCGCGGCCGTGCTCGGCATCGCCGAGTTCCTGCTGACCTACATCGGGGCCTGACCTACAGTCACGGGTCGTCGCCGAGGCGGGCGTCCTCGAGGTCGAGGGTGCGCTGCAGCCGGCGGCGGGTGTTGTCGTCGATGGCGCCGTCGTCGAAAAGCCTTGTCAGCTCGGCCATTTCGACGGCGAGCAGCTCGCGGCGCAGCTGTCGGTAGGTGACGGCGCCGGAGGAGCTGGGCGGCTCCTCGGGGGTGTGGCCGTGGTCGATCCGGGCCACCAGCGCCTGTCTGAGCCGGTCGAGCACGTCATGGGGCGCGGTCTCCAGGTCGTAGAGCTGCTCCAGGTGCGCGAGACCGGCCTCGGCCAGCCGCATGTTGGCTACGTCCTGCTCCTTGCGGGCCTCGGCCGGAGTGCGGGCGATGCCGGCCCGCTTGACCAGCGGCGCGAGGGTGAAACCCTGAGCCACCAAGGTGATCACAATGACGGTGGTGGCCAGGGCGAGCACGAGGTCGCGCTGCGGCACGGGCTGGCCGTCGTCGGCCAACAGCGGAATGGACAGCACGGCGGCCAGCGGCACCACACCGCGGGCCCCGGCCCAGGAGACCACTGTGGACGTGCGCCAGTTGACCCGCTTGTCGCCGCGCCGGATCTGCATGATCCAGCCGAGCGGGAACACCCACAGGAACCGGATGACGATCAGCGCGGCGGTGATCACCAGCGCCTGCCACGGCCAGCCGGGATCGGAGCCGGCCAGCGCCCGCACCAGATAGGGCAGCTGGAGCCCGATGAGCGCGAACACGGCGCTCTCCAGGATGAAGATCACGGTGCCGTACACGGCGTCGATCTGCAGCCGGATGTGCGCGGTGGTGATCTTCGGCGTCTGCGCGCCGAGCACGATGCTGCACACCACGACGGCGGTCACACCGGAGCCGCCGACGGCCTCCGCGAGCACGTAGGCCGAATACGGGCTGACCAGCGCGATCACGGTCTCCAGCACGGGATCCACGGTCCGCCGCCGGATCAGCCAGATGCCGCCCGCCACCACCAGCCCGACGACCAGGCCGCCGCCGGCCAGCAGCACGAACTCGCCGGCGATCGACTCGAACGACACGGCGCCGCCGGCGATCGCCGCCAACACGGCCAGCCGGAACAGCACGAGGCTCGTCGCGTCGTTGAACAGGCTCTCGGCCTGCACCAGCACCCGGATCCGCGGCGGCAGCGACAGCCGCCTACCGAGGGCGCTGACTGCGACGGGGTCGGTGCTGGCCAGCACGGCCCCGAGCACGAACGCCATGCTGGCCGGCAGCGGCGCGACGGCGGCCGCCACCAGCCCGACCACGCCGGCCGAGGCCAGCACCAGGCCGATCGCCAGCACGGTCACCGGCCGCCACACCGCGCGCAGGTCCCGCCACGGCATCTCCTCGCCGGCCGCGTAGATCAGCGGCGGCAGCACCACCAGGCTGACCAGCTCCGGCGTCGCGCGGATCTCCGGCACGCCGGGCAGCAGCCCCACCACCACGCCGGCCACCACGAGCAGGGACGGCGCGGGGATGCTCAGCCGCCGGGCGAACGTGGCGACGACGGTCGCCAGCACCACCAGCAGGAGAATCGTCTCCACGCTCTGCATCGCGGGCACGCCTTTCGTCGGGATCCACAAGGACTCGCCGACCAGACTTCCCGGCACACCGCGTCGAACCCTACCTGGCGCGCCACCCGAACGGGTGGATCAGCCGTTCAGGTAGGCCAGCACCGCCAGCACCCGCCGGTTGTCGTCCTCGTGCTGGTGCAGGTTGAGCTTGGTGAAGATGTTGTTGGTGTGCTTGCCCACCGCCTTCTCCGTGACGAACATGCGGCCGGCGATCGCGGCGTTGGAGCGGCCCTCGGCCATCAGCCCGAGCACCTCCTTCTCCCGCGGCGTCAACGACGCGATCGGCGCGTCCCGCTCGCGGCTGCTCATCAGCTGGGCCACGACCTCGGGGTCCATCGCCGTGCCGCCGTCGGCCACCCGGCGCACCGCGTCGACGAACTGCTTCACGTCCGAGATGCGGTCCTTGAGCAGGTAGCCGACGCCACCGCTGCGGTCGGACAGCAACTCGCGGGCGTAGAGCTGCTCGACGTACTGGGACAGCACCAGCACCGGCAGCCCGGGCATGGTCCGGCGGGCCTGGATGGCCGAGCGCAGGCCCTCGTCGGTGAAGGTCGGCGGCAGCCGCACGTCCACCACGGCCACGTCCGGCTTGTGCTCGGTGAGGGCGGCCAGCAGTTCCGGCCCGGACTCCACGGCGGCCACGACCTCGAAGCCGTGCGCCTGCAACAGCCGGATCAGGCCGTCCCGGAGCAGCAGCAGGTCTTCCGCGATCACTACACGCACGGCGCCGAGCTAACCACAGGTCAGCGGCGGCCGAGGGCGGTTTGCAGCCGCAGCAACAGCTCCTGGAGCTCGATGATGCGGCGAATGCCGGCGCTGTTGATGCCCTCACGCTGCGACAGGTCGCGGATCTGGCGCAGCCGCTCGATGTCACGGGCCGAGTAGCGGCGCTGGCCGCTGTCCGCGCGGTAGGGGCGGACCAGGCCGTGCGCCTCGTACGTGCGCAGCGTCTGCGGGTGCAGCCCGACCAGCGCGGCCGCGGCCGAGATCGAGTACACCGGCGTGGTCTCGGTCATGGGCGCATCGCTGCGAAAGCGGTTTTGAGTGCGTCCATGTCGCCGTCGTCCAGTGCCTTGCGCACGGCCTCGACCTGCTCCGGTGGATACGCGTCCGCGTTGTGCAGCAAGGATTCCGCCGTGTTGCGCAGCTCCGCCTCCTCGCGACGCTCGCTGTCCCGCGCCGCGTGCTCCTCGGCGTCGCGGATCATGCGCTCGATCTCGTCGGCCGGCAGCGCCGACCCGCCGGTGATCGTCATCGACTGCTCGGCGCCGGTGTCCAGGTCTTTGGCCGACACCTGAACCATGCCGTTCACGTCGATGTCGAAGCGCACCTCGATGCGGGGCACGCCTCTCGGCGCCGGCGCGAGGCCGGTCAGCTCGAACATGCCCAGCCGCTTGTTGTCCGCCGTCATCGGGCGTTCGCCCTGGTACACCTGCACCGGGATGGAGGTGTAGTTGTCGCCGGCCGTCGTCACGACCTCCGTGCGGCTGGTCGGGATCGTCGTGTTGCGCTCGATCAGCTTGGTCATCACGCCGCCGAGCGTCTCGATGCCGAGCGACAACGGCGTGACGTCGAGCAACAGGACGTCCTTGACCTCGCCCTTCAGCACGCCGGCCTGCAACGCCGCGCCCAGCGCCACCACCTCGTCCGGGTTCACGCCCTTGTTCGGCTCGCGCCCGGTCAGCTCGCGGACCAGCGCCGTCACCGCCGGCATCCGGGTCGAGCCGCCGACCAGCACCACGTGGTCGATGTCCTCGGTCGTGACGCTCGCGTCCTTGAGCACCTTCTCGACCGGCGCGCGGCAGCGGTCCAGCAGGTCCTTGCTGATCCGCTCGAACTCGGCCCGGCTGATCGTCTCGTCCAGGAACAGCGGGTTCTTGTCGCCGTCGACGCAGATGTAGGGCAGGTTGATCGTCGCCGTCATGGCCGCCGACAACTCGATCTTGGCCTTCTCGGCCGCTTCCCTGATCCGCTGCATCGCCATCTTGTCCCTGGTCAGGTCGATCGCGAAGCGGCCAAGCACCCAGTCCACGACGCACTGGTCCCAGTCGTCCCCGCCCAGGTGGTTGTCGCCGCTGGTGGCCTTCACCTCCACCACGCCGTCGCCCAGTTCCAGCAGCGACACGTCGAAAGTGCCGCCGCCCAGGTCGAAGACCAGGATCGTCTGCTCATTCGCGCCCTTGTCCAGGCCGTAGGCCAGCGCCGCCGATGTCGGCTCGTTGACGATGCGGAGCACGTTCAGCCCCGCGATCCGCCCGGCTTCCTTGGTCGCCTGCCGCTGCGCGTCCTCGAAGTACGCCGGCACCGTGATCACCGCGTCGGCGACCTCTTCGCCCAGGTACGCCTCGGCGTCCCGCTTCAGCTTCATCAGCACCCGGGCCGAGATCTCCTGCGCCGTGTACTGCTCGTGCCGCCAGTCCGTGCCCAGCTGCCGTTTCACCGAGCGCACCGTGCGCTCCACGTTCGTGACGGCCTGGTTCTTCGCCGACTGGCCGACGAGCACCTCGCCGTTGCGGGTGAACGCGACCACCGACGGCGTCGTTCTCGCGCCCTCCGCGTTCGCGATCACCCTCGGCTCCCCGCCCTCCAGCACCGCCACCACCGAGTTCGTCGTCCCCAGATCGATGCCGACCGCGCGCGCCATGGCCACCCTCCAGACTTGAGCACCCTGGAGTCAACTATGCACGCACCGCTCCACTCAATGCACAAACCTTAGCCGGGTGGGCTCAACTTTCAGAGGATGAACGCGGTGCCGTCGGGAACCACCTCGGCGCCGGCGGCGGTGATCTCCGTTGACTCCGGAGAGGCCGCGTCGAGCAGGGGATTGGTGTTGTTGAGGTGGGTGTAAATGCGCCGCATACGGGGGAATCGGCGCAGCTCGGTGAGGCTGCCGGCGTCGCCGAGGACGGGGAGGTGGCCCATTGCGGACTGGCCCTTGGACTGGCCGGTGCGGACGCCCATCTCGTCGGGGGAGCAGAAGGTGCCGTCGAGGAAGAGGCAGTCGACGCCGGCCAACAACGCCTCGAACTCGGGGGACCAAGCGGCGAGGCAAGGGGCGTAGAGGAGGGTGCCGCCGGTGGCGGGGTCGTGGAGGCGGTAGGCGACAACCCAAGGGCCGGGCAGCGCGGGGGCGTACTTGGGGCGTTTGACGCCGACGGGATGGGCGGTGGCGATCAAGCCAGTCAACTCGAAGGGTTCCCCGGCAACGGCCTCATGCCACGACCAGCCGGCGTAGAGGTCGAGAACGGGACCGAGGCCGAGAGGGGAGCGCACGGCGGTCAAAGCGTTCGACGGGGCGTAGAGGCGCTGCCCGCCGCCCTCACGAAGGGAGAACACGCCGAGCGAGTGATCGAGTTCGGCGGAGGTGAGGAGCACGCCGCGGACAGGGGTGTCTCGGCGGCCGGGGCCGGGGGTGAAGACGGGAGAAGCCAAGAGCTGCGTGCGAATGTCGGGGGAGGCGTTGAGCAGCCACCAGTCGGAGCCGTTGCCGCTGACGGCCAGGCAGTCCTGGGTACGGGACGGCAGCGCGCCGGAGCGGCCCCGCGCGCAGAGGGAGCAGGCGCAGTTCCACTGGGGAAACCCGCCGCCGGCCGCGGTGCCGAGCACGACCACCCTCACACGGACCGCCGCATGGCGAAAGCCGGCCGTGTATCCGAGATCTCCGCGCCCAGAATCTCTTGCACCAGGCCATGATCCGGCGACAAGGTGCAGACGGGGTCGGTGGCGGCGGCATCACCGGTGAGCTGGAACGCCTGGCAGCGGCAGCCGCCGAAGTCGATCTCCTTTCGGGGACAGCTCCGGCACGGCTCCCGCATCCAGTCGGTGCCACGAAAGGCGTTGAAGGTCTCGGAGTCGTACCAGATGGCCGAAAGGGATGAGCGGACAACGTTCTGCACGGGGAGCGAGGTGATCACGCTGGCCGCCGGACAGGGCAGCACATCCCCGTTGGGGGCGACGGTCAGCTGCCGCGAACCCCAGCCGTACATGCAGGGCTTGGGGTTGGCCTCGTGGTAGTCGGCGACGACGTACACGATCTCCATCAGCCCGGCCAGCCGCTCCTGTGCCTGCCGGACAACGGGTCCGGCCGCGGCGAGCTGCTCGCGGGTGGGCAGCAGCGCGGCCCGGTTGCGCAGGGCCCAGCCGTAGTACTGGGTGTTGGCCAGCTCCAGCCGGTCGGCGCCCATCTGCTCGGCCAGCGCGATGATGCCGCCGATGTGGTCGAGATTGGCCTTGTGCAGCACGGCGTTCACGGTCAGCGGCAGCTCGGCGTCCTTGATCAGCGAGGCGGCCGACAGCTTGCGGTCGTAGCCCTTCACGCCGGCGATCAGGTTGGCGTTCAGGCGATCAGAGTCCTGCACGGACAGCTGCACGTGGTCGAGCCCGCGATCCAGCAGGTCGGACAGTCGCTCAGCGGTCAACCCGAGCCCGCTGGTGACGAGATTGGTGTAGCAGCCCAGACCGCTGGCGTGGGCGACTAGCGAAGGCAGATCGGGGCGGGCCAACGGTTCCCCGCCGGACAGGTGCACCTGCAACACGCCGAGTTCCCGTGCCTCGTCGAAAACCCGTTGCCAGGTAAGGGTGTCCAGCTCGTCGGCCCGCTGCACCAGCTCGACCGGATTGGAGCAGTACGGGCAGTGCAGCGGACACCGGTGGGTCAGCTCGGCCAGCAGGCCAAGGGGGGCCTCAGTCAACGTCCACCACCCGCCGCGCCACCAACCGGTCCACCAGCTCGATCACGTCGTCCGGCTGCACACCGTCGAACTCGTCGGCCAGCGACAGCGCGATGTCGCCGACGCTGGACGAGCCGTCACACCGTGACACCACGGCGGCGGCGGTCTCGTTCAACAGCAGCACACCCTCCGGGAACAGCACGACATCGCTGTCGCGGGTCTTGTCGTACGTGCACCGCACACCCCGCCGCACCCGGGGCACCGAGTCCAGGGACGTCATGAGTGGTAGTCCACCGCGTCCAGGATCGCCTGCAGCACATCGCACTTGAACGCCAGCGCGGCCACGCACGCCTGCTGCTGCTCACGGGTGCGAGCATGCTCGACGACGATGTCCAAAGTGGACTTGCCCTCGCCGGCGATCACGGTCAGCCGGGACACGAAGTAGGCGAAGCCCTCCTCGCCGATCCACGGGTACTGCTCCCGCATGTCGCCCAGCCGGCGCTTCATCAGGCCGGGCGAGAACATCTCGGTCAGCCCAGAGGCGATCGACTCCACCCATGGCTTGGTGCGAGCGAAGTTCACGTAGGCGTCGACCGCGAACCGCACGCCCGGCAGCACATGCCGCTCGTCCAGCACCTCGGCCCGGTCCAGGCCGACCGCCTCGGCCATGCGCAGCCAGTTCTCCGCGCCGCCCTCGCCGTCGCGGCTGCCGTCGTGGTAGACGATCCGCTCCATCCAGTACCGCCTGACCTGCGGCAACGGGCAGTTGGCCAGGATGGCGGCGTCCTTCTGCGGCAGGCTGCGCTGGTAGTACCAGCGGTTGGCCGCCCACAGCCGGAGCTCGTCACGGCTGAGCCTGCCCTCGTGCAGGCGCAGGTGGAACGGGTGGTCGTGCCAGTAGCGCGGGGCCAGCGCCCGCAGCTCGGCGATGAAGTCCTCGGCCGCCAGCATGATCGACTCCTCGATGGGCGTGGGTGAAAGGACCATTCCTCACGTTGAACGTGAGGAATGGTCCCTTCCAAACAGGATCCCCTTGACAGGTCAGACCCGCGCGGCGTACGCGGTGACCTCCATCGGCGTGTCGTAGTCGTTGAAGTCGGGCTTGACCCACGTGCGGCGGGCGGGCTTCGGTGCGGCCTTCGAGGCACGCTTGACGGTCTTCTGCACGGACATCGCTCACTCCTTGTACGACTGGGCAAGGCCGCGGCGGATCTCCACAGTAAGCCCTTTCTACGGCTCCCGGCTAGACACCTTCCGCCCGTCCTGGTCCGACTTTCGTCGGATCATCCGGTCAGTTGTGCGCCGCAGGCAGCCCGCGCAGCGCATCCAGCACGGCCGGGTCCTGGAGCTGCAGCCAGTGGATGACCTCGCTGTACGTGGCGCACACCGTGTCCGGCTTGCCGCAGGTCTCGCCCATGAACTGCTCGACCGCGCCGGAGAAGGCGCCGCCGGCCCAGTCGTTGAAGTGGTTGGCGATCACCATCGGCGCCCGGTTGCCGTTGAACACGGTCTGGTAGACCGAGCGGTAGGTGTCCAACACGATCGGCGTGAACTCCGGCGCCCGCGCGGCGTCGTCCTCCTTGGCCCCGTCCAGCAGGTACCAGAAGTTGAAGTCCATCATCACCACGTTCTTGTCCATCGCCGGCACCCGCACCTCGGGCAGCGGGAACTCCCACAGCCCGCGGTCCACCGTCGGCCAGGTGACGCCGTAGGAGACATGGCTGGTGTCATAGACAAAACCGTGCGACCTCATCGACGGGAACAGTTGGTCCCAGTTGCCCTCGAGGCACGGCGTGCGGCCGCCCTTGATCATGTCCGGGGTGATCTTCAGGCCCTTGCCGTCGATCTCCCGCAGGAACGAGAAGAACTGGTCCAGCTCGGTGCTCCAGCCCGCGGTCGACCAGGCGCCGACGCTGGGCTCGACGCCCTGGCAGAAGTGGCCGTTGTAGTGCGTGCCGAACTCCATGCCGTCGGCCAGCGCCCGGTTCAGGTAGCCGACGCGGGTCGCGATGTCGGCGTCCGAGCCGCCGAAGCCGATCTCGCTGGCCCCCTTGGGGTGCCCCGGCCCGGTGTACTCGGTGGCCTCGCGGTCCGGGATCAGGTACGGCCCGGAGAGCATCGCGGTCACCTTGGCGCCGGTCCGCTCGGCGATGGGCAGCAGGCTCTGCCAGTGCGGGCCGGAGGCGCCGCCGTCGAAGGAGAACATGATGAACTGCGGCGGCTTCTCGCCCGGCTTCAGCTTGTGCATCCACGGCGGCTGCGCGCCGGTCGGCGCGGGCAGCGTCGGTGTGGCGCCGGCGGGGGTGGCCTGGCCGGCCGGGGTGATCGGGCCCGGGTTGATCGTTGTTGTGGTGCCCGCCTGTGTGCTCGTCTGCGGTCCCGTTCCCTGTCCCATCACGATCACGACGACCACGGCGAGCACCATCGCCACCGCGGTCGTCAGCCAACCCCACCTCTGCCTGAGCCCCATGACGGTTGAGACGACGCAGACCCCGTCTCGGTTGTCGTCAGGGCACGGGGTGCGCGATCACCACCCGGTTCTCGTCGTAGCCCAGCGCGCCGCCGACCCACTGGCCACCGCACGTGACCAGCACCAACCGGTGCGGGCCGGTCTGCCCGAACAGCTCGTCCGCGTGCTGCGGCAGGTTGTCCTTGTCCACGGTCAGGACCTGGTCGACGGCGAAGGTCAGCCGCTTGCCGCCGGCATCGACGACGGTGACCATCTGTCCGGCCTGCGCGCCCCACAGCTCGGCGAACGGCCCGGCGACACCGGCCCAGTTGATGTGCCCGGCGATCAACGTCGCCCCGGCCCGGCCGTCCAGCGCCGCGCCCCAGAGCGCCGCCTTACTCACGCCGTCGGGGATCTGGAGCGTTCCGTCGCCGGCGACGCCGGTGCGTACGAGCGAGGCGCGGCCGCCCTTGGGCAGCAGCACGGTGTTCGGCGCCGGAGGCTGCGGGGTGGACGACGTCTGCGCCGGTGGGGCGGCGGTTGTGGTCGACGGCGCGATGGTCACCGGGGCCGGGCCGGCTTGCGGATCAACGGTCTGCGTCTGGCCAACCGGCATCGGCGACCCCGCGACTGGTTGGCCCAACAGCGTCGCGCCGGCCGCCACCACGATCATGGTCAGCCCGAGCGCGCCGCTGACGGACGTGCCGGCCGCGGCGGTCGGGTTGCGGTACCTGGAGCGGCCCGCGACGGGGAACCCGCCGGCCGAGACCGGCCAGCGGGTTCCGGACGCCCGGTGCCTACCCACGCGAGCCGAGACGACGGCGGCGCAGCAGCAGGCCGACGCCGCCGAGGGCGATCACCACCAGGCCGCCCACCCCGGCCAGCGCGGCCGGGTTGAGCTGGGTGACCGTGGCCGCGTCGGCGACCATCGGCGAGCCGCCGGCCGGGATCTTGACCGGCACGGTCGGCGTGTTCGGCGTGTTGGCCAGCTGCAGGACCAGCGTCTTGCCCGGCTCGACGGAACCGCATGCGCTCGGCGGCGACGAGGCGTTGAAGTTCTCGTCGTAACCGGTCGGCGCGGCCACCTCGACCAGGCAGATGTCCTGCGGCGTCTGGATGTTCTCGATGGCGGCGGTGCCGTCCGCGCCGGTCGTGACGACCAGCGGCGTGCCGTCGGCACCGTTGAGCGGCGTGCCGTCCTGCTTCACCGCCGCGGCCGTCTTGTCCTTGCCGGTGATCCGCAGCTGCACGCCCGCAAGGCCGGCGTTGGTCTTGCTGTCCACCTTGGTCACCTTGACGACGCCCGGCGCGGTCTTGGCCGTGGTCTTGCCGGTCTCGGAGATCGGCGTCTCACCACCGGTGGTCACCGTCCACTGCAGATTGGCCGTGGCGTCCTTGGGCTTCTGCACGATCGGCTTGGCCGCCGGCCCGGTCACGTCGATCTTGAGCTCCGGGGCGGGGCCGGTCGGCGTGACGTCGACCGTCAGCTTGCCGTCGGCCGGCGTGACCACGGTGTCCTTCTCGACCTTGCCGTCCTTGACGGTCAGCTTGACCGGCACACCGCTGATCGCCTTGCCGTCGGAGGCCCGCGTGACGTCGATCGTCCACTTGCCCGGCGTGCCGATGACCTGCGGGTCGGTCGGCGCGGTGACGCTCGCCTGCCACGGCCCGTAGTTGGCCGTGACGTCGTTCTGGATCTTGGCCACGAGGTCCTGGTCCAGCGACTTCAGGTGCAGGTCGGCGTCGTAGCCGACCTCCTTGTAGCCCTTGCCGGAGCTGGTGTCGCCCTTGGCGGTGTAGCTGTGCAGCAGGTGCGCCACCACCGCGGCCTGCATGTTGTCGGTGGTGTTGCCGTAGCGCAGCAGGAGGTAGGAGATCTGCGCCACGGTGGGCGCGGCGAGCGCGGTGCCCCACTTGTCGGTCAGAGGGCTCTCGTCCGGCACGTACTCGGTGTCGGCCTTGGGAGCGTTGAACTCCCAGCGGATGCAGTACACGGACTTGCCCTGGACCTGGTACTGGCCGAGCCAGTCGTCGGTCTGGTCCTTGGGCATGCCGTCGTACGGCTGCGGCGGCGCGGTGGTGAGGCCGGCGCCGCCGTTGTCCGGCTTGGCGGCGCTCGCTGTCGCCGGGGCCAGCACGGCCAGGCCGGCCACCATCATCGTGATCCCGGTCACCCCAGCGACCAGTTTGCTCAGTCCCATAACGGTCCTGCGCTCCCTTGCGGGCGCCGTGCCGCTTCCCCGCGGCGCGGTGCCCCTTGTTAGGTCGGACGTCTGTATGGCGGCATCCGGGAGCTCGTTTCCCCGACGGAACGAGAAAGCCGTGGTAGGCCGCCCTGCGAGCCTGGCTGGCCCGGGGGCGGCGGGCAAGCCGCCAGCGGGAGGATGTCCGAGCACTCTGTGTGTGTCAAGACGGTGTGAAGGAGCCGACGGCTGCGCCGAACGGATCAGTGCGCGTTCGTCCACCTTGGTAAAGTGACCTTTGCCCCAAGGGGAACCGATCGATCACGGTTACCGTTGTACGGGCTGTAGGCGCCACACGTTCCAGGAGGACCCAGGTGCGCACATCGAGCAACCCGGCGTTCCGCCAGCTGTCCGGCAACGGCCAGGGCGGCTACGCGGGCTTCGGGTACCAAGGGCAGCAGCAGACGGGTTACGGCTACCCGCCTGCGCCGCCCACCGCCGCCGACCGGCCGATGACCATCGACGACGTGGTCACCAAGACCGCGGCCACGCTGGGCACCACGGTCGTGGTCGGCGGCCTGACCGCCTACGTCGGCCTCGCGCCCGGCTTCGCGCTGCTGGGGGCGATCGTCGGCCTGGTGCTGGCGCTGATCATCACCTTCCGGCAGTCCACCAACCCCGTGCTGATCCTGAGCTACGCCGTCGCCGAGGGTGTGTTCCTCGGCACCATCACCAAGGTCATCGACTACCTGGTGCCCGGCGTGGCCGTGCAGGCCATCATCGGCACCGTGGTCGTGTTCGCCACCATGCTGATCGTCTACCGGACCGGCGCGGTCAAGGTCACGCCGCGGCTGACCAAGTGGATCATCGGCGCGACCATGGGCGCCGCCGCGCTGCTGGTGGTCAACCTGTTGATGTCGTTCTTCGGCCTCAACCTCGGCGTGCGCGGCAACGGCACGCTGGCCATCGTGGTGAGCCTGCTGTTCATCGGCATCGCGGCGTTCAACCTGCTGCTGGACTTCGACCAGGCCGACCGGGCCATCCGCGCCGGCGCGCCGGCCAGGTTCGCCTGGTACATCGCCTTCGGCCTGATGGTCACGCTGGTCTGGCTGTACGTCGAGATCCTGAACCTGCTGGCCCAGTTGCAACGCAATTAGTCGACCAAGGCGAACACGTCTTGCCAGAAGGCGCCGGCATCCCTGAGGATGTCGGCGCCTTCCGTTACCTGCCGTGCGTTCCGCGCGGGGCGAGGTCGCTCGTGACCGGTGCCTTCCCCGGCCGGACCAGGCGCCGGCGCGACCTCGCGTTGTAACGGGTGGATTTCCGTTGCGGGTGAACCCGAACCGACCGAGGCGCGTAATGCGGATCGGTGGAGTGGGCCCTCGTGGAGGAGATACCCGTGACGGAAAGAGCCATGCGCTGGAAGACGATCCGGCCGACCTTCGTGCTGCCCCAACTGAAGAAGCTCACCGTGCGCAGTCGGCTCGCCCTGGGCGCGCCGGTGCTCGCGGTGCTGGCCGCGGCCGTGGCCGTGGTGGCATC
>DASWRQ010000046.1:0-56264 GCA_036403095.1 Kutzneria sp. | reverse complement strand
CGCGCTGACCGTGGCCGGTCTTGGGGCCGGTGTGGCGCAGGCCGAGACGCCGCCGGGTTGCTCGAGCACGGTGCAGATCGGGTCGACGGCGTACATCACCTACGGCGGTCAGACGATCGCCTCGGTGAAGCAGTTCAAGGGCTGCGACAAGAACTGGGCCTACACCTACGTGTGGGACCAGTTCCGGGCGAACCACTCGGACTACTACGTGGCCAGCTCGATCGACGCGGGCACGGACCCGCTGGGCTACACGGTGAGCGCCAAGGGCGCCCGGGAGAACTGGTCGTACGGCACGAACACGCTCAGCGTCTGCACCCGTGCGGACGGTCTCATCTACAGCGCCGGCAAGGACTACGGCGGCGCGGAGACCAGCGAGCGCTGCTGATCAGGGGCAAGCCCCGGGCCGACCGGCCCGGGGCTTTGTCATGCCTGGGCGTGCTGCCGCTCGCGGTGGCGGGCCTGGCGGGCGCGGTTGGCGCAGGTCTTGGTGTCGCAGAACTTGCGCCGCTCGTCGCCGTGCGCGAAGACCAGCACGCACTCGTGGTTGGCGCAGCCGCGTAGGCGGGCGGCGGCCACGACCTCGACGGCGGAGCGGGCGATGACGGCCAGCCCGCCGCCGCCCCACTCGACCACCGGACCGTCCGGAGTGGACGAGAGGGTGGCCAGGCACCGGTGGGCGGCCCGGTTGATGCTCAGGACGGCGTCGTGGGAGGCGGAGCGGGCCTCGATGGCCGCGCGGAAGACCTCGCGGATGTCCTCGCGCAGCGCCCGCAGCTCGTCCCCGTCGACCGCGCCGAGGTGCGGGTGCAGGTCGAGCCAGGCCGCCAGCCCCGCGTCGTCGGCGATCAGGTCGACGTCGCGGCCGCGCAGCCGGACCGCCGTGTTGGCCAGGTCGACCGCCAGCGGCTCGCCGACCAGTGGAAACGTCATCACGAGGGAGATAGTAACGCATCAGGCGTTACCTGTGTTACGGTCGCTGAAGTAACGCATAGGGCGTTACTTCGACTTCGGAGGATGTCATGGCGATCCGGTACCGCAGGGCGACCGTCGACGGGCTGTCGGTGTTCTACCGGGAGGCCGGCGACCCGGACCGGCCCACGCTGCTGCTCCTGCACGGCTTCCCGACCTCGTCGGTGATGTTCCGCGACCTGATCCCGCTGCTGGCCGACGACTTCCACCTCATCGCCCCCGACCTGCCCGGCTTCGGCCAGAGCGACATGCCGACCGTCGACGAGTTCGACTACAGCTTCGACCGCCTGGCCGACGTGATCGACAAGTTCGTCGACCAGCTCGGGCTCGGCGTCTTCGGCATCTACGTGCAGGACTACGGCTCGCCGGTCGGCTTCCGGCTGGCCCTCAAGCGTCCCGACCAGGTGCGGGCGATCATCACCCAGAACGGCAACGCCTACGAGGAGGGCCTGGTGCCCGAGTTCTGGGCCCCGCTGCGCGAGTTCTGGGCCGACTGGAACCCGATCACCGAGGCCCCGGTGGCCGCCGCGCTGGCCCCCGAGGTGACCGTCTGGCAGTACCTGCACGGCGAGCCCGACGCCGAGCTGGTCAGCCCCGACGCGATCGCCCTGGACAACGCCTTGCTGGCCCGGCCCGGCGCCCGCGAGGTGCAGCTGCGGCTGTTCCACGACTACCGCACCAACCCGCCGCTCTACCCGACGTGGCAGGCGTTCCTCCGTGAGCGCCACCCCGGCGTGCTGGCCGTGTGGGGCGGCAACGACCAGATCTTCGGCCCCGACGGCGCCCGAGCCTTCGCCAAGGACGTGCCCGACGCCGAGATCCACCTGCTCGACGCCGGCCACTTCGCCCTGGAGACCCAGGCCCCCGCCATCGCCGCCCTGATCCGCGACTTCGCCCCCCACCACCTCTCCTGAACCCCCGCGAGTCCTGCTCTCAGGCAGGTTTCGGGGTGGTTGCGCCCGAGGACGGAACTCTCCAGCCCGAGGGCGTGACTCGCGGGGGCGGGCGGGCCAGGATCGAGGCATGACGGACAGTGTGAAAGCGGGACTGAGGGACCATCTGCTGCTGCACTTCGGTCAGCACTCCAAGCTTCGTGACGGCCAGTTTCCGCTGGTCATCGAGCGTGGCGAGGGTGTGCACGTGATCGACACCGACGGTCGGCGGCACCTGGACGCGCTGTCCTGCCTGTTCTGCGCCCAGCTGGGGTACGGCTACGGCGAGGAGTTCGCCGAGGCGGCGACGGCCCAGCTCAAGCGGCTGCCGTTCAACACGAACTGGAACACCGCCCACCCGCCGGCCATCGAGCTGGCCGAGCGGTTGGCCGAGCTGGCGCCGGAGGGGATCAATCGCGCGTTCTTCACCTCCGGCGGCTCGGAATCGGTGGAGTCGGCGTGGAAACTGGCCCGGCAGTACCACGTGGCCAACGGCCGGCCGGAGCGTGTGAAAGCGGTTGCCCGCCGCACCGCCTATCACGGCCAGACCCTCGGCGCGCTCGCCCTGACCGGCGTCGACGCGCTCAAGGAGCCGTTCGGCCGGCCGGCCATCGACGTGGTCCGGGTGCCCAACACCGGCGAGGGCGACCTCGATTTCCTGCTGCGGGAGACCGAAGACGCGATCATCGCCGCCGGCCCGGAGACCGTGGGCATGCTGATCGCCGAGCCGGTGCAGAACGCCGGCGGCTGCTTCGTGCCGCCGGCCGGCTACTGGACCGGGTTGCGCGCGATGGCCGACCGCTACGGCATCCTGCTGGTGGCCGACGAGGTGATCACCGGGTTCGGCCGGCTCGGCGAGTACTTCGCGGTGCCCGAGGTGGTGCCCGACATGATCACCGTCGCCAAGGGGCTGACCTCGGCCTACGCGCCGATGGGGGCCGTGCTGGTGCACGATCGGGTGGCCGAGCCGTTCTTCCGCCCCGGCCAGGCGCTCGCGCACGGCCTCACCTTCGGCGGCCACCCGCTGGCCGCCGCGATCGCCCTGCGCAACCTGGAGATCTTCGAGCGGGACAAGATCCTCGACGGCGTCCGCGAGCGGACCCCGCACCTGCGCGCCCGCATGCGGGAGCTGCGGGAGCTGCCGGGGGTCGTCGACGTCCGCGGCGACGGCTTCTTCTACGCCGCCGAGCTGGCCGTCGACGACCTCGCGCCGATCACCGCCGGCCTGCTCGACGCCGGCCTGATCGCCCGCACGGACAGCCGCGGCAAGCCGGTCGTGCAGATCGCCCCGCCGCTGGTGTGCGAGCGGGAGCACCTGGACGAGATCGTGGACCGGATCGGCGGCGTTCTGGCTGAATTTCTACAGAAAAGTTGACGCGTCGCCGTCGTTCTGTAGAAAATAGGATGCCCACAACGAGGAGGCGGACCGTGCAGGTGTCCTTCGACGCGCACCCAGACAGCTACCGGCACTGGCGGCTGCGGGTCGAGGGGGAGCTGGCCTGGCTGGTGCTGGACGTGGACGAGACGGCCGGCATCGTGCCCGGCTACGAGCTCAAGCTGAACTCCTACGACCTCGGCGTGGACATCGAGCTCTACGACGCCACCCAGCGGCTGCGCTTCGAGCACCCGGGCGTGCGCACGGTGATCGTCACCTCGGGCAAGGACCGGGTGTTCTGCGCCGGCGCCAACATCCGCATGCTCGCCGCGTCCAGCCACGAGTGGAAGGTGAACTTCTGCAAGTTCACCAACGAGACCCGCAACGGCATGGAGGACGCCAGCAAGCACTCCGGCCAGGCCTACCTGGCCGCGGTCAACGGGTCCTGCGCCGGCGGCGGCTACGAGCTGGCGCTGGCCTGCGACCAGATCGTGCTGGTGGACGACAACTCCTCGGCGGTGTCGCTGCCCGAGGTGCCGCTGCTGGGCGTGCTGCCCGGCACCGGCGGCCTGACCCGCGTGGTGGACAAGCGCCGCGTCCGCAAGGACCGGGCCGACGTGTTCGCCACCCGCAGCGACGGCATGCGCGGCAATGCGGCCGTCCAATGGGGACTGGTCGACGAAGTCGTGCCGCCGCGGCGGTTCGACGAGGTGGTCCGGGAGCGGGCGCTGGAGGCGGCGCGGCACTCGACCCGGCCGCGCGACGCGGAAGGCATCGCGCTCACGCCGCTGGAGCGCGAGGTCGACGAGGACGGCATCCGCTACCGGTACGTGCGGGCCGCCTACGACCGTGAGCTCAGCCTGGTCAAGATCACCGTGCATGCCTCGACCGACGAGAACTGGCCGCTGACCGTCACCCGCGAGCTCGACGATCTCATCCTGCGCCTGCGGGCCAACGAGACCGAGCTCGGCACCTGGGTGTTCACCACCGCCGGCGACCCGGATGTCGTGCTGGCGCAGGAACATCGCCTGCTCGCCGACGAATCGTGGCTGGGCAACGAGATCCGGCACTACTACAAGCGTGTCCTCAAGCGCCTCGACGTCACCAGCCGCAGCCTGATCGCGCTCATCGAGCCCGGCTCCTGCTTCGTCGGCATGCTGCTGGAACTGGCCTTCGCCTGTGACCGACAGTACATGTTGGACGGTCCGCCGATCGACGACGAGGACAGCGACGAGCGGGCGTCGATCCGGCTGACCCCGGCCAACTTCGGCCCGTTCCCGATGGGCAACGGCATCACCAGGCTGCAGTCCCGCTTCTACGGCGAGGATATCGGCCGACTGTCCGAACTGGACAAACCCGTCGACGCCGTCGAGGCGGCCGACCTCGGGCTGGTGACCGAGGCGTTCGACGACATCGACTGGGTCGACGAGATCCGGATCGTGCTGGAGGGTCGGGCCTCGCTGAGCCCCGACGCGCTGACCGGCATGGAGGCCAACCACCGGTTCGTCGGCCCGGAGACCCTGGAAACCAAGATCTTCGCCCGGCTTTCGGCCTGGCAGAACTGGATCTTCAACCGGCCCAACGCATCGGGACCCGAGGGCGCTCTCCGGCGTTACGGCACCGGTCAGAAGGCGGTCTTCGACCGAAAGCGGGTGTGAACCATGGGCAGCCCCATCAACTATGACGAGAAGATCCCCAACAACGTCGACCTGTCCTCGGACCGGCGGCTGCAGCGGGCCCTCGAGGGCTGGCAGCCCAAGTTCATGAACTGGTGGTCGGAGATGGGGCCGACGCTGGAGACGCACGACGTCTACCTGCGCACCGCGGTCAGCGTCGGCCGCGCCGGCTGGGCCCACTTCGACCACGTCAAGCTGGACGAGTACCGGTGGGGCATCTTCCTGGCCGAGCGCGAGCAGGAGCGGAGCATCGGCTTCGGCGAGCACCGTGGCGAGCCGGTGTGGCAGCAGGTGCCCGGCGAGTACCGGGCCGACCTGCAGCGGCTGATCGTCATCCAGGGCGACACCGAGCCCGCTTCCGTTGAGCAGCAACGACTGCTCGGGCTGACCGCGCCCAGCCTCTACGACCTGCGCAACCTGTTCCAGGTCAACGTCGAAGAGGGCCGGCACCTGTGGGCGATGGTCTACCTGCTGCACGCCTACTTCGGCCGGGAGGGCCGCGAGCAGGCCGAGGACCTGTTGCTGCGCAACTCCGGCAGCCCGGACTCGCCCCGTATCCTCGGCGCGTTCAACGAGGAGACCGCCGACTGGCTGGCCTTCTACATGTTCACCTACTTCACCGACCGGGACGGCAAGTACCAGCTCGGCACGTTGAAGGAGAGCGCTTTCGACCCGCTGTCGCGGACGTGCGAGTTCATGCTCAAGGAAGAGGCGCATCACATGTTCGTCGGCACCACCGGTGTCGACCGGGTGGTGGCCCGCAGCGCCGAGCTGATCCGCGAGCACGACACGTTCGACATCGCGCCGCACGGCGGCATCCCGCTGGAGATCATCCAGAAGTACATCAACTTCCACTACACCGTGTCGCTGGACCTGTTCGGCAGCGAGACCTCGACCAACGCCGCCAACTACTACACCGCCGGCCTCAAGGGCCGCTGGCAGGAGGGCCGGCGCAAGGACGACCACAAGCTCACCGACACCGGCTCGATCCTGGAGACGCCGCGGCCCGACGGCACCTGGGGCGGCGACGAGCTGTCCACGATCCTGATGCTGAACCTGGACCTGCGCAACGAGTACATCGCCGACTGCGAGCACGGCGTCACCCGGTGGAACCGGATCCTGGCCGAGGCCGGCATCGACCGCCGGCTCAAGCTCCCGCACCCCGGCTTCAACCGCGGCGTCGGCGTGAACTCGGCCTTCCACATCTCACCCGAGGGGGAGATCCTGGACGAGGCGACGTGGACCCGCGCTCGCGACAAATGGCTGCCGACCGGCCAGGACCTGGCGTTCGTGCAGTCGTTGATGCGCCCGGTCTACGAACGAGGCAAGATCGCTTCCTGGGTCGCGCCGCCGACCAACGGCATCAACGGCAAGCCGTTCGAGTACGAGTACGTCCACCTGCCCTGAGGAGCGACGATGCCGGACCGGTTCAACGCCGCGGAGTACCTGGTCGACCGGCACGTCGAGTGCGGGCACACCGCCGTGGTGACCAGCCGGCGCACCCTGTCCTACGCGGAGTTGGCCGAGCAGACGCACCGGACCGCCGCCGGGCTGCGGGAGCTGGGCGTCCGGCCCGAGGAGCGGGTCGTGCTGAGCATGGCCGACGACGTGGAGATGCTCGGCGCCGTGCTCGGCGCGATGTACCTGGGCGCGGTGCCGGTGCCGGTGTCGACCATGATGACGCCGGTCGAGCTGGCCACGCTGCTGGCCGACTCGCGCAGCCGGGTCCTGCTGGCATCGGTGGAGTTCGCGGCGGCGTGCCAGGCCGCCGTCGAGCTGGCGCCGGAGATCGACACCGTTGTGCTGGACGGTGCGGTCGAGTTCGAGCCCCGCGCGGGTGTGGCGGTGCACTCGTGGGATGACCTGATGGCCGCCGGCACGTTGGAGAGGCCGTACCCGACCTGGGCCGACTCGCCGGCGCTATGGCTTTACACCTCGGGCACCACCGGGCAGCCCAAGGCCGCGATGCACCGGCACGAGAGCATTCGCGCCATCGGCACGTACTACGGAAACGGGGTGCTGGGCCTCAATCCTGAGGACCGTTGCCTTTCGGTGTCCAAGCTGTTCTTCGCCTACGGGCTCGGCAACTCGTGCTTCATGCCGCTGGCCGCGGGCGCGGTGGCGCTGCTGGAGCGGTCGCGGTCCACACCGGAGCTGATCGCCAGCCGCGCGTCCGCCGATCGGGCCACGGTGTTGTTCGGCGTGCCCACCTTCTTCGCCGCGACCTTGGCCAGCGACGTGCCCGACGACGCGTTTTCCACTGTGCGGCAAGGCGTTTCGGCCGGGGAGGCGCTGCCGGCGGTGCTGTTCGACAAGTTCCGCTCGCGCTTCGGCGTGGAAGTGCTGGACGGCATCGGATCCACCGAGGCGCTGCACATCTTCCTGTCCAACCGGCCCGGCCAGGCCGTCGGCGGCACCAGTGGCGTGCCCGTGCCCGGCTACCAGGTGGAGATCCGCGACGAGGCCGGAAACGCTTCCGACACCGGGGATCTGTACGTGCAGGGCCCGTCGACCGCGACCGGGTACTGGTGCCGCAACGACATCACGCGCGAGGTGTTCCAGGGCAGATGGCTGCGCACCGGCGACACCTACCGCCGCAACGAGGACGGCACCTACACGTATCTGGGGCGCAGCAACGACATGCTCAAGGCCGGCGGCGTCTGGGTGTCGCCGTTCGAGGTGGAGAGCCGGCTGCTGGCCCACCCGGACGTCGAGGAGGTCGCCGTGGTGTCGGCGACCGACGAGTCCGGATTGCAGAAGCCGGTGGCCTGCGTGGTGCCGGTGCACGGGCACAAAGTGGACGAGGAAGCCCTGATTTCCTGGTGCCGGGACGGCCTCGCCTCGTACAAGCGGCCGCGGGCCGTGGTCGAGGTGGCCGAGATGCCCAAGACCGCCACCGGCAAGATCCGCCGGAACGTGTTGCGGGACATGGTCAAGGACGTGCTGGTCGATGATCGTTGACGCGCACGTGCACGTGCCGCGGCTGTCGACGTTGAAGCCGGCGTGGCTGGAGTGGGCCGACCGGTTCAGCGGCGATCACCCGTGGCGCTCGGTGTACTCCGACGACGGCGACCCGATTCCGTCCGAAGTGGACGCGTTGCTGGCCGGGCAGGGCGTCGACCGGGCGCTCCTGTTCTGCGAGTACAGCCCGCGGGCGACCGGAATTCAGCCGATCGAGGACCTGCTGCCGCTGGTCCGGCACAATCCGGTGCGGTTCCGCCTGGTGGCCAACGTGAACCCGCACCTGCACCACCCGCTGGCGTCCGAAGTGGAGCGTCAGCTCGATCTCGGCGCGGTGGCGGTGAAGCTGCATCCCGTGCACGGCTGCTTCTCGCCCGTCGACCGCGAGGTCTACGCCGTGTACCGGGTGTGCGAGGAGCGCGGCGTGCCGGTGATCTTCCACTCGGGCGTGTCCAGCTTCCCCGGATCCCGTTCCAGCTACGGCGATCCGGCGCTGCTGGTCGACGTGGTCGAGGACTTCCCGGCCGTGCAGTTCGTGTTCGCCCACGGCGGCCGCGGCTGGTGGTATGACACCGCCGCGTTCCTGGCCCTGGCCAAGCCCAACGTGTGGCTCGACCTGGCTGGTCTGCCGCCGCGGAAGCTGCCCGAGTACTACGCCCGCTTCGACCTGGGCCGACTGGCCGCCCGCTGGATCTTCGGCACCGACTGGCCCGGCGTGCCGGGGGCGGCGCACAACGTGGCTGCGCTGCGTGAATTGATGCTGCGGGAGCTCGGGCTGGGGGAGGAGCTGCTCAACGGGGTGCTGAGCGGCAACGCGGCGAAGGTCTTCCCGGGCCTGGACGCCTGACCCCTTGGTGGGTCAGCCCTGCTGGGCCACCAGTTCGCGCCAGCCGCGCTGCGCCGGCTCCCGCCAGGCCGCGTGGTTGTCGGTGAACAGCTGCGTGGCCCGCGAGCCGCTCCATTTGGCCGGCAGCAGCTCGCCGGGCAGCTGCGGGTCGAGGAACGGGAAGCGCCGCCACTCGTGCACCATTCGGGTCTGGGCCAGCAGGGCGTTCTCCGGGGTGCGGGCGTCGAGGCCGCTGAACTGGTCGATGAAGCTCTCGTACTTCTCGGCCACCTCCTGCAGGTCCCAGGCGGCGGCGACCATTCGCTGCACGTCGCCCAGCGCGCCGTAGGTGGCGATGAACGACATGACCTCGCTGGTCAGCGCCAGGTCCTCCAGAATGGACTTGGCCTCGACCTCGGCGCCGACGTGCGGCGACACCCAGACGCCGGGCTCGGGCGAGCCGAAACCGGCCCAGCTCAACCGGGTCCGCAGCCGGTGCCGCAGCTCGCGCTTGGTCTCCGGCACGGAAACCATGACCACCAGCCAGCGGCCGTCCCACTGCTGGTTGCCGCTGCCGAAGCCGTAGATCCGCTCGGCCCCCTCGACCAGCAGCCGCCGGCCGGGCGGGGTCAGCGCCCAGCGGACGCGGCGGCCGACCCGCTCCGAGCTGAGCCAGCCCTCGGCGGCGACCCGGGCCAGCGCCTGGCGGGCCGACTTCTCCTCGATCTCGAAGCGCCCGAGCACGTCGACGATCGTCTGGGTCCAGACCGGTTCTCCTTGCGGCAGCACGTACTCGCCGAGCACCGTGGTCAGCAGCGAGCGCGCGCTCGCGTCGCTGACCTCCCTGCGCCGGGTGACCGTCGGGCGGGCGCCGCGGCCCGACCCGGTTGCACCAGAACCCATCTGAACCGTCCTCAGTGACGCCGTGAATGCCCTACTCTGCCACGCACCGGCCGTCGACCGCGAACCTCGGGTCACCTGACTGTCGTAGTCCGGCCGTCGTGCTGCGGCCGGCCGCCCGCGAGTGTTGCTCCCACCGGGTGATGGCGGGGTGGCTGTGCCGTCGATTATCTACAGGACGGTGGCGTCACACCAGCCCTGTGTCTAGCTCTGAGGACGCAACATGAAGGAGGTTCGCCCGAAAGTGCGGCCGTTGACCTGAAGTTCCACGGCGTGCTCGCCCGGGTGGTAGACCCTGGTGCTGATCGGCCGGAACGAGTGGCGACGGCTGATTGTCACGGATCGGCCCGCGGCCAGCGTGCGGGTGGTCAGCTTGAACACCTTCGGGGTGAGCGTGCCGTTGGCCTTTCGGTGGTGCACCACGTAGTCCACGGCCAGCCGCACATCGGCGTCGCCGTCGTTCGTCAGGGTGAATTCGAACGGCAGTTCCTCGCCCACGCGAACGTTCGCATTGCCCAGCGTCGGGCCCAGCACGGTGAGCGCGGCCGGCGGTGAAAAGCCCAGCAGCGCCAACGCGCCCGGGTCGCCCGCCTTGACCAGTGTGCGCAGCGCGTGCCGGACCAGCGCCAGTCTTTCCGCTGCGCTCGGCAATGGGTCCGTTGTCAGCCAACGGGTCGCGACCGCGACGGCCAGCGCGGGATCCGACCGGCTGATGTCGTTGAGGTGGTTGGCCACCGACCGCCGCACGTACTCCGACGGGTCGCGGTGCAGGGCGTCCAGGATCGGCACCGTCGACTGTGGATCGTCGAGGATCGCCGGAACCCGTTTGGCCCAGGGCAGCCGGGGCCGCGTGCCCTCGCTGGCCAGCCGCCGCACGTGCTCATCGGGGCTGCTGGTCCAGCGCAGCGCCGTCGTCAGCGTGCGGTCCAGGTCGGCGGCGAGGAAGGTCCGCAGGGCGAACTCCCCGGTCAGCCTGGAGGTCAGGTCGGCGAGCAGCGCCAGGCCCTCGTCGAACGCGTCTCCCACGGCCCGTGCGGCGACGGCCTCGGTCACCGGCCAGATCATCCAGCCGGTGAACCGCGAATCCTTCATCGCCTTGCGGATCGCCCGTTCGAACGAGGGGTACTTCGCCGGCAGGTCGGCGAGCAGCGCGTCCCGCACCAGCCGGCCGCGCTCGCTGAAGGCCGCGCCCTCCAGGTGGACGGCGGCGACCGTGGGCGCGTCGACGAGCACTTCGGCCAGCGTGCGGACCGCCGCCACGCTCAGCATTTCCTCGGCGGTGGGCACGGATCAACTGTAGTGGGCGGTCAGCAGGTCCCTGATCTGCGGGATCCAGGCCAGCTCGAAGTCGACGTGCGGGCTCAGCCGCAGCGTGGGCCGCGTGATGTCCAACGGCGCCCGCTCCCGCGGGGACACGGTGGTGACCATCTTGCGGGCGATCAGGTCGGCCCGCAGCCGGTACAGGTCGATATCCTCGTGCGGCAGCAGGGCCACGATCGAGCCGGGGGCGTCGACCGGGTCGCTCACAGACCAGCCGGGCAGGTCGGCCAGCCCTTCCCGCAGCGCCCGCCCGACCGCGCCCAGGCGCTCGCGGATCCGCGCGGGCCCGATCTCGACGTACTGCCTGAGCGCCGTGGCCAGCCCGACCCGGCCGGCCACATAGGCTTCGCGGCTCTCCAGGTTGCGCACCGGCCGGCCGCCCAGGTCGAGCGCCGGGGCGCGGGGCGTGAGCCGTTGCTGCCACGGCTCGCGAACGGCCACGTAGCCGACGCCGCGCGGCCCGCACAGGTACTTGCGGCCGGTGCCGTACACCGCGGCCGCGCCGGCCGGAACTTCGATGTGTCCCAACGTTTGCGCGGTGTCGATCACCACCGGCACGTCGACCGCGGCGCAGCTGTCGATGATCTCCCTCGACGGCTGGGCGAGGGCCCGGTGCGAGTTGAACCCGTTCAGGTGCACCATGTTCGGCCGCTCGGTGCGCAGCCTTCTGGTCAGCGCGTCCAGGTCGATCCGGCCGCGGTCGTCCACGTCCATGATCGCGACGTCCAGGCCGCGGTCGGCGAACGCCGCCAGGTTGTTGCCCCACTCGCTCGGGGCGATCCAGACCCGGTCGCCGGGTTGGCACGGCCACGCCGCCAGCAGCTGCGCCCCGGCCGCCGAGCCGCTGTCCAGCAGCGCCACCTCGTCGGTGTCGAAGTGGAGCAGTTCCCCCAGCAGCCGGCGGGCCGTCGTGTTCTCGGGCTCCGCCTCGGCCTCGGCGACATAGCCGCCGAGCTGGGCCTCGAGCTCCAGGTGCCCGGTGATCGCGGCCCGGGTGGCGACGCTGGTGCGGCCGCAGGCCGCGGTGTCCAGGTGCAACATCGACGTCTCCGTGCGCAGCGCCGTCCACGCCGCCCGGACCGACTCGTGCGGCAGTCCCGTCGTCATGTCACGCATCCTGCCGGGAGCGCACGCGCTCCGGGTAGCGAACGGTGAAGATCGCCGGGATGGCGAAGCCGGCCACCTGCGCCAGGATGCTCGCCACGGTGCCGGCATCGGCCAGGTCCAGCGCGGTGAGGACGGCGGCGGTCAGGGTGAACGCGATCGCCCAGACCGTGGTGATCACCACGTTGATGCGCCGGAAGACCGGGTGGCCCCAGAGCTCCTTCGGCGTCTGCTGCTTGGCGATGCCCAGCGTGAACGGTTGCCTGACGACGAGGCCGCCCCAGGCGGTCAGGGCCAGCCAGGCCATCGAGATCGCGCCGACGAAGTGCTGCACCGGCGAGGCCGGGACAAGTAACGCGAACACCGTTAGTACGGCGAAGTAGGCCATCGTGCTGATCTCCAGCACCTGTGTGTCCAGCGGCGTGCCCTTGCGGCGGCCGTCGACGAACAGCGCGACCGCCAGGACCAGGCCGGCCAGCGCGCCCCACTGCCAGCCCAGGCTGGACAGCACCGCGAAGGCGATCCAGGGGACGAATCCGCGCAGGTAGCTCATCTCGACTCCTTCGACATGTCAGTGATGACATGTCAAATCTAGAAGTTGCGGTGCGAACATGTCAAGAGTGGAGTATGATGGCGGCATGAGCCTCCGCCACGCGGCCCTCGGGCTGCTCACCTTCGGTCCGGCCAGCGGGTACGACCTGCTCCAGACGTTCCACGGCTCGCTGGCCAACGTGTGGCCCGCGACCCAGAGCCAGCTGTACGGGGAGCTGGCCAAGCTGGCCGATGCCGGGCTGGTGACCGTCACCGAGGAGGGCGCCCGGCGGCGCAAGGAGTACACGCTCACCGAGGACGGCCTGGCCGAGCTCAAGCACTGGCTCGTCGACGTCGAGCCCAACCTGACCCGGCGCAGCGACATGCTGCTGCGCGTCTTCTTCCTCAACGTCATCGACCTCGAGCAGGCCGAGGAGTACCTGCGCGGGCGCGAGCTCGATGCCATCGAGCACCACGCCGCCCTGCGGGCCACCCAGGACGAGATCGCCCCCGAGACCGCCGACCTGGCCGTCTACGGCCGGATCGCGCTGGAGTGGGGGCTGCGGTTCACCGAGATGCAGCGGGAGTGGGCCGTGTGGGCACAGGAGGAGCTGGCCAAGGTCAGAAAGTCGTGACGCCGGCCCGGGACCGCTTGCTGTTGGCCGCCGGGCCGCACATAGTCTTCACCCGGGCCACGCTTCCGCCGGCGTTCGGCCCGTGTCCGCGCCACTTCGCTCGGCCCCGCGCCTTCCGTGATCCCGGACACGTCTGCTGCGCACTGCCCGGTCGGACGCCGGCTCACCGCGGCCGAAACTCCGTTGTGCAGTAGATGTAACGGCCGCAGCGGACCGTGCAACCGCTGCGCAACAGCCCCTTCCTAATGTTTGCGCCCGTGCCCGATTCGACGGTCAGGACCGTGTGCTCGTACTGCGGTGTGGGCTGCGGCATCGTGCTCACGGTCCGCGACGGCAGTGTGGTCTCGGTCGCCGGCGACAAGGAGCATCCGGCCAACTTCGGTCGGCTCTGCACCAAGGGCGCGACCAGCCACGAGATGCTGGCCGCGCCGGGCCGCCTGACCACCGCCCTGGTCCGGGCCGACCGGGAGGCGCCGGCCGAACCGACCGATGTGGACCGGGCGATCACCCTCGCGGCGACGAGGCTGCGGGAAATCCTCGACGAGCACGGCCCGGACGCGTTGTCCTTCTACGTCTCCGGCCAGCTCACCATGGAGGCCCAGTACCTGATCACCAAGCTGGCCAAGGGGTTCGTCCGCACCAACCAGATCGAGTCGAACTCCCGGCTGTGCATGGCCAGCGCCGGCAGCGGCTACAAGCTGTCCCTCGGCGCGGACGGGCCGCCCGGCTCGTACCAGGATTTCGAGCACGCGGACGTGTTCCTGGTGATCGGCTCCAACATGGCCGACTGCCACCCAATCCTGTTCCTGCGCCTGATGGAACGGGTCAAGCGCGGCGCCAAGCTGATCGTCGTCGACCCGCGGCGCACGGCGACCGCGGCCAAGGCCGACCTGTTCCTCCAGATCGCGCCGGGTGCGGATCTGGCTCTGCTCAACGGCCTGCTGCACCTGATCCACGCCGACGGGCTGGTCGACCAGGAATTCGTCGCCGCGCACACCGAGGGCTGGGAGGCGATGCCGGAGTTCCTGGCCGACTACCCGCCGGACGTGGTCGCCGGCATCACCGGCATCGCCGAGGATGACCTGCGCACCGCGGCCAAGTGGATCGGCGCCGCCGGCAACTGGATGAGCTGCTGGACCATGGGCCTCAACCAGAGCACGCACGGCACGTGGAACACCAACGCCCTGTGCAACCTGCACCTGGCGACCGGCGCGATCTGTCGCCCGGGCAGCGGTCCGTTCTCGCTGACCGGGCAGCCGAATGCCATGGGCGGCCGGGAAATGGGCTACATGGGCCCGGGGCTGCCGGGCCAACGCTCGGTGTTGTCCACACAGGACCGAGCGTTTGTCGAGGAGCTGTGGGACATTCCCGCCGGCAGCATCCGCACCGACGTCGGCCGCGGCACCATCGAGATGTTCGAGCGGATGGCCGCCGGCGACATCAAGGCGTGTTGGATCATCTGCACGAACCCGGTCGCCTCGGTGGCCAACCGGCGCACCGTCATCGAGGGCCTCGAGGCCGCCGAGCTGGTGATCACGCAGGACGCCTTCGCCGACACCGAGACCAACGGCTACGCCGATATCGTGCTGCCCGGCGCGATCTGGTCGGAGACCGAAGGCGTGCTGGTCAACTCCGAGCGCAACGTCACACTCGCGCCGCAGGCCGTCGCGCCGGCCGGGCAGGCGCTGCCCGACTGGCAGCTCATCGCCCGGGTCGCCGTCGAGATGGGCTTTCCGTTCCACTACGACAGCGCCGAGCAGATCTTCGAGGAGATCAAGCGGGCCAGCAATCCCTTCACCGGCTACGACTTACGCGGCATCAGCTACGCCCGCCTGCGCGAGTCGCCGGTCCAGTGGCCCAGCGCCCCCGACGGCCCCGACCGCAATCCCATCCGGTACGTCACCGAGGACAAGCTGGTTTTTCCCACCGCATCGGGAAAAGCGTCCTTCTTCGCCCGGCCGCACCTGCCGCCGGCCGAGCTGCCCGACGACGAGTTCCCGTTCGTGCTGAACACCGGGCGCGTGCAGCACCAGTGGCACACCCTCACCAAGACCGGCAAGGTCGCCAAGCTGAACAAGCTCAACCCCGGACCGTTCGTGGAGATCCATCCGACCGACGCCTCGGCCCTGTCCATTGTGGACGGTGACCAGGTGGAGATCGCCTCGCGCCGCGGCCGGGCCGTGCTCACCGCCGTGGTGACCGACCGCGTCCGGCCCGGCTGCTGCTTCGCCCCGTTCCACTGGAACGACCTGTTCGGCGAGTACCTCAGCGTGAACGCCGTGACCAACGACGCCGTCGACCCGATCTCGTTCCAGCCGGAGTTCAAGGTGTGTGCGGTGTCCCTGGCCAAGGTCGCGACCGCGCCGCTGGCGGTTCCCGAACCCGCTGTCACCCTTGCCGCGATGCTCGGCGTGGACGACGTGCCGATGCCCGACTTCACCGCCGCCGAGCGGCAGTACCTCGCCGGCTTCGCCTCCGGGGTCACCGCCGGCGGCGTCGGCGTGCCGGTGTTGCCGCCGCACGCGCCGATCGAGCCGACGCGCGCGGCCTGGGTCGACGGCCTGCTGGCCGGCATGTTCTCGCGCGGCAATGTAACGGCTGCACCGTTACCGGGCCGGGAGATCACGGTGCTCTGGGCGTCGCAGACCGGCAACGCCGAGCAGTTCGCCACCGAGGCGGCGCGGCGACTGGCCGAGAACGGCTGGCGGCCGGTGCTGGTGAGCATGGCCGAGGCGTCCGCGGACACGTTGCGTGCCGACACCCCGGTGCTGATGATCACCAGCACCTTCGGCGACGGCGACGCCCCGGACAACGGCATCAGCTTCTGGGACCATCTGTCCACACAGGACACCTTGGCCGGGTTGCGGTACTCGGTGCTGGCCTTCGGCGACTCCAACTACGACAACTTCTGCGGTCACGGCAAGCGGATCGACCAGCGGATGCGGGAACTGGGTGCGACGCACCTCGTGCCGAGGACCGACTGCGAGCCCGACTACCAGGCGACCGCGCGGCGCTGGCTCGACCAGGTGATCGTCGCGCTGAACACCACGCCGGCCCGGCACCGTGAGATCGAGCTCGTCGGCAACCGGCTGCTCAGCCTGCCCGGCGCCGGCAAGGAGGTGCGGGAGTTCACCTTCGACGCCGCCGACCTCGCCTACGAGACCGGCGATGCCCTCGGCGTGCTGCCGGTCAACAGTCCGGTGCTGGTCGACGAGTGGCTCGACGTCACCGGGCTCGACGGCTCGTCCTCGATTTCCCTTGACGGCGAGGACTTCTCCCTCGGCGAGGCACTGCGTGACGAGCTGGAGATCGCGCGGATCACGCCTTCGCTGCTGCACTTCGTCGCCGAGCACAACGGCGACCGGGAGCTGCGGCACCTGATCCGCCCCGACAACAAGGGCGAGCTGGCCAAGTGGGCCTGGGGCCGGCACGCCGTCGATGTGCTGCGGGCCTATCCCGTGCGCGCCGACGCCCAGGCGTGGGCCGAGGCGCTCAAGCGGCTGCAACCTCGGCAGTACTCCATTTCGTCCAGTCCGCTGGTCAGCCCGTCCCGGATTCGGCTCACCGTTTCCGTTGTGCGGTACGGATCCCATGGCGGCGTGTGCTCCACCTACCTCGCCGACCGCGCCGCCGGCGCGCCCGTCAAGGCGTTTGTCCAGCGCTCGCCCCATTTCCGCCCGCCCGCCGACCCATCGGCCCCCATGATCATGGTCGGTCCCGGCACCGGCGTCGCCCCTTTCCTCGGCTTCCTGGAGGAACGCGCCGCCCTCAGCGCCGGCGGCCCCAACTGGCTCTTCTTCGGCGAACAGCGCCGGGCCACCGACTTCTACTACCGTGACGAGCTTTCCCGGTTCCGCTCCGACGGCCTGCTGTCCCGGCTCGACCTGGCCTTCTCCCGTGACCAGCGGGCCAAGGTCTATGTGCAGGACCGAATGCGCGAGCACGGCGCCCACCTCTGGCGCTGGCTCAAGGACGGTGCCCACCTCTACGTCTGCGGGGACGCCACCCGCATGGCCAAGGACGTCGACCGCACGCTGCGCGAGATCGTCGTCAGCCACGGCGGCATGACCGCCGAGCAGGCCACCGCCTACCTCAAGCAGCTCACCGCCGACCGCCGATACCTGCGGGACGTGTACTGAACGTTGTCAGCTTGACCTCACCGCCGGCCGGCTACGCGACGGCGTTCGCCACCGGAGCGCCGGAGTTGCTCTCGGTCTCGGAAATACGCCGGCTCGACCGCCACTCCTCCGCCTCGGGCTCCTCGACGTAGTCGACGAGATTGTCCTGAAGACCCTGGGCGCGCAGGATGTCCAGCACCTCGGCCGGCGTGACGTGGAAGAACTCGCGCCGCAGGTTCACGCGGTTGACGCGCCGGTCGGCGAGGTGCTGGTGCAGACGGGTCTCCAGGCTGACGGCGTCGGCGTCGAAGATGAGGGCGTGCACGTCGAACTTGAACGGAACCGAGGCGTCGCCGAGTTCACGCACCCGCTCCGTGGGGTCCAGGCGCCTGGTCAGCCCGATCTTCACCACGTCGGGTCCGAACGAGCCCAGGTTGGAGATCACGTAGACCCAGCCGGTGCGGACATTGGCCTCCCGGTCCTCCACGTCCTTGATCGCGCCGTCGATCTGGGCCAGCTTGGACTCCGCCTCGGCGATCTTGGCCGCGTTGCCCGCCTCCGTCCACTTCGCCATGGCGGTCAGCCAGTGCGACTGCTCCTTGGCCAGCCGGGCCTTCTCCCGCTCGAACTCGCGTTGGGCCTGCGCCTCGTCCCGCTGGCGCTCACGCTCGGCCCGGACGCGTTCCTTCTCCTGCTCGACCATGGCCAGGTAGTCCGCGGTGAGTTCCAGTTCCTCGATCCGCAGCCGGTGGTAGCCGGCCGCGATGGCGATGTGCATCGTCTTGCCGAGTCGCGAGATGATGTCGCGGGTCTTGTTCAGTCGGTCCTTCGACGACTCGAGCCGGTACGGGCGCATCGACCGAACACAGTTGTCGGCCTCGGTGTTGTACGCGCGCAGCATCAGCTTCGAGAAGTCGCGCACCATGCGCTGGCCCTCGACGGCCGAGTTGTTGACCGTCCAGTTCGTCGTCGCCGTGATCGCGTGGTTGTTCTTGGCGGACACCTTGATGGCGTCCTTGAGCCTTTCCAGGGACGCCTTGTACGCCACGGAGTCCGCCAGGCGATGGCGGTACTCGTAGATCCCGGCCTCCTGGAGCAGGGCTATTTCCTGGGTCTCGACGATCTGCGTGCGGATCTCCTGCAACTCGGACTGGGCCGATCCGATCCGCTGCTGCGTTTCCGTCCACGCGTTCGTGGCCTCGCCCTGCCACTTGGCGTTCTCCGCGGCCTGCGCCTCGGCCTTGGTGATCAGCTGAGCGAGCTGTTGGCGGGCGTCCGCGATCTCGTTCGCCACGGTGATCGCGTCCTTGCCGCGCAGCTCGTCGTATCGGGCCGTTGCCTCGGCGAGCTGGGCCTGGAGCCGACGTTCCTCTTCACGGGCCTGCTGGAGCTCGGTCTCCATTTCCTGAACTCGCTTGCGGGCGCCGAACAACCCAACCCGCTTGTCCGGCTCGGGCTGCGGGACCGGCTCCGCAGTGGCGGCCGGCTCCGGGGTCGGAGGCGGGGCGGGAGCCGAGGCCGGGGAAGCGGGTGGCCCTACGTTGAGGCTCGGCGCAGCGGTGGGGGCCGGCGCGGGAGCGGCGACCGGTACCCACAATTGCCAGCCGGGCGGGGGCTTCGGCCAGTCGGCGGGCGGCTGCCAGCCCTGGGGCGCCACCCACCCCGTGGGCGGCGGCGGCCAGTTCGGTGGTGGATTGAACCTGTACGTCACAGCGCGCCCCTCCCGACCACAACCTCAGGAGGTCCTTCGCCGCCTGCCCGGCTTCCGTTACAGCGTGTAATAACGGGCGAGTCACGCTCTCCGGTGGGCCGGAGAGCGTGACTCGCGTGAGTTCAGCGAGTGAAAGTGGCGGTCAGGGCGGTGTCGGCGGTTACCGGGAAGGTGTAGGCGGGGGAGGTGGAGACTTCCGTGCCGCCGACCGTCCAGTTGACGAAGTGGTAGCCGGGGGAGGGCCGAGCGGTGGCGGTGACGGAGCTGCCGGACTCGTATTTGCCGGGGGAGGTCTCGGTGCCGGTGAGGTGGACGGTGCCGCCGGGGGAAGCGGTGGCGGCAACGGAGAACTGGACCATGTTGATGGCCATCACGTCGACGAGCCGGACGGGGCCAGTGCTGGTGGTGCCGTTGTAGCGCAAGAGGTTCAGCACGGTGGTGCCGGCCGAAGCGGCGCGCACGGTGAAGCCGTCGGCGCCGAGGTTGTCGGTGCCGAGGTTGAAGACGTGCACATCGCCGGAATTGACGACGAGGCCGTTGTGCAGGCCATAGCCGAAGGCGTCGACAACGGTGAGGTTGCGGGCGCCGGTGACGGTGACGAGGTCGGACGACTTACGGGTGAAGCCGTCGATGACCTGGGGGAACAAGTTGGCCCCGGAGGCCCAGTTGGGCAGGTAGAAGCCCAGCCGGACGAACGTGTTGCCGTTGGTGAGCACACCGTTGATGACGCCGTCGTCGGACCGGCCGACGGTGATGCCGTGGCGGACGAAGGTGCCGGCGAGCTTGCCGACGAAGAAGTGGTCGTTGCGGAAGGTGGCGAGGTCGACGCCGTTGTAGGCGTTGGACATGCCCACATTGACGACATAGGTGCCGGAGCCGTGGCCACGGACGGCATACGGGTAGGCGACGAGACCGTCGGGGGCGGCGGGGTTCTGGCCGGGATAGAAGATCCGGAGGCCGCGAACCCCGGAGTTGGCGCCGTTCAGCGTGACGAAAGCGGGATCGGTGTCCGGGGTGGCGGTGGCCCGACCGGCGTAGGACATGAGCACGGTGCCGCCGCTGCGGCCGTCCTCGTCACGGTTGGGCACCGAGGAAGCGCCGCGAAGTTCGACACCGGCCGGCACGACGAGCCGGGACTCGACGCGGTACCACCCTGCCGGCAGGTAGACGATGCCGCCGCCGTCACGGCCGGCGCGGTCGAGAGTGTGCTGAATGCCGGCGGTGGCGTCGGCGGCGGGGATGTAGCCGACGCCGCGCGGGGCGTCAGTAACGTATAGGGCGTTACGTGATGGGCGGGCGGCCGGCTGCGAGGCGTCGTAGGCGGGAGCCTGACCGGACATCTGGTAGACGGTGCCGGTCAGGGCCCCGGTGACCTTGACGTCGGTGAGCTTGACGAAGCCGGCGGAGTTGTTGGTGACGGCCCCGTCCAGGGTGCCGCGACCGATCATGAGGCCCCAGCGCGAGTCGAACTGGTCGACGAGCAGGGCGGTGTCGGTGCGCTTGATCTGCACGCCCTGGAACGCGCCGGCGAAGTCGACGCGCTGACCGGGCACGACGTGGATGCCGACGTGGTAGTCGGCCGCGGCGATGTCGTTGAACTGGTCCCACTCCAGGTCACCGAGCACGAAGCCGGTGCCGTGAGCCCGGGTCCAGGCGTCCACGGTGGACCGCTGAGGCGGGTTGAACTGGCGTGGTGCGGCGGCCCAGTAGGAGTTGGAGAAGGAGACGTTCTCCCAGGTGCCGACATCGGCCCCGTTGTACGCCTCGACGCCCTCGAACAAGGCGGTGCCGCGAACGTTGCGCACGGTGGCGGACTCATGGGTCTGCCCGACGGCCGGCGGCCGCCCCCGCTCGTCGAGCATGGTGCTGATGCCGATGCCCCGGTACGAGTTGAGCATGGTGACGTCGGAAACCGTGCCCATCATGTAGTTCTCGTCGCTGGCCCACGCGCTGCCGGTGATCTCGAACGTGTAGCTGTACGGCACCGGCGCGGCGGCGTTCTGGTGCGGGTAGTAGGTGGTCAGGCCGAGCACGCCGGCGCTGCCGCCGATCCGGAACAGCACCGGCCCGTTGTCGCCGGAGGGCAGGTCGGCGCTGATCACGGTGCCGTAGCTGCCGCCGCCGTGATCGGGATCGCGCCGGTCGCCGCGCAGCGAGCAGAACGCCGGCACCTCGACGGTGTCGGTGACCCGGTAGATGCCCGCGGGCAGCCACACGGTGCCGCCGCCGGCGTCGTAGCAGTCGTACAGCGCGGCCTGCAACGCCTTGGTGGAATCCTTGACCCCGTTGGGATCCGCGCCCGTCACGACGAAGTCGGCGATCACCGGGTCGGCGGTCGGGAACGTGGTTCTGATCAGCTGTGGCTTGGGTGTGACCACCCGCTGGTCGCGGACCTGGAGGTCGGCGACGGTCGCGGTACCGTCATAGGCCAGCCGCACGTACCGAGCTTCGGCCACCGGGAAGTCGGTGCGGGACGAGCGGTTGGCCTCGGTGGCCCCGGATTCGCCGACAGTGGTGAACGACGTGCCGTCGACGGAGATCTGCACCTTGTAGTCGGGCGAGAAGGCCGCGCCCCACTGCACGAACACGTCGTCGACCGGCCGCGACTGCCCGAGATCGACCTGGGTCCAGCCGGGGCCGGTGGAAAGCGCCTTCCCCGCGGCGACATTGAGGTTCACGGCCGATGCCTTGAACGCCTGAAAACTGTCGTACAGTGCCTGCAAGGCCGCCTTGACCTGCGCCGGAGTGGCGTTCTGGTCGTCGATCACGGCCTGGGCCTTGGCGATCTGCGCGCTGAACGCGGCCTTGGCGCCGGCCGGGTACTGGCCGTCCCGGGTGCCCTCGCGCGCCCCGTACACGGCCAGACCGGCCTGGGACACGAGGCTCCGCAGCCCGGCCTTGACGTCCAGAGTGGACGGAACCACCGTCACCCGGACGGCCGCGATCTTGAGTTCCACGGCGGACCCGTCGTGGGCGATGCGGAAGTCGGAACCGTTGGTGCGGTTGGTGAGGATCGAGTCGTCCAGCACGAAGTCGTGGGTCTGCCACGTGCCGGTGTCGCCGTAGTGCGCGATCTCCGACGGCTTGAACTTGTCGGGCAGGTCCTGGCCGGGCGAGTCGTACTGGAGGTCAAGGGTGCCGTTGCCGGCGTCCAGGTAGTCGATGCTGACCAGCACCACGTCCTTGGTGTCGTACGCGTACGAGTCGGCGACGTTCATGTACAGGAAATTGGTCGACGGCGCGGGCGAGGCGGCGTTGGTCTGCCAGTAGCCGCGCCCGGCCGCGGTGCCGGTGATCAGGCCGGACGGATTGTCGCCGGGATTGGGGCTGATGCCGGTGTCGGACGCGTTCGGGCCGAGCGTGGCGGTCGGGCCGGCGGCGGTGATCCGGATCTGGGCGATGGTGATGTCCACCGAGCCGCTCAGCCGAACGGACGTCAGCGCCGGCAGGGTGGTCGCGGCGTGCTTCCACGTGTTGCTGCCGGCCAGCGTGGCCACCGCGCCGCCGTTGAGGGCCAGGGTCCCCGCGCCGCTGTCGTAGTACGTCACGAGGGCTACAACCGGCCCCGCGACGGCGTAGTCGGGATCCGGCGCGAAGTTCAGGTACGACGTGCCGGCGGAAACGTCGGTCTGCCAGTAACTGTGGCCGCCGACGCTGCCGGTGCGCAGGCCGGCGGCGTTATCGCCGGCGGTCGCGGTGACGCCGAGCGTCAGCGGGGTCGGCCCGAGATCGGCGCCGACCCCGTTGGGATACAGCACCGGCGCCGCGCCGGCCGGCACGGCCAGCGTGGCGACCAGGGCGATTAACAGTCCTAACAGGACCCATAAGCGGCGGGTCATCGTTGACCTCCTAATAAAGTCGCACGGGCCAGCAAAGTCACACGGGCGGCATCGCCACCCGGTCGACACGGCCGTCGGGCCACCGCACATCCACGGCGGAGGCGGTGATGTCCAGTTCTGGCAACGCTTCCAGCGGCGAGCCGCCGAGATGCACGGCGGCGGCGTAGATCCGGCCGACCTCGACATCGCCGGCGGAGAACAGCACGGGCACCTCGGACACCGGCCCCAGCGGGTTGGTGTCCCTGCCCACCACCGTGTCGGCGACGACCAGGCCGGCGAGGTCGACCAGGCACGAGTGCAGCCCGCTGCCCGCGACCGTGGTCCAGCCGCCGATCCGCAGCCGCCATGGTCCGGGATGGGTGCACTCGGCCGCCTCGTCGACCCGGACGAGCCGAACCTCGGTGGCGCCCTGGATCACCGAGGCGACGGTGATCCAGGGGCCCAGCCTATAGGTGGTTTCGGGACTGTGGAAGGGATTCCAGCTCTCATTCGCGGGCCAGTGCGCACGGCTGCGTGACACGCCCGGCGCCAGCGCCACCAGCGGCCGGCGATGCGCGGCCCGGCCGTCGGCATCGACCAGCGTCGCCGAGGAGTCCAGCGGCGGCGTCATCTCCGGCGCGGCGTGGGTGCTGTAGGCGATCCGCGCGTAGGCGGGATCATCGGTCGCCAGTTCCGTCGGATCGATGTGGTCGGCGCCATGGTTGAGCACCCGCACCACGCCGTCCGAGCGGGTGCCCGACACGGTCCATCCCGGTGCGGGCAGGTAGAACTCGAAGTCCTCCTCCTCGACGGGCAGCGGCACCTCGGGAGCCGTCCAGACCTCGTGCGACGGCGGCAGCAGCAGACCGGCGAAGCCCTTGCTGGCCCAGTACGGCGATGCGGGGCCGGAATACACCTGCCGGATGGCCGGGAACCGGCCGTGCCAGCCCAAGGTCAGCAGCCCGTCGTGGTCGAGCGAGCCCGAGTTGAGGAAGTGGTCCAGCATCAGGCCGCCGATGCGCCGGGTCAGCCCCGGGGCCAGCGGTGTGGCGTCGTGGCGGGCGCCGATCCACAGTGGAGCGAGCGCGGCGAACCGGTAGGTCAGCGACCGGCCCTGGATCAGCGGCGAACCGTTGCCGCCGATCAGCCTCGCATAGTCGGAAAGGTAGAGCCGCAAGCGCTTGCGGTAGCGAACCGCCAGCTGGTCGTCGCCGGTGATCTCGCAGAACAGCAGCGGGTAGAAGTGCATGGCCCAGCCGCTGTAGTGGTCGAAGTTGCGGTGCGCGCCGCCGGACAGGCCGTCGGAGTACCAGCCTTCACCCGCGTGCCAACGATCCGTGGCGTCGATCGCGTGATCGAAGTCGGCCTGGCTCCATGCCCCGCCCACAGTGCGGGCGAACGCGCCGGTGACCGCCTGGAACCACAGCCAGTTGTTCTGCGGCATGTCGTCGCCGACCATCGGCGCCAACCAGTCCAGCAGCCCCTGCTGCGCCTTCGCGCTGAGCCGGTCCCACAGCCACGGCCGGGTCAGGTGCAGCCCGAGGGCGATCGACGCCGCCTCGACCTTGGCCTGACCGCACTCGCCGAACCGGGGCCAGCGGTCGGGATTGGCCGGATCGACGCCGGCCGCCAGCCCTTGCGCGTACCATTCGGCGATCCGGTGTGGATCGTCGCCGCCCGCCCCGGCCAACCGAAACGCCGCCAGCAGGAACGTGCGCGCGTAGCCCTCCAGGCCGTCACTCCACCGGCCGCTCGCGCTGACCGGCCCGGGCAGGTGGATCAGCGCGTGCGTGTCGGTGGCCCAGGGCCGCACGGCCAGCAGCATCGCGTCGGCCAGGCGTTCCCACTCGGCACGGGACGGGGCAGGATGCACGATCACCTCTCCAAGCGCAGCGTGAGGATCTGGAAGGGGCGCAACGACAGCGGCACCGCGTTGCCGCTCGAAGCCATCGGGCGCAACGGCCGTTCGAGCAGGTCGGCCTCGATGGCCGCGACCACGGCGAAGTCGGCCGACACCAGTGCCCGGGCCCGGCCGCCACGGGACTCGTACAGCCGGACGATCACCGCGCCGGACCGGTCGTCGGCCAGCTTGACCGCCTCGACGATCACAGCCGGATTGTCCACGGACACCAGGGGCTTGCCCCGCAACCGGTCCGACGCCGGCCGCAGCGGCAGCGAGAACGTGTAGCCGGCCGTGATCGCGTCGCCGATGTCGGCGGCCGGCCGCAGGCCGTACCGGAAGCTGTGCCGGCCCTGGTCGGCCGACGGGTCGGGGCTGTGCGGGGCCCGCAGCAGCGACAGTCGCACGGTGGTGGACCGGCCGTCGCTGCTCACGTCGTAGCCGTAGGTGGAATCGGTGACCAGCGCGACGCCCCAGCCGTGCTCGCCGACATGCACGAAGCGGTGCGCCCACGCCTCGAACCGGGCCGCGTCCCAGCTGGTGTTCTCGTGCGTCGGGCGCTTGACGTGGCCGAACTGGATCTCGGCGGTGATCTCCGGCGCGAGCACGTCCAGCGGCCAGGCCGCCTTGAGCAGCGTGTCCCGCTCCTGCCAGTCGATGTCGGTGTCGACCTCCAGCAACCTCGAACCCGCGGCCAGCCGAAGATGTTGCACGATCACGGATCGCTCGGTCCGGCGCTCGACTCGCACGGCGGCCAGCAGCGGGCCGTCGTCGACGAGCTCGACCGACACGGCGTCGTCCAGGTCTCGGCGGTTGCGACGGTAGGTCGCGTCGATGTTCCAGGCGCTCCACTTCACCGGGTCGTCCGGGTGCAGCTGCAACAGGTTGCCGGCCGCGCCGGGAGCGATCGCCTCGCGGCCGGTGGCGTGATCACGGACCGACCGAACCAGCCCGGCCGAGTCGATGTGCACCGCGATCAGCCCGTTGTCCAACACAAAAGTGCCGGTGACGCGCACGGGATGGGCGTTGAACTCCAGGAAGCCGCCGACCCCGAGCGCGGGCGCGCGGCCGAACGCCGCGTGACGGCCGTCGGAGAGGCGTTGCCCGGCCACGGGCGGCGGCTCGGCGACGATCACCACCTCACGGCGCTCGACCGGGGCGGCGTTGAGCAGCGACTCGCCGTCCCCGGCGCTGGCGGAGATCAGCTCGGAAAGTCCACTGTGGATCTCTCGGTACGCCTGCTCGGCCTCCCGGTGCACCCAGGCGATCGAGGAGCCGGGCAGGATGTCGTGGAACTGGTGCAGCAGCACGCGTTTCCACAGCGCGTCCAGTTCCTCGTACGGATAGGGCGCGCCGAGCCGGACCGCGGCCGACGCCGCCCACAGTTCGGCGTGCCGCAGCAGCGTCTCGCTGCGCCGATTGCCGCGCTTGGTCCGCGCCTGGCTGGTGTAGGTGCCCCGATGCGCCTCCAGGTACAACTCGCCGCGCCACACCGGTGCATCGGGGTATTCGTCCCGGGCCTCGCGGAAGAACTCGGCCGGTGAGCCGAGCCGAACCTTCGGCGATCCCTCCAGGTCACGCCGCCGCCGGGCCTTTTCCAGCATCTCGCGGGTCGGTCCACCACCGCCGTCGCCGAAGCCGAACGGCACCAGCGACCGCGTGCCGACGCCCTTCTCCGAGTAGCCGGCGGCCGCGTGCGCCAACTCGGCCCCGGTCAGGGTGGCGTTGTAGGTGTCGACCGGCGGGAAGTGGGTGAAGATTCGCGTGCCGTCGATGCCCTCCCACCAGAACGTGTGGTGCGGCAGCCGGTTCGTCTCGTTCCAGGACAGCTTCTGAGTCAGGAACCACTCGGCCCCGGCCAGCCGGGCCAGCTGGGGATAGGCCGCGGTGTAACCGAAAGAGTCCGGTAACCAGACGCCATCAGGACCAACTCCGAACTCGTCGAGGAAAAACCGGGCGCCGTGCACGAGCTGCCGGACCAGCGACTCGCCGCCGGGCAGGTTGGCGTCGGCCTCCACCCACATGCCGCCGACCGGGACCCAGGCGCCGGACTTGACCGCGTGCCGGATTCGTTCGTACACAACGGGTTGGTGCTCTTTCATCCACGCGTGCTGCTGGGCCGACGAGCAGGCGAAGACCAGCTCCGGGTACTCGTCGGCCAGGGCCAGCACGTTGGTGAACGTCCGCGTGCACTTACGGATCGTCTCCCGGATCGGCCACAGCCAGGCGGAGTCGATATGCGCGTGCCCGACCGCGACGAGCGTGTGTTCGGACTCGTGGGCCTTGCGGGACAACAAATCCGACGTCACCGAGCGTGCATCGGCGAAGGAAAGATCGGCGCAGCGGTCCAGTCTCCGCAGAATCTCGTGCCTACGCGCCGATTCCACCGGCAAGCTGTGCATCAGCTCAGACAACACCTCGACGTCGAGCATGAGGTGCCACGCGTCCTCGTCGCGCAGGGCCAGATCGGCCTGGCGCAGCACGTAAAGGTGTTCAGAGCCGGCAGTCTCCAACGAGCCGTAGTGGGTGCCAAGGCCGGCGCTGGCCACGATCGGCGGGTTGGCCGCAGCCTCGACGACCAGCCGGACCTCGGGGCCGGTGACCGGCAGGCTCCGATGGTACGGATGCAGGCCCTGCAAGGGATTGCCATCAAGGTCGAGTACGAGCGCCTCGGCCTGACCGCCGGGACCTCGAGTAAGGTCGAAGCCCAGGTCGAACACTGCCTCCACACGACCGGCCCAGTGCGCGGGAATCCGGCCGACCGCCGAGAACCTCGTGGTGGACCAGGGACTTCCCCAGCTGTCGCCGACGCGCAGCGGCGAAACGTCCATCGCGATCCGCTCCGAGTACATGGCCGGACGGACCCGTTCGGCGAGGAACCGCGCGATGCGGTCCTCGGCTGCCTTGCGGTCGTCGTGCATGCGGGCCCTCCATGAAACGGCGGGTCAGGGCGCTTCGAGACCTCCGTCCGGCCGGCGCACCCGCGCCGACCAGCGTTCGTGCAGGAACTTCGTCGGCGGGAACTTGGCCGCCGCGGCCTCGTCGAGGTCCACGCCCCAGCCCGGCTCCGGGGACGGCGTCAGGTGCCCGTCGTGAACCACCGGCGTGCCAGGGAAAACCTCGTGAGTGGCGTCGTTGTAGGTGTGGGACTCCTGGTAGCCGAAGGCCGGCGTGGACACGTCCACGGCCAGGTTGGCGGCCACACCGACCGGCGAGATGTCGCCGGGGGAGTGGAAGGCGGTCCGCACGCCCAGCAACTCGGCCAGGGCCACCAGCTTTCGCGTCGGTGTCAGGCCGCCGATGGCGGAAGTGTGCAGGCGCAACAGGTCCACGCCGCCGTCCTTGATCAGCCGGGCGGCGTCGGCGACCGACCCGACCTGCTCACCGACGGCGATGGGCACCGGCGACGCGGCCCGCACGGCCGGCAGCTGGTCGTAGTGCTCCGGCGGGATCACGTCCTCCAAAAAGGACAGTTCGTACGGCTCGAGCGCGCGGGCCAGCACGATCGCCTGCTTCGGCGTCAACCGGCTGTGCACGTCGTGCATCAGGCTGACGTCCCCGAGCCGTTCGCGAGCAGCGGCGAACAACCGGGGCACGTCACGGAGGTACTGCCGCACGTCCCAGCCGTCCGGATGCGGCGACCGTGGGTACCCGCCACGGGTGCCCGGCGCGCCGTACGTGCCCAGCCCGGGGCCGCCGACCTGGAGCCGGACATGCCGATATCCCTGCGCCAGCAGGGCTTCCGCGCCGTCCAGGGTCTCGTCGATCGTCGCGCCGGCGGCGTGGGAGTAGACCTCGACCGCCGCCCGGCTGCGGCCGCCGAGCAGCTCGTACACCGGCAACCCGGCTCGCTTGCCCATGATGTCCCACAGCGCCTGATCGATCCCGGACAGCGCGTTGTTCAGCACGGGACCGTTGCGCCAGTAGGCCGAATAGTGGATCAGCCGGGTGATGTCCTCGATGTCGGCCGGGCTGCGGCCGACCACCAGCGGCCCCATGTGCTCGTCCACGGCCGCCGCGACGGCCGCGAAGCGCTGGGTGAAGGTGGCACAGCCGAGGCCGTACAGGCCGGGCTCGGAGGTGTCGACGCGAACGACGACAAGCGGAATCCCCTCCGGCGCCGTGACTATCGCCCGCACACCCGTGACCCGAACGGAATCACGTGGTTCCCACGGCGGCAGAACCTCCGGCAGCCCGGTCACGACGCCCCCTGTTCCAGCCGCGAGATCCGCATGTAGCCGACCGATGACTGTCTCGTTTGGATGGTCACCGGCAGCACGATCAGCTGCGTCTCCGAAGGCGTGCCGCTGACCCGCTCGTGCAGCAGTGTCATCGCCCGCCGGCCCATGTCCCGCGCCGGCAACGAGACCGCCGCGGCGGTCAGCGGCAGCACGTCGAACGGGCCGGCGTCGTCCATGCAGGCCAGGTCGATGTCGCCGGGCACCTCAAGGCCCAGCGCCACCAGGTCCTGCGCGACAGTGGCCAGCGCGTAACCGTTGGAACACAACAACACCGACGGCGGCTGGCTGCCGTGCAGCAGCCCGTTGAGCATGGCCCGGCGGGTCTCGGTCGGTTGCTCGCGGTAGCGTCGCAGCACGGTCAGGTCGGGTCGGACCGGAATGTCGTGTTCCCGCAACGCCTGCACGTGGCCGGCGAGCCGGTCCCGGATGCTGGTCACGTCGATCTCGTCCCACAGCGTGGCGATCGTGCGGTGCCCGGCCTCGATCAGCTCGGCGGTCAGCTCGCGGCCGACGGCCATGTTGTCCGCCACCACGGCATCCGTGGCCAGGTCCGGCCGATACCGGTCGACCATCACCAGCGGCACGCCCCTTCGCCGCGCCTCCGCGTACGGCGCGACGGTGGCCGAACCCTCGGCCGGGTACACGATGATGCCGCTGACCTGGTGTTCCAGCGCGCCCCACAGCACCTTTTCCTCGCGCGCGGGATCGTTCTCGCAGTGGTTGAGGAACAGCCGGTAGCCCAGGTCGGCGCAGACCTCCTCGATGCCGGTGAGGATCTGGCCGACGTGTGGGCCCTGGTTCTGCAGCACACAGGCGATGGTCTTGTCCGGCGGCGACGACGCGGCCGGCGGGCGGTCGGCGACGAACGTGCCCTGGCCGCGGCGGCGCACCACGTAGCCCTCGTTCGCCAGGTCATTGAGCGCCCGGACGGCCGTCGCGTGGCTGACGTTGAACCGCTCGCAGATCTCCCGCTGGGTGACGAACGGCCGGCCCGGCGCGTACTCGCCGGCGGCGATCGCGGCCAGCAGCTCACGCTTGACCTGCTGGTAGAGCGGGGGCTTGTCGCCACCGGTCACCGCTGCCATCCCGGTACGCCCTTCAAGGTCAGCCGGCTGGAATCTCGGCCACTTTAGCATGCTAACCCGGTGTCGGAACCGGCCTTGACCGGGACCGGACCGACTTAGTTTGGTCTATTGACCTATTAAACGCCGCGACCTATGGTCTGGCTCACTCGACCGGGTGGCAGCCGACTTGGCGGAGGACGGCATGGGCACAAAGTGGTGCGGCGGAAGAGTTCTGGCGGTCGTGGCGGCACTGGCCATGGTCACCACCGCCTGCGGCGGCAGCAGTGGCTCCGGAGACGGGGCCACGCTGTCGATGTGGACGTTCAAACAGACCCACGTCAAGGCCCTTGAGGCGGCCGCGGCGAAGTTCAAGGCACAGACCGGCATCACGGTGAACATCACCGCCTACACGCCGGACGACACCTTCACCAGCAAGGTGCAGAGCGCCGCGGCCAGCCACAACGTGGCCGACGTGCTCGAACTGCACGCCGCCGGCGAGGAGCGGGTGCTCGGCGGCGCCGGCATCGTCAGCGATCTGTCGCCCGACGTGAACGACCAGTACAAGAGCCGATTCCTCAAGGGCACCGCGGACGCGGGCCTGATCACCGACAAGGTGTACCAGGACTCGTTGAAGCCCAAGGCGACCGATCCCGGTGTCCAGAAGGGACAGTTGTACAGCGTGCCGTTCACCGCCGGCACCTTCGGCATCGTCTACGCCAGCAAGCCGCTGCTCAAGGCGGCCGGCATCGACGCGTCGAAGCCGCCGGCCAGCTGGCAGCAGCTCATCTCCTGGCTGAAGGCCACCCACGACAAGGACCCGGGCAGCGGCGGCATCACCGTCGGCCTGAAGAGCTCGTCCACCGGCTTCGACTGGGCGATGGAGCCGCTGGCCTACGGACTGCTGGGCCAGCAGGACTTCCAGGCGCTGTACGGCACCGACAAGGCCAAGGCCTGGGGCAGCCCCAACGGGCAGCGGGTGCTCGACCTGTACAACCAGCTCACGCCCTACTGGACGGCCGGCACGCAGACGCTCGGCATCGACGACGCGGACCGCGCCTTCGCCCAGGGCAAGTCGGCGTTCGACGTCGGCGGCACGTTCACCATCTCGGCCATCCAGCAGAACGGCATGTCCGCCGACGACATCCTGTCCTTCCCGATACCGCCGGCCGACGGCAGCGTGAACAGCGACCTCAAGCTCGCGCCGATCGCGCTGACCGCCCTGTCCGTGTCCTCACAGACGGCCAACCGGGACGCGGCGCTGAAGTGGGTGGACTTCCTGACGCAGAAGGAGCAGGCCGGCGCGTTCGCCCAGGCGGCGCTGGACCTGCCGGGCACCGATCTCGGCGCGGACGCGGCCAAGCTGGTCGGGCCGTACCTGAGCGCGATGGAGGCCGCGTTCGGCACCGGCCCGCACGCCTACGACCCGAGCGCCACCACGTTCAAGGGCTCGACCTGGGACATCGAGGCGGCCGGCGACATACTGGTGAAGATGTCGCCGCTCAAGGAGTTGGACCCGGCCGCGACCAACGCGCAACTCGGGACCTACACCGCCGCGACGAACAGCGGGAAGTAGCCGATGGCGGCGCGTTTCCGGGGCCGGGAGGCAGTGACCGGCTATTTGTTCGTGCTGCCGGCGGTGGTCCTGTTCGCGGTGATGGGCCTCTACACCGTCGGTTACGGGTTGGCGCTCAGCTTCGCCCGGTGGAACGGGTTCACCCCGACCTGGACGTGGGTGGGCATCGGCAACTACCTGGACGTGATCTACCGGGACCCGACCATCGCGCCGCTCGTGCAGGGCGCGGCGGTGCGGACCGTGCTGGTGATGGTCGGGGTGCCGCTGCTCACGGTGCTGATCGGCTTTCCGCTGGCGGTGGCGCTGAACCGGATCACCTGGCTGCGCTCCGCTTTCCGCACGGTGTTCTTCCTGCCGCAGGTGACCGCCGGCATCGCGCTGTTCTACGCCTGGACGTACGCGCTGCAGCCCGACGGCTCGCTCAACTTCATCCTGCGCAGCCTGGGGTTGGGCTCGCTGTCCCAACCCCAGGGCTGGCTGGGCAATCCGGCGACCGCGCTGCCCACGCTGATCGTGGTGATGTCGTGGGGCGCGGTGCCGGTGGCGATGATCCTCTACCTGACCGGGTTGCAGTCCATCGACCAGGCCGTGCTCGACGCGGCCACCGTGGACGGCGCGGGCGGCCTGCGGACGATGCGGGCCATCATCTGGCCGCTGCTGCTGCCGATCACCGGCGCGGTGATCATGCTCAACGTCCGGGACGCGTTGCAGGGCTTCCAGATCTTCCTGCTGATGACCAACGGCGGCCCCGGCGGGCACACGCTGGTCCTCGGCCTTGAGTCGTACAACCTGGCGTTCTTCTCCGGGTTCAAGCCGACCCTGGGCCTGTCCAGCGCGCTGGGCTGGATCATGTTCGTGATCGCGCTGCTGCTGGCGCTGGCCAACCTGCGGGCGCTGCGGAGTCGCACGTGAGGGCCCGGGCGGTTGTCTACGCGTTGCTGACGGCGTACGCGCTGCTGAGCCTGTACCCGTTCCTGCTCATGGTCTCCGGCGCGTTGAAGGACAGCAAGGAGATCCTCCAGGACGGGCACCTCATCCCGGCCGCCCCCACGCTGTCCACGCTCGCGCAGACCTGGACCGACCTGCATTTCTTCACCTACTTCGGGAACAGCCTGATCGTCACCGGTTTCACCACGCTGGGCGTGCTGGTGGTCTACTCGCTGGCCGGCTATGCCTTCGCGGTGCTGCGCTTCCCCGGACGCAAGCCGCTGTACGGCATGTTCGTGGCGCTGCTGTTCGTGCCGGGCGTGACCGTGCTGCTGCCGGTGGTGATCCTCCAGCAGAAGCTGGGGCTGATCGGCACCTTTCCCGGCATCATCCTGCCGTTCGTCAACGGCACCGCGCCGCTGTCCATCATGTTGCTGACCAACAGCTTCCGCACGGTGCCGGCCGAGCTGAAGGAGTCGGCCCGCTGCGACGGGGCCGGTGAGCTGCGCACGTTCTGGTCGATCTACCTGCCCGTCGGGCGGCCGGCGCTGATCACCATCGCACTGCTCACGGCCGTGCCGACCTGGAACGAGTACGTCCTCACCCGCGTTTCCCTGAACGACGCGTCGCGGTACACGCTGCCGCTGGCGTTGCAGAACCTCAACTCCTCCACCGCACCGCAGGAGAATGTGCTGATGGCGGCTTCACTGATCATCGTCATCCCGGTGATCATTCTTTTCGTGCTCCTGCAACGATATTTCGTCAACGGCCTGCAGGGCGCGGTGAAGGGCTGATGCGGGTACTGGTGACCGGCGCCGGCGGCATGCTCGGCGCGGAGATCGCCGCCGCGCTCGTTCCCGAGCACGAAGTGGTGGCTCACGACCGAAACGTGGGGGATCTACGGGACCGGCGGCAGGTCGAGCCGTTGCTGGACGGGGTGGACGCGGTGGTCCACGCGGCGGCGCTGCCGTCGCCGCTGAGCGCGGCCGAGCCGGAGGTGTTCGGCAACAACGTGGACGCGGCGTTTCATCTGCTGGACGCGGCCGGACGGGCCGGGGTGAAGCGGATCGTCTACGTGTCAAGCCTTTCCGCGCTCGGGCTGGCCTGGTCGTCGCGGCCGGTGTCGCCGCTGTTCGCGCCGGTGACCGAGGCCCATCCGTACGTCGGCGACGACGTGTACGGGCTGTCCAAGCTGGTCGGCGAACTGGTCGGGGAGACGGTCAGCCGGCGGTGGGGCTGCGAGGTGATCAGTCTGCGGTTCCCGTTCATCGGCAGCGGGGAGCGGCTCCGCGGCCACCTCGACCGGGTGCGGCGGGATCCCGGCGCGGACCGGGCGTCGCTGTGGAGCTGGATCGACACCCGGGACGCCGCGCGGGCGGTGATCGCCGCGCTGACCGCGCGGATCGACGGGTACGCGCTGGTCAACGTGACGGCGCCGGACACGACCTCGCTGATCCCGACGGCCGAGCTGATGCGGATGTTCCACCCGACGACGCGGTTGGATGGCCCGCTCGGGCGGTACGCCGTACCGTTCTCCCTGGAGCTGAGCCGTTCCTTGCTCGGCTTCACCGCCGTGCACCGGTGGCGTCCGACGATTGGGGGCACATGAAGACCGCGCTCGTGGTTCGTGGTGGCTGGCCCGGGCACGTGCCCGTTGAAGCCAGCGACCGCTACGCCGGGGAGCTCCGCACCCTCGGCTATGAGGTCGCCGTGTCGGACAGCCTGGACAGCTATCTGGACGCCGAGTTGTTGGCCCGTACGGATCTCGTTGTGCAGTGCTGGACGATGGGGTCCATTTCCGCCGCCCAGGTGGAAGGTCTGACCGCGGCCGTCCGCGCCGGCACCGGATTCGCCGGCTGGCACGGCGGAATCGTCGACTCGTTCCGGGACGAGACGCGGTACCAGCTGATGACCGGCGGGCAGTTCGTGTACCACCCGGCCGAGTTCGTCGAGTACACCGTGCGCACCGGCGGCTCCTCGTTCACCGTGCACACCGAGCAGTACTACGTGCACACCGATCCGGCCAACGAGGTGCTCGCGGTGACCGACTTCGTCGAGGACGGCACCACGCTGCCCGTGACGTGGACCCGGAAGTGGGGCTCCGGGCGGGTTTTTGTCACCACGATCGGCCACAAGCTGGACGACTTCGACGTGCCGGAGGTGGATCGGATGATCATCGAGGGGCTGCAGTGGGCGAGTCGATGAGGATTGGCATGGTCGGGGCGGGCAACATTAGCGGCCAGTACGTGAAGACGTTGTCGCGCCTCGACAATATGGCGCTGGCTCGGGTCGCGGACATCGACGCCGCGAAGGCTTCCGCGCTGGCCGCACAAGCCGGTGTGCCGGCGTGCACGCCCGAGGAGCTGTACGCGGCGTCCGATGTGGACATCGTGCTGAACCTGACCATTCCGTTGGCGCATGCACCGGTTGCGTTGGCGGCCATCGCTGCCGGCAAGCACGTGTACGGCGAGAAGCCGTTGGCGGCCGACACTGTTGCGGCGAAGTCCGTGCTGGATGCTGCTGCCGCCGCAGGGGTTGTCGTCGGCTGTGCGCCGGATACCGTGCTGGGAACCGGCGTGCAGACGGCACGGTCCAGTTTGGACGCCGGCGACATCGGCGTTCCGGTTGCGGCGACGGCGTTCATGACCACGCCCGGACATGAGCGTTGGCACCCGTCGCCGGAGTTCTACTACGAGCCCGGCGGCGGGCCGTTGCTGGACATGGGGCCGTACTACCTGACGGCGTTGGTGACGCTGCTGGGGCCGGTGCGGCGTGTGGTCGGCATGTCGTCCGCGCCGAGAGCCATGAGGGTGATCGGCAGCGGGCCTCGCGCGGGCACGACATTTCCGGTGCGGGTGGCGACGCACGTGACCGGCGTGTTGGAGCACGCCGGCGGCGAGCTGTCGACCTTGATGATGAGCTTCGACATCTCGGGCGCGCAGCTGCCGCGGATCGAGGTGTACGGCACCGAGGGCAGCCTGTCGGTGCCGGACCCGAACAACTTCGACGGCGCCGTGCGCATCTTCCGTGACGACTGGGTCGACCTGCCGGTGCTGGGCGGCTACCCGGGCGCGGGTCGGGGCTTCGGTGTGTCGGACATGGCTCGGTCCATAGTGGACGGAACACCACACCGGGCTAGTGGGGCCCTGGCGTACCACGTGCTCGACGTGATGGAATGCCTGCTGCGGGCGGCCGAGACCGGCACGTCCGTGACGATCGGCAGCACCTGCGAGCGACCGGCGGCGGTGACGGCATGAAGATCGGCATGATCGGCTACGCCTTCATGGGGGCGGCGCACTCCCACGCGTGGCGGACCGCGGGGCGGTTCTTCGACCTGCCGGCCACGCCCGAGCTGGCGGTGGTCTGCGGCCGTTCGGCCGACAAGGTGGCCGCCGCGGCGGCCAAGTTCGGCTGGGCGGAGGCGGCGACCGACTGGCGGGCGGTGGTCGACCGGCCGGACATCGACGTGATCGACATCTGCACGCCCGGCGACAGCCACGCCGAGATCGCCATCGCCGCGCTCCAGGCCGGCAAGCACGTGCTGTGCGAGAAACCCCTGGCCAACACCGTCGACGAGGCATCGCGGATGGCCGCCGCGGCGGCGTCGTCCAGCGCCCGATCGATGGTCATGTTCAACTACCGTCGCGTGCCGGCGCTGGCCCTGGCCCGGCAGCTGATCGCCGACGGCCGGATCGGCACGGTGCACCAGGTTCGGGCCCAGTACCTCCAGGACTGGTTGGTGGACCCCGACTTCCCGCTCACCTGGCGGCTCGACGCCGCCAGCGCCGGCTCCGGGGCGCTCGGCGATCTCGGCGCGCACAGCATCGACGCCGCGCAGTTCCTGACCGGGCAACGAATTTCCGCGGTCGGCGGCGTGCTGGAGACCTTCGTGGACTCCCGCCCGCGGCTGGACGGATCGGGCCGCGGGCCCGTCACCGTCGACGACGCCGCGCTGTTCACCGCCCGTTTCGACGGCGGCGCGATCGGCGTCTTCGAGGCGACCCGGTTCGCCACCGGGCGCAAGAACGCCATGCGCATCGAGGTCAGCGGCTCGCTCGGCACCCTGTCCTACGACCAGGAGTCGATGAACGAGCTGCGGTTCTACGACGGCGCCGAGGATGCCCGCACCGCCGGGTTCCGGCGGATACTCGTCACCGAGTCCACGCATCCGTACATGGACGCCTGGTGGCCGCCCGGGCACATCATCGGCTACGAGCACACTTTCATCCACCAGGTGCGGGATTTCGTGGCCGGGGTGGTCGACGGCGCCGAGCTCTCGCCGTCGTTCGAGGAGGGTCTGCAGGTGCAGCGGGTGCTCGACGCCGTGCAGCAGGGCATTTCACTGAGGAGCGTGTGATGGTTCGTCCCGTGACGCTGTTCACCGGGCAGTGGGCCGATCTGCCGTTCGAGGAGGTGTGCCGGCTCGCCTCCGGCTGGGGTTACGACGGTCTGGAGGTCTGCACCTGGGGTGATCACTTCGATGTGCAGCAGGCGTTGGCCGACGACTCGTACCTCCCGAGGTTCAAGGAAACCCTTGCCCGGCACAATCTTCAGTGTTGGACGCTGTCGTGCCACCTGACCAGCCAGGCCGTCTGTGACCATCCCATCGACGAGCGGCACCAGAACATCCTGCACCCTCGGGTGTGGGGCGACGGCGATCCCGAGGGCGTTCGGCAGCGGGCCGCCGCCGAGATCGCCGACACCGCCCGTGCCGCCGCTCGGCTGGGCGTCAGCACCGTCGTCGGGTTCACCGGCTCGTCCATCTGGCACACCCTGGCCATGTTCCCGCCCGTGCCCGATTCGATGATCGAGCGCGGCTACGCCGACTTCGCCGACCGCTGGAACCCCATCCTCGACGTTTTCGACGAGGTCGGCGTGCGGTACGCGCATGAGGTGCATCCCGGCGAGATCGCCTACGACTACTGGACCACCGTGCGCACCCTGGAGGCCATCGGGCACCGGCCCGCCTTCGGGCTCAACTTCGACCCCAGCCATTTCGTGTGGCAGGACCTCGATCCCGTCGGCTTCCTCCACGACTTCCGTGACCGCATCTATCACGTCGACTGCAAGGAGTCCGTCAAGCGGTTCAACGGCCGCAACGGCCGGCTCGGCTCCCACCTGCCGTGGGGCGATCCCCGGCGGGGTTGGGACTTCGTCTCCACCGGCCATGGCGATGTGCCGTGGGAGGCCTGTTTCCGCATGCTCAACAGCATCGGCTACGACGGCCCCATTTCCGTCGAATGGGAGGACGCCGGCATGGACCGCCTCACCGGCGCCCCCGACGCCCTGGCCTTCGTCCGCTCCATGACCCGCATCGAGCCCCCCGAGGCCTCTTTCGACTCCGCCTTCAGCTCGTGACCTTGGCCCTGCGCCGTATCCGGGCCGGGTAGTGCTCCTCGCCCCCGCGAGTCACGCTCTCCGGCACACCGAAATACGGTTTCAGGCAGGCACCGGCGGCCGGAGGATCGACGATATCGTCGGCGGATGGCAGCAGGGGAGAAGCCGACGATGGTGTTCCACAACCGGTTCGCCGACGCGGTCGGGCCCGGGGCCACAAGTCCCGATCGTGACGTGTGCCGATGTGTCGGCCATTCGCGCACGACCCGGCCGGCGACTGTCGACTTCCACGGCGAGCGCCAGGAAACCACGGCTGAGGGGTGGCAGCACCTGTTGGCGCTGATCGACGAGGCGGCGGCGGACGGCCGGACGGTGTTCAAGCCGTTCGTGGAGCTGAGCGGTCCGGAACGGCGGCAGGTCGTAACGTTACCGGCCACGATCGCGAAGCTGGCCGAGGTCCGGCAGTTGGTGCTGTACGGCACGAACCTGGTGCGGATCCCGCCGGAGATCGGGGCCATGGCGGCCTTGGAGGTCTTTGAGCCCTACACCTCGCATCGGCTGCACTGGTATCCGTACGAGCTGACGCGCTGCACCCGGCTGCGGGACAGCACGGTCAGCACCCGTGTTCTCTACGGCAACTTCAAGTTCCGCCCGCCGTTTCCGGCGCTGCGACCCAGCACGAGCGACGCCGGCCTCACAGCGCTTGACCCCGGCGTGTGGGGCGCGGATGCCGTGCGTACGTGCAGTGTGTGCGACGGCTGCGTCCAACAGCTATACCAGGTCTGGATATCGCGCAGGGTCGGCACCGACGCGTTGCCGTTGCTGGTAAACGCCTGCTCGACGGCCTGTGTGGCGGCGCTGTCGGAACCGGAGGCCGGCTACGTGCCCGCGCCGCACACCGGTGGGCCGGACGTCGTGCAGCCGACCGAACGACCCAGGTGCTGAGCGCGTCAGGCGGCCGCGTGTGCCTGAAAACGTATTTCGGTGTGCCGGAGAACGCGACTCGCGGGGGTCAGGCGGTGACTGAGGTGAGGTGGCGGGGGCGGGTGCCTATGCCGGCGTCGCGGGCGCGGGCGATGGCCTCGGCGCGGTCGGCGGCGTGGAGTTTGGTGAAGATGGCGGAGATGTGGTTGCTGACGGTCTTGGGCGCCAGGTGGAGCTGGCGGGCGATGGTGGAGTTGGAGCGGCCGTCGGCGATGAGGTCGAGGACCTGTCGCTCACGGCGGGTGAGCTCGGGGAAGACGTCTTCGGTGCGCTGGACGGGCGCGGTGAGCAGATCGGCGACGCGGTGGGCGACACCGTCGCCGAAGATGGCCTCGCCGGCGGCGACGCCGCGGACGGCGCGCAGGATCTCGGCCTGCTGGGCGGACTTGAGCAGATAGCCGCGGGCGCCGGCGCGGATGGCCTGGTAAACGCTTTCGTCGTCGCAGGTGAGGGTGAAGACGAGCACCCGTACGCCGGGCCGGGCCTGCACGACGTCGCGAACGGCGGCGAAGGCGAGGTCCATGACGACCAGGTCGGGCTGGTGCCGCTGCACCTCGCGCACAGCCTGGCCGGCGTCACCGGCCTCGGCGACGACCTGGATGTCGGGGTCGGCAGCGAGCAGCACCCGCAGACCGCTGCGCACCACATCCTGAACGTCGGCGAGAACGACCGAAATGCTCCCCATGCTCGGAGCTTGACGTGACTGTTCGGGACCGCGCCAGAGCTTGTTCACAAAATGGGTGAACATACCCATGCGACATGGGTAAACCGAGACATCGTCACGGCAGTCCGGCCACGTAGGCGTCCACGAAGCGGTCCATGGCGGCGTTGACCGCCGCCAGGTCGCCGGTGGCGAGCAGGTCGAGCAGCAGCCCGCGGGTGACGGCCAGTCCCAGCCTGGCATGCACGAGCGCGTCCTGCTCGCCAAGACCGTGACTCTTGGCCAGCGCGGCCAGCGGCCCGAGCCAGGCGGTGACGACCTCGGGCAGCAGCGCTTCGGTGCCCGGACGGCCCTGCAGAGCCTGCCCGTAGAGTTCGAAGAACAGCCGCTCGTTGGGGTACAGCGACGGATCGGTGAACCGCCGCCAGAAGGCTTTGGCCAGCTCGGCGGGGGAGCCGCTGGTGTCCAGATCGGCCAGCACGGCGCGCTGCCGGGCCTCGACCTCGCGCACGACCTCGACCAGCAGGCCCTCCATGGAGCCGAAGTGGTAGATCAGCATCCGGTGGCTGGTGCCGAGCTCGGCGGCCAGCTGCCGCAGGCTGCGCGCGATGACGCCGTGCGCCGAGAGGTAGTCGACGGCCCGTTCGAGCAGGTCCCGCTTCGGGTCTTTCATGTACCAGATGGTACGCGTACCGTTTGGTACATGATTGAGCGGATCGATGCCTACGAGCACGCCGCGGCGAGCCCCGCGACCGTGCACGCCCTGCTGCGGGACGGATCGACGTGGCCCGAGTGGGGCACGGTGGAGAGCTTCACCCTGGAACGGCCCGGTCCCGACGGCGGCGAGAGCGTCGGCGCGATCCGCAACTTCCGCACCGGGCGCTACCTGATGCGGGAGGAGATCGTCGAGATCGTGCCGGACCGCCGCTTCAGCTATGCCCTGCTGGCCGGCTTAGCCCTGCGCGACTACCGCGCCGACATCGACCTCACGCCGGCCGGCGGCGGCACGGACATCCACTGGCACACCACCTTCCGGGCCAAGGTGCCGGGCATGGGCTGGCTGTACCGGCGGGCCCTGCAACGGCTCACGGAGCGATTCGCGCAGGGCCTCGCCGACCGGGCGACTACGGAGTCAGCAGTGCGATGAGCTCGGTCTGTCCCAGGTGCTCGGCCCACCCGAGCGGGGTGGCGTCGAACCGGGTGTCACGGATGGACGGGTCCGCGCCGAGGGACAGCAACAACTCGGCCATGGCCAGGTCGCCATTGGCGGCGGCCTGGTGGAGAGCGGTTTCCCAGGGCTGCTCGATCGGGGTGTCGCCGCGGCCGAGTGCGTTCACGTCGAAGCCCAGTGACACCAACAACCGCACGGCATCGAGACGCTTGTTGGCCGCGGCCCACACCACGAGTCCGGGCCGGGCGGCACGGGCCGCGGGCACGACGGCAGGATCCACATCGCCGCCACTGAGCACGGCGGCGACGAAGGCGGACACCGGATCCAACGCCGGCGCGGCCGCCCCGGCCGACTCCAGGTAGGCCGCCACCTCCGTGTTTCCGTTGACCAGAGCCAGTTCCACGAAGCCGATGCGGAACTCGACGCCCTCGGACACCAGCAGCCGCACCCGGTCCCGCTGATCATGGCTGACGGCCCACCGCAGCTGGGTGGCCAACAGCTCGGCCGGCGACGGCAGCGACAGCCGAGCCCGCCAGGGACCACCGTCGCCGCGGCCGAGGCCGTAGCGGAACAGCAGCCGCAGATGGGAGTCGTCGGTGCCGAACATGCGGTTGTACAACGTCTGCCCGTCATTGGGGTCGGCCCCGGCTTGCAGCAGCATTTCGGCCAGCGCCAACGACTGCGGATGTCGCGGCTGCCGGACCGGGCCCTGCTCGCCCTCGCCGAAGGCCCCGGTGAGCAGCGTGAACGGCGTGGTCAGCCCGCCCCACAGGTAGCCGGTGTTGGGGTCGGCCCCGTAGTCCAGCAGCAGGCGGGCGGTCAGCAGCGGCACGCCGAGCCCGACCCGGGAGTACGCCACGTAGGCCAGCGGCTCCCACAGGTACGGCCCGCCTTCGCGCCGGGCCAGCGAAGGGTCGGCCGCCAGCAGCTCGGCGACCCGGGCGTTGTCCCCGGCGGCCGCGGCGGCCCAGATGTGCGGCGCCGCCGGCAGCACGGCCCGGTCCCGGTTCGCCGGGTCGTCGGAGGTGTAGTTCAGGCAGGCCAGCCGGCAGAACTCGTCGGACGGGGAGTCGGTAACGGGTAGTCCGTTACGCCGCGGCCAGCGGTAGCGGTCGATGACCGCCACGTGCTCCTTGAGCCGAGCCCAGTTGGCGAACCCGTACTCGCGGGCCACCACCAACTGGGCCACGGCCAGCGGAAACCGCTCAGCAGTCCCGTAGTGCCGCCGCACGCGGGCCATGGCCTCGGCGTCGCCGGCGACCAGGGCGCGGTGCAGCGCCCGCGCCTGGTGGCGGAGGTGGTCGAAACTGGGGTCGTCCGGCAGCGAAGGCACGGCGACCTCCTTTCACGCGCCTGCTGTCCGCGTAGCCAGGCTGAAAGGAGGTACCGGCACACAACCAGGGAACCGCTCAGGCGGGCTGAGCCCTTTCCGCGGACCGGCGGCTCCCTGCGAGCCACTGCCGACCATAGCGCATCCCGATGCCGGCGAGCAGCGCCAGCAGCACCACCGGGTACATGTTGCGCACGAGGAACCCGACCGGGCCGGGGAGCCAGTCCCAGGACAGGAAACCGGTGGGCATGCCGTGCGTGAAATCCAGTGGCGGCAGGCCGGTGGGCATCGCCAGCGCAGCCACGAACACCAGGCCCGGCGCCCACCACGACAGCCGCCGAGCGGCCAGACCGATGATCACGGGGATGAACCACACCCAGTGGTGCTCCCACGAGAACGGCGACACCGCGCACGCCGTCATGCCGCACAGGCCGATCGCCAGGATCCGGTCGCCGCGCCGGTCGACCAGCCCGGCCAGGAACGTGCCGGCCAGCGCGACCACACCGGCGAGCGCCAGCCACGGCAGCTTGGACTCCGGCTCGCCGAGAACCCGGGCCAGCATGCCGTGCAGCGACTGGTTGGACCAGTTCAGCACCGGGCCGACCCGCGTGGCGTCGCCGAACACGCCGCCCAGCCAGTAGTGCGCGGCCTCGGGCACGATCAACAGTCCGATCACGACAGTCGCCACGAAGGTCGCCGTGGCCACCACCGCCTCACGGAAGCGTCGCGCGAACACCAGGTACACCACAAAAAGCAGCGGCGTGAGCTTCACCGCGGCGGCCAGGCCGACACCCACGCCGGTCCACTTGGAACGCTTGTCGCGGCACAGGTCGAACACCACCAGGCCAAGCAGCACAAGGTTGATCTGCCCCAGCAACAGGCTGGTGCGCACCGGTTCCAGCCAGACGGCCGCGGTCGCGAACACCAACGCCAGCTCCGGCGGCAGGCCGACCCGCTCCTGGCAGCGGCGGACGATCAGCCACAGCAGGGCCAGGTTGCCCGCCACCCAGACCACGCACAGCACGGGCAGTGGCAACACGGCCAGCGGCGCGAAGAGCACGGCCGCGATCGGCGGGTACGTGAACTCCATCGGGCCCAGGACCGGCTGCGAGTACAGCGGGCCGCCGTGTAGCCAGGTGCGGGCGCCGGCTTGGTAGACCTGCATGTCGATCAGCCCGCCCGGCCACAGCACGCCCATCACCAGGGCGGCCCCGACGCCCACGGCGAAAACCGTGCGTGCGTTGGCCACCAGCCATCGTTGCACCGGGTCGATCCTGAGCAGCATTCGAGTTCCTTCCCCCGAGTGATCCCCCGTGCACTTGATGCCCGAGCCCGAGGTGATGTTGCGACGATCGGGTGTGACCTGTGTCACTCGTATGAGTAGTCCTTGGCGCTGAATGTGCGAAGCACTGGTCCACACGCCGCGGCGGCGGCAAGCGCGACAACGAATCCGGCGGCGGCCGGTGCCAGGAACCAGAGATCGAGCAGCGTCTCGCCGCGCCCGGAGATGCTGTGCGTCACAGTGAGCAACCCGATGCCGACCGACATGCCCGCCAGGCAGGAACCCAGGGTGGCCACCAGCACCGGCAGCACGACCTCGCGCCGCAACGCCCGTGCCAGCACGCGAACCGGCGTGCCGGCGGCGATCAGCGCGCCGAACGTCCGTCGCCGGTCGATCACCGAGCCGGCCGCGGCCACGGCCGCGCTGGCCCCGCTGAGCAGCGCCATCAGCCCCAGCCCGATGGCGGTGGCCCGACGCAGGTCGCTCATCAGCGTGGCGCTGTGGCTGGAGGCTCGGATGTTGTCCGCCACCGGCACATCCGGCAGCAGCCGCACCACGGCGGTGTACACAGCGTCCCGATTGGACGGTGTGGTCGTGGTGGCGGCGCCGGTCGGCGGCGTGGCCAGGTCGGGGAAGACCGCCGGGTCGATGACCATGATCTGCGCGTCGCCGGCGATGGTGTGCAGCGGGGTGTCCGCGGGCAGCCGCTTGGGCGGCGTCGGCGCGTCGCCTGGGCCACGCGAGCCCTTCGCGAACTCGAGGTCGTGCATGGAGCTCTGGTAGCCCAGCGGGATGTACACGGCCGGCCCTTCGACGCAATCGCTTGCGGACAGTCCCGAAAGGACTTTCACGGCATCCTTGCACGGCGCGATGACGGCCTGGTAGCTCTGCTCGTACTTGTCCGATGTGGACTTCAGATAACCACCCACCAGGGGCACGACCTGGGCGTCCAGCTTGCGTTCGGCCAGCTCGGCCCGGAGCTGGCCGATGACGTCTGTGTCGCGGCCGACCGAGTCGGCGACGATGGCCGAGTCCCGCCACGGCCCGCTGAACACCCGAACCTGGTCCTCGACGCCGGGCAGCATGGTCAGCGCCAGCGAGCCGGCGAACACCGCCACCACGATGCCGGCCGCGGCCCGGAACGACGCCACCGGGTCGCCCAGCAGCCGCCGTCCGGCCAGCAGCGTGGACGGCTTGCGCCACCGCGCCACGAAGTACCGTCCGACCAAGGCCGTCACGACCGGGCCGGCCAGCACCAGGGCCATGCCGATGGCCCCGAGCCCGACCAGCACCACGGTGAACCGGTCCCGTCCGGCGCCGCTGGTCGCGATGGTCGTGCCCAGCAGGAACACGCCGCCGGCGACGATCAGCCCGAGCAGCCGAGCCGGGCTGATCTTGCGCCGGGTCTGCTCCTCGGCCGCGGTCAGCGGCTTCTCGACGACGCGGCGCAGCCCCAGCACCGCCGCGGCGACGACGAGCACCGGCGCCAGCACGGCGACGAAGGCGGTGAACAGCGGCCCGGCGGTGAAATCGCCGGGTTGCCAAGTGCCGCCGCCCCAAGGGATCTGGGCGGTCAGATGGCTCAGCGGCTCGGCCGCGACGACGGCGATCACGCTGCCCAGCACCGCCCCGACCACCGTCTCGATCGCCGCCATGGCGATCACCTGCGGCGGCGTCGCACCGGCCAGCCGTAGCGCGGCCAGCCGGCGTTCCCGGCGGGTCGCGGTCAGCCGCGCCGCCGAGGCCACCAGCACCAGGCACGGCACGATCAGCACCACCATGCCGATCCGGGTCAGCAGGTACAGCATGTCGGCGTTGTCGTCGGCGTAGCCGATGTGGCCGCCGAGGCCGGTCGTGGCGTAACCGTCGATCGTGCCCGGCTCGTGGCCGACGATCGCCACCAGCTCGTCCGGGTACTCCAGCGCCTGCGGGCCGATCTCGTCGACCAGCTGCCCGGGGAACCGGTCGCCCAGCTTCTCCGGTGGCGTGGACCTGACCAGCGCGGCCAGTGCCGGTGAGAGCAGGACCTGGCCCGGCTCGGGGAATTCGCGGATGCCCGGCGGCAGCGAGACGAAGCCGCCGACATGCGCGCGGGTGATGTCGAAGCGCTGGATCACCTTGCCGTCGAACTGGTCCTGGTTCACCGCCATGACGACCTGGGCCCGGTTGTCGGTCCGGCTGACCGTGTTCTCGCCGTTGCGCCAGGCGATCCGGTCAGCTCGCTCCTGCAACGCGTGCGGCGCGGACGCCAGCCACAGCACCAGGGACACGCCCAGTGCCACGCCGACCGTGACCAGCGCGGTGCTGACCCGGCTACGGAAGTCGTTGCGCAGCACGGCAAGCGCGATACGAACGACGCTCACGCGTAGACCTCCTGAGCAATGCGACCATCGCTCAGTTCCACCCGACGCCTGGCCCGGCCGGCGATGGCGCCGTCGTGCGTCACCACCACGACGGCCGCACCGGACTCCGCGGCCGAGGCGAGCAGGGCGGACATCATGTCCTGGCCGGTGCGGGTGTCCAGGGCGCCGGTCGGCTCGTCGGCGAAGATCACCCGCGGCCGGTGGGCCAGCGCCCGGGCGATGGCCACCCGCTGCGCCTGCCCGCCGGACATCTCGCCCGGCCGCCGCCGCGCCAACCCGTCCAGCCCCAGCTTGTGCAGCCAGTCACGAGCGGTGGACACGGCCTGCTGGCGCGGCACGCCGGCCAGCAGCAGCGGCAGCGCCGCGTTCTCCTCGGCGGTCAGCTCGGCCACCAGCATGCCGGACTGGAACACGAAGCCGAACGCGGTCCGCCGCAGCTCGCTGCGGGCCGACTCGGACAGCGTGCCGACCGACCGGCCGTCCAGGAACACGTCGCCGCCGTCGGGCCGCAGGATGCCGGACAGCACGTGCAGCAGGCTGGTCTTGCCCGAGCCGGACGGCCCGACCACGGCGATCACCTCGCCGGCCTCGATGCCGATGTCCACGCCGTCCAGCGCGTGCACACCGCCGTAGTGTTTGGTCAGGCCCCGCCCCGCGAGCACCGGTGTCACCGTCGCCTCCCGATGGATCCTCAAGCTGTCGGGAGCAGACGGTGCCGCAGCGCCGCCGGCCGTCGCCTCGGCCGAGCAGCACGGTGATCACGGCCGCCATCGGCCGAATGACCGATGCCGCGCCGAGCCGGTCGGCCGAGGCCGTGAGCCGGGAACCGGCCGTACTGTGTCCTTCGTGGACCGGATGCTGACCGCGATACGAGCGCCCCTGTTCATCGCGCTCGGGCTGGCCGCGCTGTGGCTGTTCCAGACTCTGCCGCTGCTGTACCAGGGCGCGCGGTTGTCCACGCTGGCCCTGCAGCCGTTCATCCTGGCGACCTGCGTGGCCGCGGTGATCTGCGTCAAGCGCCCGGTGTCGGCCGTGGTGCTCGCGACCATCGCCGCCGGCTGCGGCACGGTGTTCGCCCGGGCCTACTCCGTCTACGAGCCGACGTTCCTCAGCCCGCTCACGCCGGCCGAGACGGTGGCCTTCCTGATCATCATCATGTGGGTGGTGTACGACGGCGAGCCCGGCGCGGCCCTGTTCGAGGTGGCCCTGCTGGGCATCTCGGCGACGTTCGCCCTGCTCTACCGGGACGCCGTCAACCTGTACTCCTCGGAGCTGCGGCTCAACTTCGCCCTGTGCGTCGCGGTGGTCGGCGTCGCGGTCATGGTGGCCGTCTACTTCCGGGCCCGGACCGGCATGCGCAAACGTGAGCTGACCGCCGCCGTCACCGACGCGCAGCGGGCCGAGCGGGTGGAGCTGGCGCGCGAGCTGCACGACGTCGTCGCCCACCACGTGACCGGCATGGTCGTGCAGGCCCAGGCGGCGATGGCCGTCTCGGACAACGACCCGCTGGCCGCGCACCGGCTGCTGCCCGGCATCGTCAATTCCGGCACCGACGCACTGACGGCCATGCGCCGGCTCGTCGGCACGCTGCGGGAAAGCGAGCCTCTCTACGCGGCCACCACCGACCTGCACGCGGACGTGCGGGCCGCGGTCGACCGGGCACAGCAGGCCGGTATCCCGGCCCGCCTGCTGATGCGGCTGCCGGACTCGGTGCCGCAGGAGGTCGGCCGGTCGGTGTTGCGGCTGGTCCAGGAGTCGCTGACCAACGTGCACAAGCACGCCAACAGTCCGACCGAAGTGGCCGTCGAGCTGACGAGCACGGCGGAGACGCTGCGGCTTCGGGTGAAGGACGACGGCAAGGGCGGCCGCGTCGTGCCGGTCGGCGGGTCGGGTGGATACGGTCTGGTCGGCATGAGAGAACGGGTGCAGCTGCTGGGCGGCCTGTTCTCCGCGGGCGAGGTGGGCGGCGGCTGGCAGGTGCTGGCCGAACTCCCGCTGAGAGGGGACAACGCGTGACGACGGTCCGGGTGCTGATCGCCGACGACCAGGAGATGGTCCGGGTGGGGTTCCGGATGATCCTGGACAACCAGCCGGACATCGAGGTGGTGGCCGACGTGCCGGACGGGGTGACGGCCGTGACCAAGGCGCGCGAGCTGCGGCCGGACGTGTGCCTGGTGGACATCCGCATGCCCGGCATCGACGGCCTGGAGGTGACCAGGCAGCTCGCCGGGCGCGGCGTCGCCGACCCGGTCAAAGTAGTTGTGGTGACAACATTCGACCTCGACGAGTACGTCTACGCGGCGCTGGAGAACGGGGCCTGCGGCTTCCTGCTCAAGGACGCCGGGCCGGCGCTGCTGGTCGAGGCGGTGCGCGCGGCCGCCGCCGGCAACGCGCTCATCTCACCCCAGATCACCCTGCGGATGTTGCAGCACTTCACCCGCCCCTCGGCGGAAACCGGGCCGAGCGGAGAGCTGGACCTGCTGACCCAACGGGAGCAGGACGTGGTCCGCGAGGTGGCCCGCGGCCTGACCAACACCGAGATCGCCGCGGCCCTGTTCCTGTCGTTGTCCACGGTCAAGACGCATCTGGCCTCGGTTCAGCAGAAGATCGGTGCCCGAAATCGGGTGGAGACTGCCGCCTGGGCCTGGCGCACCGGACTGGTGACCGCGTAGTCGTTGAACAACGTTTTGGCAACAGGGGTGTCGCTCACGGGAGACCCTTGAACGCTTGTATAGGGATTTCCCTAACGGCGATTCGGCCGCATTCGATGGGGCCGCCCGGTCGATCGTCAATCCCGCGTTTCGCCCCTACGGTTCTAGATTGTGCAGGACGCGCAGCTTGTCGGCGCCATTGTCGAAGGCGACCGACAGGGGTGGGCCGAGCTCTACCAGCGGTACGCCGACCCCCTCTACACCTTTTGTGTTTCCCAGTTGCAGGACCGGGAGGCGGCTGCCGACGTCCTGCACGACACCCTGATCGTCGCGGCCGAACGCGTGTCGCAGCTGCGCGACCCGGACCGGCTGCGGCCCTGGCTGTACGCGATCGCCCGCAACGAGTGCCACCGGCGCCGGCGCAGCCACCGCCGGCTGGTCGCGCTGGAGGAAGCCGGCGACGTGCCGGAGCCCGGCGAGGACGTGGACACCGGGCTGCGCCTGGACGAGACGCGCCGGCTGGTCCGTGACGCGGTCGAGGGGCTCAACCCGAGCGAGCGGGAGATCCTCCAGCTCGCCGGCACGCACGGCATGAGCGGCTCCGACCTGGCCCTGGCGCTGGGCGTCTCGGCCAACCACGCCAACGCGCTGCTGTCGCGGGCCCGTCAGCAGTTCGAGAAGTCGCTGTCCGCGCTGATCGTCGCGCGCACCGGCCGGGAGGCCTGCGCCGTGCTGGACGACCTGCTGCACGGCTGGGACGGCGTGCTGACCCCGTTGCTGCGCAAGCGGCTCGTCCGGCACATCGAGAACTGCGAGACCTGCGGCGAGAACAAGCGCCGCCGGGTCAACGCCAAGGCGCTGCTGGCGCTGCTCCCGCTGTTCGCGGTCGGCGGCGAGCTGCTCGACCGGACGAGCGGCGAGATCGGGGACCCCGAGCTGGCCAGCTATCGGCGCGACCTGGGCGACCGGGCCGGATCCTTCCGGCGCAACGGTTTCCCGGCCGGCAACGACCTGTGGCGCCGGCCGCCGTGGGTGACGATCGCCGCGGTCAGCGCGGGGATCGTGGTGCTCGGCGCCTACACCTTCCTGGCGCCGGTCCAGGCCGACCAACGGCAGGCACTGCCGCCGTCGGAGCTCACCCGGGCTCCGTCGCCGTCGCTGCCACCACCTTTCACCACGACCGGGGAGACGACGACCACCGTCACCACGACGGACGGCCCGACGACCACCACATCGAGGGGGAACGTCGCGCCGCCGCCCAGGACCGGGGGCGGCCCGACGACAACAACAACCAGGACGACGACTACGACCACCAGCACGACGACCACCACGACCACACCGCCGTCCTCGAGCAGCGTCCCCCGGGGCGCGCTCAACGTCACGCCGCGTGAGATCCGACTCGACTCGGGCAAGGCGTCCGTCACGATCACCTCGAAGGGGGGACCGCTCACGTGGAGCGTCACCAGCTCCAACTCCCACGTCACGGTCTCGCCCGGCGGCGGGTCGCTGGCGGCGAACGGGTCGGTGACGGTCTCCGTGGCGCAGACCGCCTTCGACAACTCCGGCGGAGCCACGCTGACCTTCACCGCCACCGGCGGTCAAACCGTCACCGTGAGTGCACAATGGACCGTCATCTCGTGACGCAGAGAAGTCGCAGATATTTTCCCGGAAAAAGTTGTTGTTCCTCGATCCTCCCAGGTCTCCCAGCTTCGGGTGCTCACTCCTGTGAGCGTCCGCACTCCACAGCCGAAGGAGACAGGCGAGATGGAAATTGACACGGCGGCAGCCACGCTGACCCGGGTCCCGGTGTTGGTGCGGGCCACGGATCCCATCCTCCAGGGAGGGGTCGCCGTCACACTGCGCACCAGGACGGAGGTCCGGCTGGTCGACGAGGACGACGCCGAGGCCAGATCGGCGGTGGTCTTCGTGGTCGCCGACCGGCTCGACGACCACGCCGTCAAGCTGCTGCGCACGCTGCACTGCGGCGGCCACAGCAAGGTCGCGCTGATCGCCGGGCAGATCGACGACAACGAGATCCTCACCGCGGTGGAGAACGGGGTCTGCGCGGTGGCCCGGCGCTCGGAGGTCAGCGCCGACGCGCTGGTGCGGCTGGCCCAGGCCGTGGCCACCGGTGAGGGCGCGCTGCCGCCCGACCTGCTCGGCCGGCTGCTGGACCGGGTCGCCCGGCTCCAGCGCAACGTGCTCGAGCCGCGGGGGCTGCACCTGGGCGGCACCTCCGCCCGGGAGATCGACGTGCTGCGGCTGGTCGCGGAAGGCTTCTCCACCAAGGAGATCGCCGAGCAGCTCTGCTACTCGCAGCGCACCGTGAAGGCGATCATGCACGACATCACCAACCGCTTCCACCTGCGCAACCGCCCGCACGCCGTGGCCTACGCGCTGCGTGAAGGCCTTATCTGACGACATTTCCGGCATTCGAGGGGGCGGCGCGGACGGCCGCCCCCTCGATCGCTGTCCGGGTCAGTGCCAGTACCCGGAGCCCGTCCCCACGACCTCGGCGTTGTAGTGCTGGCTCCAGCTGACCAGGTGCGAGAAGAACCCGTTCAGCGTCACGCTGAGCTGGATCGGCAGCGCGGCGATGGGCCCCGAGTTGGCGTCGCCGCGGTTCATCGCGTGGTTGGGCACGATCACCCGCACGTCGACGGAGAAGTCCGGCGGCAGGTGGTTGACCGCGATCCACGGCGCCACGTAGTCCAGATACCGCCCGACGCCGTTGTGGCTGGCGCCGTAGTAGTAGGAGACGCCGACCTGGAAGTCGTAGTCGGCCTGCCACACCCGCCACCACTCGCTGGATGCCCGGTAGTGCCGGGAGATGTTGCCCGGCTCGGCGGCCCAGCCGGTCAGCGTCATCGGGTCCACCCCGGCCGGCACGGCGTTGGCGTACTCGGTGGCGTTGATGCTGGCCGAGTTGTGCAGCAGGTCGATCACGGTCTTGCCCACGTTGACGATGGTGTCGACGGCGCTGTCGCCGCCGATGGTCTCCTGGCCGGGGCCGGTGCCGGCCAGCTGGTCGGAGGCGTTGTACACGGCGAAGTTGCTCTCGTCGGACTGGAGCGCCTGCTCGAAGTCGCTCTGACTGACCTGTGGTGTGGTGTCGGTCATCTGTGGTCTCCTACCGGGTCGCGAAGATGTTGGCGCGCGAGTTCGCGCCCAGTTCGAACGAGCTCTCGAACGTCGTGTAGTCCAGCTGCTGCGGGCCGTGGATCGGGTCGTTGTAGTACATCCAGGTGCCGGCGGTGGTGCCGTCGGAATAGATGCCGTACAGCACGACGGCGTGGCTCACGTGTCCGGTCGCGCCCTGCTTGATCACGATCCACAGTGGACCGTGGTCGGACAGCTCGGTGACCCAGTAGGACGGCCAGCCGCAGGCCGGGTAGACCTCGTGCACGCCCCAGTGCAGGGCGATCGGCTCGATCCGGTCCCAGGTCATGGCCACGTCGCGGAACTCGCCGAGCACGCTGTCCAGGTCGGAGCCGACCAGCATGGCGATGCCCGCCGCCCAGCAGCTGGTGTTGTCGTGCTGGTACACCATGCCGACGGTCTCGCTGTGGCTGAACGGTTCCCACGGTTCTGTCATTGCCTCAACCGCCGATCATCACGGTGCCCGCGCCGACGATCGAGCTGGTCGGCGCCGGCGCTGGGTCGTTGCAGGTGCTCACCGGGTCCCCGATGCGGGCGGCCGGCTTGTTGTTGATCATCACCGACGAGCTGCCCTGGGTGACGGTGCCCTGGTTGGTCGGCGGCGCCTGGAACGGGCCGCCCTGCGGGATGTGCGGCGGCGCGTTGGTGGCCGTGCTGCCCACCGTCGCCGCCGGCATGCCGCCGATCATCACGTTGGTGCTGCACCCGCCGGTGATCTTGCCGGCGAACGGGTGCGGCAGCGGCGTCGGCACCGGGCCGCCGGGCGACGGGATCATCACGATGTGCGTGTCCGTGCCGACGACCTGGTCGCCCTGCTTGGCGCCGAAGCTCACGATGCCACCTCGCTCACCGGGTCTCCTCGATCCGCTTGCGGGGCCACTGCTTCTTGTCGCCGCCGGTCGGCGGGACCATGGGCCGCACGGTGTTGGCCACGCCCAGGTGCACCGCGTCGGCCGGCGGGGCCAGCTCGGTGTCCAGCGGCGGCGTGTAGGCCGCGTTGACCGTCACCACGAACGAGGCCCGCGGCGGGAAACCCAGCTCGCACGGCATCGACTCGCCCAGCTTCAGGTCAAGGCCGCTGTCCTCGTCGGTCAGCGCGATCAGCGCCTGCCCCAACAGCTCGTGCTCCGTCTCGGCGTCGGCGGCGTGCGCCCGCACCACATAGGACAGTTCGTAGCGACGGGTCGGCGCGCGCCGGCCGAGCAGCGTGCCGTCCGCGTTCCGCACATCATCCCAGCCGGCCGACCGGCCCCGCGCGTCGTCGCGCAGACCGAACAGGGTCAGCGAGACGGCCGTCCGCTTGTCGTCCGCGCCCAGATCGGTCTGCGCGGCGAGCAGGACGGCGGTACCGTCCGGAAGCCGTTTCCGCAGCAGGTCGCGCAGCGCCTGGTCAACTCCTGGGATCACGGGATCGAGTGTCCGGGTCGGACGCCGGCGATCGCAGTGGCGGACAGGCGTCCTTTCGGACCCGGCCACCTCGCCCCTAGGGGCAGACTCGGCCGCCCTTCGTCCCGCCCCGCCGCCGCTGGGCTCTTGTGCCCTTGACCGGTCACGATGTGGTGGTCGGAAGTGTCTGTCAGGGAGGGCCCGATGCCAAGCAGCTACCTCGCGCCCGGCGTGTACATGGAGGAAGTCTCATCGGGCTCGCGGCCGATCGAGGCCGTCGGGACCGCGGTCGCCGCCTTCGTCGGATTCGCCGAGAAGGGGCCGGCCAACGAGCCGGTCCTGGTCACCAGCTGGACCCAGTTCAAGCGGTCGTTCGGCGATTTCGTCGACGGCTACTACCTCGCGCACGCCGTGTACGGCTACTTCCTCAACGGCGGCGGCACCGCGTACGTGGTCCGCGTCGGCGGGGCCGCGGGCGGCGATAGCGCCGCGCCAGTGGCCGAACTCCCGTCCTCAGTGGACGGACGCGCCGCTTTGACCGTCTCGGCCAAGAGCCCCGAGCCGGGCATCAGCGTCGAGGTGCAGCCGGCCGGCGAGCCCAGCGACGACACCTTCAAGCTCGTCGTCAAGCGCGGCGGCCAGCCGGTCGAGACGTTCGACAACGTCACCACCAAGCGCGGCGCCAACAACGTCGTCACCGTGGTGCGCACCCAGTCCCAGCTGATCACCGTCGAGGACACCAAGGCCGGCCGGGTGGTCGCCGCGCCGCAGGTCGGCGAGGTCGTGCTGCCGTCGGGCGGCGCGGACGTGGTGTCCGCCGGCGACTACGTCGGCAACTCGGCCGACCGCACCGGTTTCGGCGGCCTCGAGGCCATCGACAACGTCACCATGCTGTGCGTGCCCGACCTGATGGCCGCCTACCAGCACGGCAAGATCTCGCTGGACGACGTCAAGGCCGTGCAGCTGGCCATGATCGCGCACTGCGAGCTGATGGCCGACCGCGTGGCCATCCTGGACACTCCGCCCGGCCTCAACGCCCAGCGCGTCAAGGAATGGCGGATGGACTTCACCGGCTACGACTCCAAGTACGCGGCCATGTACTGGCCGTGGGTCAAGGTCGCCGACCCGGTGGCCGGCAAGCAGGTCTTCGTGCCGCCGAGCGGTCACATGGCCGGCATCTGGGCCCGTAACGACAGCACCCGCGGCGTGCACAAGGCCCCGGCCAACGAGGTCGTGCGCGGCGCGGTGACGCTGGAGCTCAACATCACCAAGGGCGAGCACGACACGCTCAACCCGGTGTCGGTCAACTGCATCCGCTCCTTCCCCGGGCAGGGCATCCGGGTGTGGGGCGCGCGCACGCTGTCCAGCGACCCGGAGTGGCGCTACCTCAACGTGCGCCGGCTGTTCAACTACGTGGAGAAGTCCATTCTCCAGGGCACCAACTGGGTCGTGTTCGAGCCCAACGACCCGAAGCTGTGGGACTCGGTCAAGCGCACCATCACCATGTTCCTGCGCCGGGTGTGGCGGGACGGGGCGCTGTTCGGCCGCACGCCGGCCGAGGCGTTCTTCGTCAAGTGCGACGAGGAGAACAACCCGCCGGAGAACCGCGACGCCGGCATCCTCACCGTGGAGCTCGGCATCGCGCCGGTCAAGCCGGCCGAGTTCGTGGTGTTCCGCATCTCCCAGTTCTCCGAGGGCGCCGCGCTCGAAGAGTAGTTCCCCGAACCGTCCCCCAAGGAATTCCACGCTGAGGAGACACGATGCCTTCCGGACTCGGTCCGAACCAGCCGAGCGACGCGCTCACCGCGGCCCGCTTCTCCATCACCATCGACGGCTACGAGATCGCCTCCTTCGCGGAGCTGCTCGGCATCACCACCGAGGTCGAGGCGGTCGAGCTGATGGAGTCCACCGACAAGTCGGTGGTGCTCAAGAAGCTGCCCGGCAAGGTCAAGCCGCCGACCCTGGTGCTCAAGCGGGGCAAGAACGCCAGCATGGAGCTGTGGGCCTGGCACGAGGCCGTGCTCAACGGCGACATCGTGGCCGCCCGCAAGAGCTGCTCGCTGGTGATGTATTCCACAGACGGCAAGCCCGTCGCCCGCTACCACCTCGAGCACGCGTGGCCGTCCAAACTGGAGATCGGCGGCCTGAAGGCCGGGGCCAGCGAGGTGCTGATGGAGACCGTGACCCTGGTCTGCGAGCACATCCAGCGGGTGGCGCCGTGACCGAGCTTGCGAGGGCACCATTGAGCACAGGGACCTGGGTCGCAGACCCGCCGAGCGCCAGCGAGGTGGGCCTGTGACCGCCATGCAGGAGACCCTGCGCACGGAGTACCCGTTCACGCTGCCCCGCGGCTACGTGGACGAGAACGGCCGGGTGCACCGCAACGGGATCATGCGGCTGGCCACGGCCCGCGACGAGATCACCACGCAGGCCGACCAGCGCGCCAAGCAGAACCCCGCGTACCTCACGGTGTTGTTGCTGGAGCGCACGGTCACCGAACTCGGCGATCTGTCCGCTGTGGACACCTTCGTCATCGAGAACCTGTTCGCCTCGGACCTGGCGTTCCTGCAGGACCTGTACCGGCGCATCAACCAGGACGGCCACACCGAGGTCGCGGTCAGCTGCCCGCACTGCGGCAAGGACTTCGGGGTCGACATCGCCGGTGATGCGCCGGGGGGATCCTGACGTGCGCGGCTGACCGGATCTGGGAGGAAGTCGCGTACGTGGCCTACTACCTGCACTGGACCTTCGAGTCGATCCTCGACCTGGAGCACCCCGTGCGGGAACGCATGATCACCGAGATCGGCAAGATCCACACCCAGTTGTCCGACCAGACCGAGATGTGACCCACAGTCACCTCCGGTCGACCGAATACGGCGTGAAGGCGTCCTTCCCGCACTCCGAGTGCGGGAAAGCCCCTTCCCGGCGGTACGGCAGTCACTGAGAGTTGAGGAGGGGGAGGGGCAGATGCGCTGGCCGTTCCGCAAGCGGGCCGCCGAGGCGGACGTCGTTGAGCCGGCTGCCGCCGAGTCGGCGACGGTCGAGCGGCCGCAGGCGCGGGAGTGGACAGCGCTTTCCCCGTTGCCGGGCACCTTTTCCGGCAAGGCTCCCTTGGTGATCGGGCCGGCACCGGTGCTGCCGCCGCTGCCGGGACGGCGCGAGCCGATGCCGGCCAGCGACCCGGAGCTGCGCGGGTCGGTGCAGGGCATCGCCTCCGTGATCAAGCCGGTGCAGTTCGATTGCTCGGCCGCGGATGTCGTGCACCGGCCGCCCCGCCGGCGTGCGGTCGTGCTGCCGCAGGCTCCGGAGCCCGAACCACTGACCTATGTGGACGAGCAGCACGTCGAAGAGCCGCGCGA
>DASWRQ010000045.1:0-6628 GCA_036403095.1 Kutzneria sp. | reverse complement strand
AGCGCAACCTGGTGTCGGGGGTGACGGCCGGCGCCGTGAAGGGCTGAGCCGGCGGCGTCGAATGGACTACCGTCAGGGGCACGTCGGACCTGGGCCGCCGCCACAGGACCCAGAACTCAAGGAGCACGATCATGACCCGCCAGACCGAAGCTTCGGCCGGGCAGCACATGAGTGCCGAGGTCGCGTCCCAGCCCAAGATCTTCGGTGAGCTCGTCGCGCGGCGCGGCGAGATCGCCGAGATCGCGGCCAAGGTGTCCGCGCGGCGGCCGCGGTTTGCCCTGCTCGCGGCGCGTGGCTCCAGCGACCACGCGGCGCTGTACGCCAAGTACCTCATCGAGGTGCTGCTTGAGCTGCCGGCCGGACTGGTGTCGCCGTCCACCACGACGTTGTACGGCGCCCAGCCCGACCTGACCGACGTGCTGATGATCTCGGTCAGCCAGAGCGGCGGCTCGCCCGACCTGCTCGAGGTCACCGAGTCGGCGCGGGCCCGCGGCGCCCTGACCGTCGCCGTCACGAACACCCCCGACTCGCCGCTCAACAACGCCGCCGAGCTGTCCGTCGATGTCGGCGCCGGCCCGGAGCTGGCCGTGGCCGCCACCAAGACGTACTCGGCCACGCTGCTGGCCCTGTACCTGCTCATCGACGCCGTCCGCGGCGGCACGGCCGAGCACGCGGCGTCCCTGGGCGAGCTGGCCCAGCAGACCCTCGACGAGAGCGCCTCGGCCGTCCAGGAGGCCGTGCAGCGCTTCCGGTTCGTCGACCGGGTGCTCACCACCGGCCGTGGCTACTCGTCGGCCACCGCCGCCGAGGCGGCCCTCAAGCTCGCCGAGACCAGCTACCTGTCCGCGCGCTCCTACAGCGGCGCCGATCTGCTGCACGGCCCCGTCGCCGCCGTCGACGCCGAGACCGGCGTGCTGGCCATCACCAGCGCCGGCAAGGGCGGCACGGCGATGAGCGAGGTCCTGGACGTGATCCACTCCCGCGGCGCCGACGTCTTCGCCGTGGGCTCCGCCGCTTCCCGTGTGTCGGCCGCCCTGCGCATCCCGGTGGCCGAGACCGCCGAGGAGGTCGCGCCGATCCTCGAGGTGCTGCCCATCCAGCGCCTGGCCCTGGGCCTGTCGCTGGCCCGCGGCGGCGACCCCGACAGCCCCCGCGGCCTCAACAAAGTAACCAAAACCCGCTAACCACAACCCCCGCGAGTCGCGCTCTCAAGCACACCGAATGTAGATCTCAGGCATATGCCCGAAACCTGCATTCGGTGTGTCCCAGAGCGCGACTCGCGGGGTTTGGTTCAGTTGCCGGCGGTGGCCAGTTCGGCGTAGTCGTCGACCTCGGCGTCGAAGGCGACCTCGCCGTCCACCCAGACCTTGCGGGGACGCAGGTCGTCGTCCCACCAGACCAGGTCGGCGACCGCGCCCGGGGCGATACGGCCGAGCCACTTCTCACCGATGACGTCGGCCGGGGTGCGGGTGGCGGCGATGAGCGCGTCCTGTTCGGACACTCCCAAGGAGACGATGTTCCGCACGGCGCGGTCCAGCGTGAGGGCGCTGCCGGCGATGGTGCCGTCGGGCGAGCGCGGCACACCGGCCTCGGTGAGCAGCACGTCGGCGCCGCCGAGGCGGTAGCGGCCGGGCGGCATGCCGGCGGCGGCCACGGCATCGGTCACGAGGGCGACACGCGGACCGGCAGCGGCGAAAACGAGTCGGCAGATCGGGCCAACGACGTGCGCGAGGTCGGCGATCAGGCCAAGGGTGAAGCGCTGGTCGGTCAGCGCGATGCCGGGCACGCCGGGCTCACGGTGGGTCAGCGGGCTCTGAGCGTTGAACAGGTGGGTGACCATGGTCGCGCCGGCGTCGGCGGCCTCCGTGGTCTGAGCAGCGGTCGCGTTGCTGTGGCCGACCGACACCACCACGCCGGCGTCCACGAGCCGGCGCACGGCGTCCAGGCCGCCGGGCAGCTCCGGGGCCATGGTGACGATCCGCAGCGCGGCGGCGACGATCTCGTCGGCCAGCAGCTGGTCGAGGTTGGCCGGCGCGGGCGGGACCATCAGGCCCGCGTCGTGCACGCCGTGCCGCACCGGGGACAGGAAAGGCCCTTCCAGGTGCAGGCCGAGCGGCCGGGCGACGCCGGTCGTGGGCAGCGCGGCCGAGGCGGCGACAACCGCGTGGGCCTGGCGCAGCACCGTCGGCACCGGCGCGGTGATCAGCGTGGGGAGAAAGCGGGTGACGCCGGTGGAGGGCAGCGACTCGGCAACCGTGCGCATCGCGGCCGCGTCCACGTCGGCGAAGTCGACGCCGAAGGCGCCGTTGATCTGGACGTCGACCAGGCCCGGGGTCAGAATGCCGCTGGTCAGCACCTCGGTCGCGCCGGCGTGGCCGGCGCTGACGTCGACAAGGCGGCCGCCTCGAATCCGCACCGCGACCGGGCCGGTCACGGCCCCGCCGACGAGTGCTCGTGGCGCTGCGACTACGGCGTCCAAATTGCCCTCCATTGGTCCAGACCATTAGACGGTACGGGCAGTGGCGACCAACGTCCAGTCAATAATAAACCATCTGATCATAGTTCTGGTCAGTTTCTGACACGATACTCCGTTCGGCGTACACGCGCGCCCCGGCGACATCCCGACGATCACGGTCGGAGCCCGCATGACGCATACTGGGAGACGGAAACATCCGAGGTCTGGCGAAACGATTCGAGGCGGTCGTGGCAGTCACCGACGACGCGATCCTGCGCGTGAAGGAGATGATCGTCTCCGGGGAGCTCAAGCCGGGCGACCGGCTGCCCCGGGAGGCGGACCTGGCCGAGCGCCTTGGCCTGTCGCGGAACTCGCTACGCGAGGCCGTGAAGGCGTTGTCGCTGGTCAGGGTGTTGGATGTGCGTCAGGGCGACGGCACCTACGTGTCCAGCCTGCGGGCCGACGACCTGCTCGGCGCGCTGTCGTTCGTGCTGGACCTGCACCGCGGCGAGGACTCCGTGCTGGAGGTGCTGGAGGTGCGCCGCATCCTGGAGCCCGCCGCCGCGGCCATGGCCGCGCAGCGCATCGACGACCAGGAGGTCGCCGCCCTGCGGGAGCTGTGCGACGCCGCGGCCGCCGCCGAGTCCGTGGAGGAACTTGTCCAGCACGACCTGGAGTTCCACCGCCGCGTGGTCCAGGCCGGCGGCAACGCCTATCTGGCCCAGCTGCTCGACACGTTGGCCGGGCCGACCGTTCGGGTCCGAATCTGGCGGGGCATCACGCAGGCCAGCGCCGTCGACCGGACCGTCGCCGAGCACCGGGCGATCGTCGACGCGCTGGCCGCGCGGCAGCCCGACCTGGCCCGGTCGTGGTCGACCGTGCACGTGGCCGGGGTCGAGCAGTGGCTCAAAGACCTGGCGTGATCCCGTAGACCCGGGCCGCGGTGTCGCCCCAGACCGCGTCCCGCTCCGTCTCCGACAGGCCGCCGAGCAGTTCCTCGGTCGCCTCGACCACCTGCGCGTACGAGGCGTTCAGCAGGCACACCGGCCAGTCCGAGCCGAACATCAGCCGTTCGGGTCCGAACGCCTCCAGCACCGTGTCCACGTACGGCCGCAGGTCGTGCACCGTCCAGTCCTTGCTCGCCTCCGTGACCAGGCCCGACAGCTTGCACGTCACGTTGGGCAGCGCCGCCAGCTCGCGCAGCCGCGTCGCCCAGGGCTCCAGCTCACCGGTAGTGATCGGAGGCTTCGAGCAGTGATCGAGCACGAAGCTCGTGCCCGGTAGTTCCTTCGCGGCTTGAATCGCCGCCGGCAGCTGGTGCGGGTAGGTCAGCAGCTCGTAGACCAGGCCCGCCTCCCCCACCGCCTTCAGTCCGCGCAGCACGTCCTCGCGGACCAACCAGTTCGGGTCCGGCTCCCCTTGCACCTGGTGGCGGATGCCCTTCAGCCAGCGGCCGCCGTGGCCCTCCCGCAACGCCGTGAGGGTTTCCGCCACGTTCGGGGCCGTCAGGTCCGTCCAGCCCGTCACCGCCCGCACCAGCGGTGACTCCTCCGCCAGCGCCAGGAACTCCGGCGTCTCCTCCGGCACTGTGATCGTCTGCACCAGCACGCTCGCGTCGACACCCGCCGCGCTGCTCAGCGGCGTCAGATCATCGAGCGTGAACGTCCGGTGCAGCACGTCCGCGATCTCCGGCTCGGCCGTCCACGGCTGCTCCCGGACCGCCAGATCCCACATGTGATGATGTGCGTCAACCCTCATGACCTGCTCCAACGCGTTTGTCCACAGGGCGCCAGTTATCCACAGGCACCCCCATTCCAAGATCGACAACGGGGCTTCGGCGGTAGGATGGTCCCGGGGCGGCCTCCCCGGGAGTGGTGGGGGCTGTTTTCGATAAGGGGGGCAGGGCCGTCTTCAACAAGGTGGGGCCGGGGCCGTTTTCGAGGGGCCGGCTAGGGGGTGGGGACGTTGGGGGCGAGTAGGCCTTCGGACTTGAGATCGGCCCACAGCTCGGCCGGGACTTTGTCGGCCAGCAGCGCGGCGTTCTCGGTGATCTCGGCGGGGGTGCGGGCGCCGACGGCGATGGCCTTGACGGCGGGATGGCCGAAGGGGAACTGCAAGGCGGCCTGGGGTAGGACGGCGCCGTGGCGTTTGCAGATGTCGGCGATGCGGCGGGCCCGGGTAAGGACCTCGGCGGGGGCGGCGGCATAGTCGTAGGTGGCGTCGGTGGGGACCTCGGGGCGGGCGAGCAGACCCGAGTTGAAGATGGCGACGGCGACGACGGAAACGCTGCGTTCCAGGCACAGCGGGAGGAAAGAGGCCAGGGACTCCTGCTCCAGCAAGGTGTAGCGGCCGGCGAGCATGACGTAGTCCAGGGACGCCTCGCGGATGAAGCGCTCGGGCATCTGCCACTGGTTCATGCCGACGCCGATGGCACGGACGACACCCTGCTCCTTCAAGGACTGCAACGCCGGCAGGCCGAAACGAAGCGCCTGGTCCCAGTGGTTGTCGGGGTCGTGCAGGTAGACGATGTCGACATGGTCGACGCCGAGCCGCTCCAGGGAGGAGTCGAGCGACCGGCGGACACCGTCGGCGGAGAAGTCCCACACCCGGCGATGGGTCGCGGGGACGAGAAAGCCGGCGTCATCGAGCCCCCCGCCGTCGAAGGGCTCGAGGACGCGGCCGACCTTGGTGGAGACGACGAACTCGGAGCGCGGCCGATCGGACAGCGCGGCGCCGAGGCGGCGTTCCGACAAACCCAGGCCGTAGTGGGGAGCGGTGTCGAAGTAGCGGACACCGGCGTCCCAAGCGGCGTCGATGGTGGCCCGGGCGTCCTCATCGGACACCTCGGTGTACAGGTTCGCGATCGGCGCGCCGCCGAAGCCTAGTCCGGAGATCACGGCAGGGCCCAGACGAGGTTCACCGACGGCTCGGCGCCGGAGTAGTCGTCCTGCACCTCCAGCAGCTCGGCCATCCGGGCCTGCCACGGCACATTGGCCGGGTGCTCCTCGAGGAACGACCGCATGTGCGCGTAGTCGTCGACCTCGACGAGATGGAACAGGTCCCGGCCGGAGCGCCAGATCCGCCACGAGTGGACGCCGGCGTCGCGCAAAGCGGCGTCGAGCTCAGCCGGGATCACGGCATGCACGGCCTCGTAATCGGCCTCACGCCCCGGCTTGAGCCGGGTGTGCAGGGCGACGGTCTCCACTAATCCTGGGCCTTTCCGGTCGTCAGCCGCGCGAGCACCAGCGCACCGAGGATGATCGCACCGTTGATCGCGCCGATCCAGTAGCCGTTCACGTGGGCCAGCGTGAGGATGTTGTTGACCAGCCCCAACATCAGCACACCGCACAGCGCGCCGAACAGGGTGCCCTTGCCGCCGTTGAGGCTGACGCCGCCGAGCACGGCCGCGGCGAAGGTCGTGAAGATCATGCCAGAGCCCTGGCTGGCGCCGACCGAGCCGAGCCGGCCGACCATCAGCGCGCCGGCCAGCGCGGCCAGCACGCTGGCGGCGATCAGCACGATGGTGGCGACGCGGGTGGTCCGGATGCCGGCGGCCTTGGCCGCGGCCTCGTTGCCGCCGATGGCGTACAGCGACCGCCCGTGCCGGAAGTAGCTGACGAACACGATGGCGATCGCGAACAGCGCCACGAACACCCAGATCGACACCGGCAGCCCGAACCACTTGGCGCTGCCCAGGTAGGACAGCGAGGCGGGCGCGTTGAACAGCGTCTGTCCGACCGTGATGCCCTGCTGCACACCGCGAATGGTGATCAGCATGCCCAGCGTCACGATGAAGCCGGACAACTGCAGCCGCAGCACCAGGAACGCGTTGATGGCGCCGATGATCACGCCGACCAGCAGGCACACCGGCAGCGCGGTCCAGCCCGGCAGCCCGAGGCCCAGCCCGTTCTCGGACGTCGGCAGCACCAGGGCCATGGCCAGCGCGGGCGCGAAGCCGATGGTCGACTCCAGCGACAGGTCCATCTTGCCGACGATCAGCACCAGCGCCTCGCCGAGCACCAGCAGACCCAGTTCTGACTGCTGCTGCACGACGTTGAGCAGGTTGCCGCCGGTCAGGAAGATCGGGCTGGCGATGAAGCCGACGACCAGCAGCACCAGGATCGCCGGCAGCAGCGCGAGATCGCGGAACCTCGCCAACTGGACCCGTGGGCG